>NEUS01000033.1 GCA_002288455.1 Opitutia bacterium Tous-C1TDCM
GCGCCGGTTTGCAGGCTCCGGTTCGCGGCGATGCCGACCAAAATCGACTGCGCCCCGGCGCGTTCGTCCGCGGAGCGGAGATATTTGTCCGCCGGCCGCTCGGGCAGGAAGATATCCTCCAGCATCAGCCGATCCCCGCCGCCGTGGTCGCCGGCCGCGCTCCACGGCTGAAGATCGTAGCCGCCGCCCCGCAACGGGATCACGCGGATCTTCACGCCGTCCTCGGCCACGCCGCCCTGGACGGTTTCGGTGCCGTTGACGTAGACGGATTCGACAATGCTGTGCTCAAGCCGCCCCTTGGTGCCGTTGAAAGCCACGGTGTAGCCCTCCCACGCGTTGAAGGCGTTGAGCGAATAGCTGAGCGTCGCGCCGGTGTTGTAGCTCACCAGCGCGTTCATCGTGTCCTCGATGTCGATCTCGGGCCGGAAAACGCAACGGTCGCGCCAGTACCCGTCGTGCGTCTCGTGGTCGAGGTAGAGCGACTTGAGCTTCGCGGTGCCCGCCAGATCGAGGAAGAAGCCGCACTTCGCCTGCTCGGGGCACGTGTGGCAGCGCTCGTGCGGGCCGGAAAGCCCGAGGCGTTTCGCCATCGCGGGCGTGTAGAACTCGCGTTTGCCCGTGGCCATCACGGATACGGGCTGCGCGCCGAGCCACCAGTTCACGAGATCGAAGTGGTGCGTCGCCTTGTGCACGAAGAGGCCGCCGGAATTCCGTTTCTGCGCATGCCAGCGCCGGAAGTAGTCCGCCCCGTGGTGCGTGTTCAGCAACCAATGGAAATCGACCGACAGCACGTCGCCGATCTCCCCGCTCATCAGAATGTCCTTCACCTGCGAACGCGGCGGCGAATACCGGTAGTTGAAGGTCACCCGGCAACGCCGCCCCGTCCGCGCCTGCGTCTCCAGAATCCGGCGACAGGTGTCCGCCTCGGTCGTCATCGGCTTCTCGGTAATGACGTCGCAGCCCGCCTCCATCGCGCGGATCAGGTAATCGTGGTGCGATGCATCGGAGGTCGTCACGATCACGATGTCGGGCCGCTGTTCGCGCAGCAGCGCCTCGAATTCCGGCGCGATGTAGGCACGGGGCAGCGCGGCGCCGTTGCGGCGGGACCGCTGGCGGGCGACCTCGATCCGGCCCGGATTCACATCGCAGATCGCGACCAATTCCGCGTGCGCGGCGTGGGCGACCTCGATGGCGTCCTGGTAGAGCTCATGACGCGAGCCGAGGCCCACGATGGCGTAACGACGGCGGACGGCCGGGGACGAAGAGGTCGACGAAGATGATGCGGACATGGGCAACACCGCGGTCAGGCGGCGGAAACGCAGCAGAAGCGGACAGAGACCGGAAGCCGCTGCAAGCACCCAGTCCTCAAGGGGGATACAACCGTGGCCCGGACCGCTCCGCGCGGGCAACGGCCCCCCTTGCCGGACAGTCGGGAGCACCGGTTCGCGAATCCTGCGGAACCGTAGGTGCGCGGCCCGTCCGCGCCCGACCGCAAGGTCCGCGCCCGACCGCCGCGGATGATCCCATTCAATCAATCCGAGCCTGTTCGGGTCGGGCGCGCACGAGGCGCGCCCCTACGCGCGCGGGGCGGCGCCTGCCCTTGGGTCGGGAACGCGCGCTTGACAGCCGCGCGGCCCGCCGCGTTTGCTCTGGGCTCCGTCATGTCCCTCAACGCTGCTACGACCGTTCCGTTTGCCGCCCACGTTTCCGTGGTCGTCGCCGTCGTCGTATCCGTTGTCTCCGCCGTTACCAAGGCGCCGAGAGGGTTCTGACGTCTCACGACTCTGCCCCTCCGGTGCCAAACCGGAGGGGCTTTTTTTTGGCCTCTGCGGACTGGCACGGGAAGGGCGCCCAACGCCCATGATCACCCAAGACCGCCTCCTCCCCCGCCCGCAACCGACCCAGCCGGCTCAAGCCGCCCTGCGCGCCGCCCGCCCGCTGCTCGCCCCGAGTGCGTTCACGCTCAGCGGCCCGGCCCCGGCCCACGACTTCCTCGTGCCCAACCCGCGGCCCGACCTCGCCACCGACCGCCATTTTCTCCGCATGATCGAAGCGGGATGAAGGGCCGCGGCGGCCAGAGTTGGGAGTTGAGAGCTGAGGGTTGAGAGATCGATCCGATGGAACGAAGACCTCCCCGCGGCCGGGGAAGTCGGGCTCGGTTGGGTTTTGCTCTCAACCCTCAACCAAGTGCTCTCAACTGCGAAGCCGGCCTCAATGCTCCTCGCCGCGGTACCGCTTCTCGCCGGCGCGGACGGGAAACGGCAGCCGGTTGCCCTTGGCCGGCAGCGGGCAGGCGGCGAAGGGCGTGAACGCGCAGGGCGGATTCTGCATGCGGTTGAAATCCAGGACCAACGGCCCCCCCGCCGGCCGGTCGATGTAGAGGAAACGCGCGGCCCCGTAGGTCTCGGTGCCGCTGGTCGTATCGGACAGCACGAAATACGGACGCGTCCCCGGGCCGTCGTCATGCGGCTCGATTTCGTAGGTCTGACCTTGATACGTGAAGACGGCCTTGCCGGGCACCAGGGCGCGGTCCGGCTGGCCGCGGCTGTTGGTGTAGGGTACGAACCGCGCCTTCTCGTACGGCACCCACGTCGCCGCGAGTACCCACCGCGGATCGATCGGGAAATAATCGATCCCAAGAAAGCCGGTCAGGCGCGGTGAGGCGCTGTCCTTGACCCGCAGCGCCATTTTGCCGCCGCGCTCGAGTGCGTAGAGGGAAACGGTGCCGAATTTCACGAGCGCGCCCGGCGTCGTCCCCTGCTCGGGGCGGAGCACCGTTTTCGTGAATGGCGCGTCCTCGTAGGTCGCGGCCGCACCGGCTGCCAGTTCGAGCGTGATCTGTCCGTCGGCGGCGAAGGTCGCCGTGCCGAGCCGGGCCGGGCCCTTGGCCAGGACGATGTCGTTGTCCGCGGCGGAGCCGACGCGGTTCGGTCCCGGCTGCAGGAAGTGCAGGCCGATCAACGAGAGCCAACCGTCGGGGGCGGTCAATCGCCCCACCCGCTCGCCGCGCCATTTCTCCACGGCCCGCACGATCTCGGTGTCCGCGGGCGCGGTCGCCGCGAGGGAACCGGCCCCGGCGGCGAGGCCGAGCAGCAGCGAAAACAAAATCCGTCGCATGCGCGTCACCGTGCCCGGCACCGCCGCGGCGTCAAACGCGCGGCGGCCGGACTCACTTCATAATCGCGTACAAGCTCGCGAAGTCGTCGGTCCACAGCGGAATATTCGAGGCCGTCGCCTCCGGTGCGTCGGCGGCGTCGCGCAGGCGTTCGCTCGCCATGAAGGCCTTGTTCTTCGACAGGACCATCCACGTCGTCGCGTAAATCCACCACTCCGGCTCGCTGTCGTCGGAAATCGTCACGGCCTCGTAGCCGAAGTGCGCCGCGAGTTTTTCCACCACCGGACGCAGGTCGAGGTAGCGGTTGGAAATGTGGATCGCGAGCACGCCGTCGGGCTTCAGCTGCTTCTCGTAAATGGCGAAAGCCTCCTTGGTCAGCAGGTGGACCGGGATCGCATCGCTGCTGAAGGCGTCGAGGGCGAGCAGGTCGAACTGCTGGCCCGGTTTGCCGTCGACCTCGTCTTCCATCATCAGCCGCGCGTCGCCCATGACGACGTCGACCTTGGCCTGGCAGTATTCGAGGTACTTGAATTGCTCGCGGGCGAGGCGCTCGACCTCGGGATTGATTTCATAGATGCGCAGGTAGTCGCCCTTGCTCGCGTACACCGCGAGCGAGCCGGTGCCGAGCCCGACGAGGCCGAGGCGGCGCGGAGTCTGCGGCAGCGAGTTGAGCGCGCGGCCGACGCCGCTCGAATCGGCATAATAGCTCGTCGGCATGACCGACTTCTCCGCCTTGGTGAATTGGAACCCGTGCGTCGTCGCCCCGTGCAGGAGCAGGCGGTAGTTTTCCTCGGGATCGTCGGCGTTGTAATTGTAAACCTTGAGGGTGCCGTAGAAATTGCGCGAGGCGCTCAGGACCTCGACCGCGCTGCGCTTGCCCCACTGCATCACGAAGACCGCGCCGAGACCGACGCAGAGCAACATCGCGAACACGCCGGTGCGCGGGCGCCATTCCGTCAGCAGCCGGCGGCCCTGCAGGAAACTGATCCCGAGGCCGACCACCGCGGCCACGAGGTACGGCCAGCGCTGTTTGAAGAAATCGGCGTACTCGCCGGCGAGCCCGGGACTGTCGTCGAACCACGAGCGCAGGAGCGGCAACCCGCCCACGACCAGCAGCGCGCCGACCGCGGCGGCGAGCACCATCGCCCGGCTGCGGTGCCGGTAGCAGAGCACGCCCACCGCGTAGCTCAGCACCCAAAGACCGATCTGCAATTCGCGGTAATCGTTGAAGATCGCCGGAGCTGCCACGGCCACGAGGAAGCCGCCGAGCGCGCCGCCCGCGGAGATCAGCAGGAAATAGGACGTCAGCCGCTGCGGCGGCGGCTTCAGGCGGTAGAGTTCGCCGTGGCAGACCATGCACGCGACAAACAGCGTCGCGGTGTACCCCACGATCTGGAGGCGCATCGGCGCATCGGTGCCCACCGGCAGCAACTGCGCCACCACCGCGGAACCGAGCACCAGCAGCGGGATGAAAACCCAGCGGTTGTACCAACGCGCGTGGTCGAAACAGATGATGAAGGTCAGCAAATAGAGGCTGAGCGGCAGCACCCAGAGAAACGGGATGACGGCGATTTCCTGGCAGAGTTTATTCGTCGTCGCGAGCAACAGGACGGAGGCGATCGCCGGCAGCGCCACCCAGAGGAGTTTGTCCACGCCGGGCGTGACTTCGGGGTCGGCCGCCGCCTCGGCCGCCGCGGCGTCGCCGCCCCGGGCCGCCGCCGTCTTGGAATTCTGCCACAGTCGCCAGGCGCAGTAGCCGCAGAACGCAACGAACACCGCGAGGCCGGCGGACCACATCGTGGACTGGGCGTAGCGGGTGAACTTGACCTCGAAGTAAGCCGGGTAGCTGAGCAACGCGAGGAGCGAGCCGACATTGGAAAGGGCGTACAGCCGGTACGGGGACACGCCCGGATTCGTCTGGCTGAACCACTGCTGCATCAGGGGGCCGGTCGACGAGAGCACGAAGTACGGCAGGCCGATGCTCATCGAAAGCAGCAGCAGAATCCGCCACGTCGGGTCGCCGGCGACATGCGTTTTCCAGTCGTCGGACGGCGCGATCGGCAGCAGCACGAGCGAGAGCGCGAGCAGGACAAGGTGCACGATGACCTGCTGGCGTGGCTTCAGTTTGGTCAGGAAGTGCGCGTAGGCGTAACCGCCGAGCAGCACCGTCTGGAAAAACAGCAGACACGTGGTCCAGACCCCGGGACCGCCCCCGAACCAGGGCAAAATGAATTTGCCGATCAGCGGTTGGACCTGAAACAGGAGGAAGGCGCCCGTGAAAATCGTGAGCGCAAAGGGAAGCATGGGGATGCGGAAGGAGGTTGTGGGGCGGCCCCGGAAAGGCCCGGAGCGGCAGGCATGACGCACGACATCCGAATTCGATGCAAGGCCGCGCAGGCCGGTCCGATCCGGTCGGATTGGAAAAACGGGAACCCGGCGGATTCGGCGTGAGTCTCCGGGGGCCGTGCCCCACGTTTCCCGCATGCCCCGTCTTTGGATCCGCTGGCTTTTCGCGCTGGTTGCGGCCGCCCTGCCGCTCGGCGCCGCCGCTGCCGATCTGCGTTTTTCCCTCTCCCTGGCCGCGGCGGAGAAGACGGCAGCCGGCCTCGCCCGCCTGAGTTCCGACGAAGTCGCGGTGATCGACGCCCTCGTCCGCCGCGACACGGCCCGCCTGGCCTCCGCCGCGGATTCCGCCGCCGGCGAGAAGACCTTTGCGCAACGCCTCACCGCCGACGAACGCCGGACCAGCGGGATCGCCGCGCTGCCGGCGGAGGAAGCCGCCCGTCTCGATACGTTCGTCGCCCGCTTCCAGGCCGCGCGCCTCGCGCGGACGTTGCTCCGGCCGCCCGCTTTCCATACCCGTGCGACCCGCATCCGCACCGAAGAAGCGAAACGCGACCGCGCGATCCACGGTTCCTTTTCCCTCAGCTATGGCTGGGGCAAGGGCGGCTACAGCGAGAAGACCGGCTCCATGGTCCTGAATTGGGAGGATCCCGACCGTGGGATCGCGGTGAGCTTCGCGTACACGGAATCGCACATCAAAGGCGGCGGGGTGTACCGCGACCCGTACTACGATCCCTTCTACCGCGATCCTTTCGCCACCGACGGCCTTCGCCGATTGCCCGACGCCAGCGAAGTCGCCGATCCGTTCCACGAATCGCGCCGCCGCTCCTACGACGCCAGTATCCGCATCGGGCCGCGGCCTTGAGCGGTGGCGGCGGAGCCGCCGCCGCAGTTGAAAGGTGAAAGGTGAAAGTTGAAGGACCGAGCTGCGGACGAACCACGGCCGATCCTTCCGCCTAAACCGGAACTATCACTTGGCCGGTTCGGAATCGCGCAGCAGCGCGGCGAGCTCGTTTTGCCAGAGTTTCGCCACCGTGTGGGAGCCGTGCCCGCGCGTCGCGGGCGAGCGCGGCAGGACAACGGCGCGCCCGCGGGCGACGCGCTTGATCTCGCGTTCGAGAATCCCGAGTTCGGGCGGATTGATCAGGTCGTCGGCCGTGTTGAGCGCGACCAGCGGCGCCTTGATCTTTTCCAGGCCGGGCGCCGGATCGTAGTCGTGCGAGGCCTCGATGGCGTAGAGGAAATCGTTGGCGTCGCCGGTTTTCCGATACGCCGCCACGAAGGTGTCGAGCACCGTGTCCGCCTGCGCCGGGGTCGGCGCGTCCGCCTGGCGCAGCACCGGGTTGCTGCTCATGAAGTAAAGCATCTGCGCCGCGAGCCGGAGGGAGCGCGGCTGGGCCTCGTAGTTGCCGTCCCGCCATTCCGGATCCCCGCGGATCGCATCGCTCACCATGCGCCGCCAGACCCGGTTCCGGCCCGAGATCGGCGCCGGCAGGCTCGCGAGCGGGAACAGCGCAGCCATGAAATCCGGATACATCTGGCCCCACAGCCACGTGTGCATGCCGCCCATCGACGTACCCATGACGAGGCGCAGGTGCTTGACGCCGAGGCCCTCGCTGAGCGCGCGGTGGCCGGCGACGACCATGTCGCGGTAGCCGTAGCGGGGAAACTTCGCGCGCAGGCCGTCGCTCGGCTTGGATGAACCGCCGTGGCCGATGCCGTCGAGCAGAATGACGAAGTGCTTCGCCGCATCGAGCGGCTGGCCGGGACCGTAAAGGACGGCGAAATCGGGCCGGAGAAACGAGGCGCCGCTGCCGGTCGTGCCGTGCATGACCAGCACGGCGTTGCGCACGACTCCGGTGGCATCGACCTGCGGGCGGCCGAGCACGCGGTAGTGCATCCGCAGCTCCGGCAGCGTCTCGCCCGAGGCGAAACGGAAATCGCGCAGCACGACGTCACCTTCGCGGACCGGCGGCAGCTCCGCGGCGCGGCCGGCGACCGCGAACGCCACAAAGATCGACAGCAGCAGCCGCTTCATGCGCGCAGGGCCGCGGCGACGCGGACGAGTTCGGCGGCGACCGCCGCGGCAGACTGACGCGGACGTTCCTCGAGCAGCGCGCCGTCGGGCCCGAAGGCCTTGTGCGCGGCGGGCAGAATGCATTGCGCGGGAATCACGTGGCAGCCGAGGTGCGTGAGCAGGGCGCGGGCCGCCGTCATGGACCGGATGCCGCCGAAGGCGCCGGGCGAGGCCGACACGACCGCGGCGACCTTGCCGGCAAAGGGATCGTCGTCGGCGCGGGTGCACCAATCGATCGTGTTCTTCAGCAGCGGCGTGAGCTGCGAATTGTACTCCGGCGAGGCGATGAGCAGCGCGTCGTGCCCGCGCAGCAGGGCGATGAGGCGGACGGCGTTGTCCGGCAGGCCGGAGGCGTCCTCGAGGTCGCCGTGGTAAAGCGGCAGGACGTAGTCGTTGAGATCGACGAGCGTGGTTTCCCCGCCGGCGGCGCGGACGGCCGCGACGACGGCGGCGAGCAGCTTGCGGTTGAGCGATTCGCGGCGGGCGCTGCCGGCGAATGCGACGATACGCGGGGCGGTGGGCATTCGCGCAAGGAAGCAGGGCGCGGGCCGACGGCAAGCGCCGCGCACAAGGCGCCGGACCGGGACAAGCACCGGCCGGCGCGACGGTTCAACCGAGGGACTTGAGCAGGCGCTCGAGCTCGGTGCGTTTCGCCTGCTGCTCGGCCAGCTGCTTGCGCGCGCCCTCGAGCACCGCCGGCGGGGCCTTGCTCACGAACGCCTGGTTCGAGAGCCGGGCTTCGGTGCCGGCGATGTGTTTCGAGATCTGCTCCAGCTCCTTGGCGAGGCGGACCTTCTCGGCGCCGACGTCGACGGTCGAGGCGAGGTCGAGGTACACCGTGCCGAGCGGCGAGACGGCGGCGGGGGCGCCCTCGACCTGTTCCCGGCGGGTGAGTTCGGCGGCGCCGACCATGCGGACGAGTTTGCTCAGGTTGCCGGCGACCACGGCCCATTCGGCGTCGCCGGCGGTGACGATGAATTTCACGTCGCGGCGGCTGGCGAGGTTGTGCTCGGCCTTGAGGGCACGGGTGATCGAGACGAAGGCCTTCAGCTTCTCGACCGCGGCGACGGCGGCGAGATCGAGCACGAGTCCGCGGCCGTACGAGGACGTCGCGAGGTGGGACGCGTTTTCCAGCCGGACCTCCTCGATGAACGTGCCCGCCGCGCCGTAGCCGAGCTGGTGCCACAGTTCCTCGGTGATGTAGGGGATAAACGGATGCAGCAGCAGCAGCGTCTGCCGCAGCACGAGGTCCTGGATGGCGAGGCAGTTTGCCTTGGTGGCGGGATCCTGGAGCTTCGACTTCGAGACCTCGACGTACCAGTCGCAGAAATCGTTCCAGAAGAATCCGTACAAGGCCTGCACCGCTGCGCTGAACTCGAACGCGAAAAAGCAGCGGTCGACCTCGCGCGTGGCCGCGAGCAGGCGGTCGAGGATGGCGTGGTCGTCGGCATCGAACTGCCCCGGCTCGACGCGCCGGAGAATCGCCTCGAGGGAGGAATTGTCGCCGGCCTCGCCGCTCATCTGCCGGAAGCGGCAGGCGTTCCACAGCTTGTTGCAGAAGTTCTTGCCGGTCTCGATGCGGTCTTCCTGGAAGCGGATGTCCTGGCCCTGCGGCGCGATCGAGATGATGCCGAAGCGCAGGCCGTCCGCGCCGTACTTCTCGATCAGGTCGAGCGGGTCGGGCGAATTGCCGAGGGACTTCGACATCTTGCGGCCCTGCTGGTCGCGGATGATGCCGGTGAAATAGACGTGCTTGAACGGAATGCGGCGCTCGATCGGTTCGCCCGGGCGCATGAACTCGAGGCCCGCCATGATCATGCGCGCGACCCAGAAGAAGATGATGTCCGGGCCCGTCACGAGCGTCGTGGTCGGGTAGAAGTAATCGAGACCCTGCGCCTTCATCTTGGTCTCGTCGGGCCAGCCCATCGTGGCGAAGGGCCAGAGCCAGGAGGAAGCCCAGGTATCGAGGACGTCGTCTTCCTGGATCCAGTTTTCCGGATCGGCCGGGCCGGCGAGGGAAACGTGCACCTTGGTCGCGTCGGCGAGGTCGGCCTCGGTCAGCTTTTCCTTGTCCAAGCCTTTCCGATACCAGACCGGAATGCGGTGGCCCCACCACAGCTGGCGGCTGATGCACCAGTCCTGGATGTTCTCGAGCCAGTGGAGGTAGACTTTGCTCCAGCGCTCGGGGTGGAACTTGATGTGCCCGTCGCGCACCGCGGCCTTGGCCTCCTCGACCTTCGGGTAACGCAACCACCATTGCCACGTGAGCCGCGGCTCGATCGGGACGTCGGCGCGTTCGGAGTAGCCGACGTTGTTGGCGTAGGCTTCCTCGGCGACGAGGGCGCCGCTTTCTTTGAGGAGCTCCGCGGCCTTCTTGCGGCCGGCGAAACGGTCGAGCCCGGCGAGCTCGGGGCCGGCGAGATCGTTGAGCGTGCCGTTGGCGTCGAGCACGTCGATGATCGGCAGGCGGTGGCGACCGCCGATCTCGAAGTCGACCTTGTCGTGCGCAGGCGTGATCTTGAGGGCGCCGGTGCCGAATTCCTTGTCGACGGAGGCGTCGGCGATGATCGGGATTTCCGCCGCCGGCCCGAGGGCGCGGCGCACGGTCTTGCCGATCCAGCCTGCGTAGCGCGGATCGTCCGGATGCACGGCAATGGCGACGTCGCCCGGAATCGTCTCGGGCCGCGTCGTCTTCACTTCCACAAAGAGGCCGGGGGCGTCGGTGCGTTCGTAGCGGACGCGGTAGATCGTGCCGTTGACCGGCTTCATGATCACTTCCTCGTCGCTGAGCGCGGTCTGCGAAACCGGGCACCAGTTCACCATGCGCTTGCCGCGGTAGATGTGGCCCTTGCGGAACAGGTCCACGAAGACGGTGAGCACCGCCTCCGAGTAGTGCGGGTCCATCGTGAACTGGGTGCGGTCCCAATCGCAGGACGCGCCGAGCCGGCGCAGCTGCTCGAGGATAATGCCGCCCTTCTCGTGGCGCCATTCCCAGACCTTTTCCAAAAACTTATCCCGCCCGAAGTCGTGCCGCGTTTTCTTCTGCTTGCGCAGTTCGCGTTCCACTACCGTCTGCGTGGCGATGCCGGCGTGGTCCGTCCCCGGGAGCCACAGCGCCGACTTGCCCTCGAGGCGGGCGCGGCGGACGAGGATGTCCTGCAACGTGTTGTTGAGCACGTGCCCCATCGTGAGCACGCCCGTGACATTGGGCGGCGGGATGACGATCGAGTACGGCTCGCGCGCCGGATCGGGTTGGCCGGCAAAGGCCCGCGCCTCCAGCCAAGCGGCGTACCATTTCTTTTCCACGTCGCGGGGTTCGTAACTCTTGGTGATCTCGGCCATCGATGGGTGCGGGTTGTGAACCGCGGACAAAACGGTCCGCCGCAGGACGAGGCAAGTGTTACTTCCCCGCGCGCCGCGGCGCGGCGCGCGGTTAGGCGGTACGGTTCGGAGTTTGGGGTTCGGAGTTGGGGATATCGGTTTTGGGTTTTGCGTTTTGGGTTTTGGGCCCACGGCGGCCGGGCCGGGACTGAAGTCTCCGGTTTCCGGTTTCCGAATTCCGGTCTTGGGAGTTTCCGGTTTCCGGTCTCCGCCTTCCGGTTTCGGAAGTTTCCGGCTTTGCGCCGCCGGGCGTTTGCCTTTCACTGGCCCTCCCATGCCCGCCAACATCCCAGTCCGCGCCGCCGAACGGCTCACGTTCACCGGCGATGTTCCCGTCGCCGCGCGACTGGCGGCGTGCAAGGATTTCCTCAAGTCCGAGACGGCGGCCCTCAAGTCCCGCCACCAGTCCGGCACGCCGGGCCTCACGGTTTGCCACGAGCGCGCCCGGATCATCGATTGCCTCCTCGTCCACCTGTTCGATTACGCCATCGCCGCGTACTTCCGCAAAACCGGCGCGGCCGCCGTCCCCGTCGCCCTCGTCGCCCTCGGCGGCTACGGCCGCGGCGAACTCTCCCCGTGGAGCGATGTCGACATCATGTTTCTCTTCCCCACGAAGACGAAACCCGCCGAGGCCAAACCCCTCCAGGAATTCCTCACCAACGAGATCCTCTACATCCTCTGGGACTGCGGCCTCAAGGTCGGCCACTCCACGCGCACGATCGACGACGCCTTCGCCGAGGCCCGCAAGGAAGTGCAGACCAAGACCGCGCTCCTCGAGGCGCGCCGCGTCGCCGGCTCCGAGAAGCTCTACGACACCTTCTCCCAGGCGTACCGCAGCTACTACATTTCCGAAAATCCCAAGGACTACATCGCCGTCCGCCTCGACGACCAGGCCAACCGCCGGACCAAGTACGCCAACACCGTTTTCAACCAGGAGCCCGACATCAAGAACGGCGTCGGCGGCCTGCGCGATTACCAGAACGCCGTCTGGATGGCCCGGGTGAAACTCGACCTCACGTCGATCAACGAACTCGCCGCGCAGAACTACGTGCGGGCCGAGGACCTCGTCGCCTTCCGCCGCGCCTACGATTTCCTGCTCCGCGTCCGCAACGAGCTCCACTTCATGAGCGCCCGCGCCACGGACGTCATGAGCCTCGATCTCCAGCCGCGGATCGCGGAAAATCTCGGCTACACCGAAAAAGAAATGCTCCCGCGCGTGGAGCACTTCATGCAGGACTACTACCGCGCGGCGCAGACCATTTTCCGCGTTTCCAAACTGGTCGAGGACCGCCTCGCCCTCAGCATCGGCCGCAACAGCAACGGCGACAAACGCTCCTTCCGCGAGGCCCTCCGCGCCTCCCGCTTCACCCGCGCCAAACGCATCGACGGCTTCATCCTCCGCGGCCGCGAACTCGCCGCCGAAAAACCCGAGGTCTTCCGCGAGGATCCCGTCCGCCTCATCCGCGTCTTCCGCCATCTCCAGACCCTCGACGCCAACCTCGACTTCCACCTCGCGGAGCTCGTCCGCACCTCCCTGCCGCTGCTCACCCGCGAGGTCGCGCATTCGCCCGACGCCAGCGTCTCCTTCCGCGCCATCCTCTCGGAACGCGGCGCCGTCCACCCGATGCTCGCCAAGATGCACGACCTCGGCGTGCTCGGGAAATTCATCCCGGAGTTCGACGGCCTCACCTGCCTCGTCCAGCACGAGTACTACCACCGCTACACCGCCGACGTGCACACGCTCGCGGCCATCCGCGAACTCGACCGCATCTTCACGGAAGCCGAACCCATCACGCTGAAATACCGGGCGGCCCTCCACGAGTCGGCGGACCCCACTCTGTTGTACCTCACGCTGCTGCTCCACGACATCGGCAAAGCCGAGGGCATCAGCGGCCATTCCGAAAGCGGCGTCCGCATCGCCGCGCCCATCCTCGAACGCTTCGGCGTGCCGCCCGCGGGCCGTGAACTAGTGCTATTCGTTATCAAAAATCATCTCGCGATGGCACGATTCTGGCAGAAGCGGGATGTCGATGATCCCAACACGGCCACGGCGTTTGCGGAACTGGTCGGCGATGCCGACCGCCTCCGGCATCTGTATGTCCACACGTTCTGCGATGCGCGCGGCACGGCGGTCGACCTGTGGAACAGTTACAAGGATACATTGCACACCACGCTTTTCCGCTCCACTTTCGAGCGGCTGAAACACGGCGCGGCTCTTGATGCCAGCCTTCAGGAAAAGAAACAAATGACCCAACAGGAACTGATCTCCAAAACCATCCCGGGAATCAGCGCGGACGAAATCAACGCCCATTTCAGTCTGCTGCCGGATCGGTATTTCATCCACACCGACACCGACGAGATCGCGCTGCATATCCAGATGGTCAACCGGCTGCTGCGGTCGATCACCACCGCCGACTCCGTCGGTTCCCTCCGCCCCATCATCGAATGGAAAGACGACCTGAACCGGTCTTTGACCGTGGTCAACGTCGTCACCTGGGACCGCGCCGGCCTCTTCTACAAACTCGCCGGCGCCTTCAGCGTCGCCGGCCTCAGCATTCTCGGCTCCAAAGTCATTTCCCGCACCGATCACATCGCGATCGACACCTTCTACGTCGTCGAACCCGGCCGCGGTCCCGTGCAAAGCGCCAGCGCCCAGGAGAAATTCGCCAAGACCATCGAGGAAGCCCTCGTGGCCAACCGCGACCTGCTCCCCGACATCCTGGCCCAGGCGAAAAAAATCGCCGCCACGCGCTACCTGTCCACCGCCTCCGGCGAGGCGCTGCACAGCTCCTTTCCCCCGACGGTCGACGTGTACCACGAACTTTCGATGGAGCGCACGATCATCGAGATCCAGGCGCGCGACCAGATCGGCCTGCTGTACCGCCTCGCGAAATCGATCAGCGACCACAATTTCGACATCACCTTCGCCCGCATCGGCACCGAACGCGGCGTGGCGATCGACACCTTCTACATCGAGAGCGCCAACCACGAAGCCGTGGAAGGCACCGACCGCCTCATCGCCCTCCGCGACACCCTCAACGCCGTGATCGCCCCCGCCCCGGTGGTCGCGCCCGTCGCGGCGAAGTGATTGGAAACCGGAATTCGGAAACCGGAAACCGGACTCGGATCGCCCGCAGCCAAGGCCGGTTGTTTCCGCAAGGAGCCGGACTCCTGTGTCTGAATCGGGGTGACGCGGGACTTGCCGGCTAGCCGGCCAAAAACGGCAAAGTCGCGGCCGCATGTTCCGCGACACTTTCAAAATCAGGACCAAGGCTTTCGCTTTGGCCGTCGTAAAACTGGTGGAAGGATTGCCGGCGGATCCCATCGCCCGGACCCTTGGCCTGCAACTGCTTCGTTCCGGCACCTCCGTGGCGGCCAACTTCCGCGCTGCTGTCCGCGGCCGATCCTCGGCCGAGTTCATCGCAAAAATGGGGATCGTGGAGGAGGAATGCGACGAAACCCTGTTTTGGATCGAACTCCTGGTGGAATCGGGCCGCATCGCCGCGCCCCGCGCCGTTCCGCTGCTCGCCGAAGGCCATGAAATTCTCGCAATCACCGTCGCGTCGATCAAAACGGCCCGCCGTGGCCTCCCGCGCTGACAGTTCCGATTCGCCTTCGACCAACGCCGGCTCCGCCCGCACCGAATCCGGTCTCCGGCCTCCGGTTTCCGGTCTCCCAATTCCGGTTTCCGAAACATCCGCCGAGCTTCTCTACTTCCTCGCCTCCCTCGCCACCCGCACCGAGGACCCCCGCGCCGCCCTGCGTCTCATGCTCGACCGCTTCGTCGCCCACTTCCGCGCCGACGCCGGCTCCATCGCCCTCCTCAGCCCCGACACCGGCCGACTCGAAACCGAGGTCCAATCCGGCGAGGGCAACGACTCCTTCTCCCACGGCCTGAAACTCGGCCACGGCATCACCGGTTGGTGCGTGCTCAACCGCCGCTCCCTCCTCGTCGCCGACGTCACTTTCGAACCCCGCTACATCGCCGTCCGCGCCTCCGCCCGTTGCGAGATGGCCGCGCCCATGGTGGACGGCGAACAGATCGTCGGCGTCATCGATCTCGAGAGCGACCGCGTCGGCGGCTTCACCCCCGCCGACCTCAAGCAGCTCGAACTCTTCGCCGCCGAAGCCGCCCGCGTGCTCCAGCGGCTCTGGCAACTCGGCCACCTGCGCTCCAAGGCCCGCCAACTCGAATCCCTCATCACCGCCGGCCAATCCCTCGTCACCAAACTCGAGCAGCAGGACCTCTTCGACACCCTCACCCACGAAGCCCGCCACACCCTCGAGGCCCGCGCCTGCGCGCTCTACCTGCACCAACCCGCCAAGGGCACGGTCCGCTGCGCCTCCTTCGCCAACGCCGCCGCCGCCAAGCCCCCCGCCGGCGAACTGCCGATGGACTCCTGCCTCGTCGCCGCCGCCATCCACACCCGCCGGCAAGTCGCGTTTCCCGACATCCAATCGCCCGAGTACCGCGAACTCCTCGATCTCCCGGACGATCCCACCCTCCGCTCCGTCCTCGTCGCCCCCATGCTCTTCGAGGGCGAAGTCCTCGGTGTCGTCGCCGTGTTCACCGACCGCCTCCACCGCTTCGACAACGACGAGAAACGCCTCTGCGCCGCCCTCGCCAGCCTCGCCGCCGTGGCCCTGCAAAACGCCCGCCTCTACGCGCGCGTCTTCCAAAGCGAGGACGTCCTCCGCAAAAACGAACGCCTCACCACCCTCGGCCTGCTCGCCGCCGAGATCGCCCACGAGATCCGCAATCCCCTCACCGTGCTCAAACTCCTGCACGGCGGCCTTGGCGTCGATTTCGCGGCAGGCGATCCGCGCCGCACCGACATGCGCGTCATCGGCGAGAAGCTCGACCAGCTCGAATCCATCGTCACCCGCGTCCTCAGTTTCGCGAAAGCCCCGTCGAGCCTCCACTCCCGCTGGTCCGTCAACGACATCGTCGAAGACACCCTCGTCCTCGTCCGCCTCAAACTCGCGCAGAGCAAGGTCAGCGTCCGCGTCGAGGCCCCGCCCCGCCCGCTCTACGTCGACGCCCACAAGGGCCAGATCCAGCAGGTCCTGCTCAACCTCCTGATCAACGCCACCCACGCCATGCCCGACGGCGGCACCATCACGATCCGCCTCGCCGCCGAGGACCGCCCCGGCGCCCACTTCCTCCTCGTCGATCTCGCCGACACCGGCACCGGCGTCGCCGAAGCCATCCGCGAACGCATCTTCGATTCGTTCCTCTCCGGCCGGCCCGACGGCACCGGCCTCGGCCTCGCCATCGCGAAACGCATTCTCCTCAGCCACCACGGCGACATCACCCTCCTCCACACCAGCCCCGCCGGTACGACGATGCGCGTCACCCTCCCCCTCGCGAAATAGGCTGCCCGGAAGGGCAGGTTTTGGGTTTTGAGTTTTGGGTCTGGAAGACGGGAGGTTCGGAGTTCGGAGTTCGGAGTTCGGAGTTTCCGCGCCCGGGATTCTCTGTCGGCCTGTTTTCCGCTTTCCCTATTTCCCAATTCTCCGATTTCCCAATTTTCCGGACTCCGGTTTCCGCACTCCGGTTTTCCAATTTCCCGCTTTCCCGCTTTCCCAATTTTCACCTTTCGCCTTCCGCCTTTCCCCGTTTCCCAATTTTCTTCTTTCCCTCTTTCTTCTTTTCCGCCCCCGCCCATGTCTTCCGATCCCGCCAAGACCGCCCAAGAACGCGAAAAACTCCGCCGCACCGTCTTGATTTTGGCGCCCGTGCTCATCTTGGCCGGAATCGCGATTCTGCTGTTTCTCGAACGCATGCCGCTACCTCTGCGGCTGCTCACCGGCCTCGGCGACATCGTCGTCGGCCTCGTGCTGCTCGTGCTCCTGAAACAGAAGTATTTCGAGAAGTAGAACGGACGGAGGCGGGGCGGTAAGCGGTAAGCGGAAAGCTTTCAGCGATCAGCCCTCCGCGGTCGGCCATCATTGATCGGCCTCCGGCAACTCCGACCCCCGAACTCAGATCCAGGCCGCCACCCCAAAACCCAAAACGCAAAACCCTAAACCCGCGGCCGCCGGCCAGAGCTTACCGCTTAAAGCTTTCCGCTTACCGCCCCTAGCGATTCGCGCCCGTTAAGGGCGCAAGCTTCACATCCACCATCAAGTCGGCCGCGATCTGTTCGAGATCGGCGCGCACCGCCGCGAGCTTCACGGCCGGCGGAATGAAGACCGTCGCCCGCGCCTGAAACAACACGCCGCCGTCCATCGGC
This sequence comes from Opitutia bacterium Tous-C1TDCM, assembly GCA_002288455.1. Taxonomy (GTDB): domain Bacteria; phylum Verrucomicrobiota; class Verrucomicrobiia; order Opitutales; family Opitutaceae; genus ER46. Next base: position 17,153 of record NEUS01000033.1, read on the forward strand.
GCATTCACGCGCTCCGACGCCAGCTCCTCCACATTCACGCCGTGGGCCGCGAACACGCCCGACACGCTGCGCAAAATCCCGGGCCGATCCGTGCCCACCAATTCGAGCGTCACGAGCGTCCCGCCCGCCGGCACCGCGCCCGCCGCCGCGCCTTCCGCGTGGATGATCACGCGCAAACCGTCGACCTCGAGCGTGCGCAACGCGTTGACCAATTCGTCGCGCCGCTCCCGCGGCACCTCGACGCGCAAAATGCCCGCGAACTGCCCGCCCAGCCGGCACATCCGGCTCTCGAGCCAATTGCCGCCGTGGTCCGCCACGCGCGCCGCCACCATCTGCACCAGACCGGGCCGATCCGCCCCGATCACCGTCATCACCAGAGTTGCAAGCATGCGCGCCACGCAAGCCGCCGCCCCGGGCTCCCGCAACGAGAAACCGGACCGCGATAAAACCGGAATGCGGAAACCGGAGACCGGAAACACCCGCCACCCGCACGCCCCCGACCACGCACCGATTTCCCGTCGCCGATTCCGGAGTTTCCGGTTTCCGGTCGCCGAATTCCGGTCTCCGGTTTTGAATCTCCGGTTTCCGAACTCCGGTTTCCGGTCTTCTACCTATTCCTCCAGCTCCACGTTCCAATACGCGACATCCAGGAAGTCCTTCCAGTGCTCGTTGCGCTGGGTGCCGAGCACGAGGGAAATGACCGGGCGCCACTTCGGGCGCACGGGTTTGCGGATCAGACGCATGTTCGCCTCGTGCGGCAGGCGGTTGGCCTTGCGCGTATTGCACTTGATGCACGAGCAAACGATGTTCTCCCACGTCGTCTTCCCGCCGTGGTCGCGCGGGATCACATGGTCGAGATTCAGCTGCTCGCGCGGCAAAATCCGCGAGCAATACTGGCAGGTCTCCTTGTCGCGCTCGAAGACGTTGTTGCGCGTCAACTTCAGCTCCTTGCATGGCAGCCGGTCGAAAAACGTGAGCAAAATCACGCGCGGCAACCGGATGATCCGGTTCGGCGTGCGCACCGCCTCGACGGCCTCGCGCGGCGGGTTGCTCACCGAGAAATCGATCCAGTCCAGCATCGAGAACGTGCGGAAATCGTCCTCATGGTGATGGACGACCTGCGCGTGCCCCCGGGCCAGCAACCCGAAGGCGCGTTTGGCGCCGATGACGTTGACCGCCTGCCACAGGCGATTGAGCACGAGCACAGGTTGATCCAGCGCGACGTCCATACGGGGCCACGGCAATAATCGTGCCAGCGCAACCCTGTCAAGGACGCCGCCCCGCCCAACCCGCCGCCCGCGTTACATTTCCGCGACCGTTGCCCCGGAATCCAAAACCCAGACCCGGGAACCGAGCTCCCCAATCCGCAGCCAACTCAGAAGTCAGAACCCAAAACCCCAAACTCCTTGGCTTCTCCGGTATCAGTGCGGATCAGTGAAAATCAGTGGTTCCAAGTTTGGGAACTCCCAACCACAATCTCTGCTTCACGTCGTCGGCTCCGCTGTCTCGCCCGCCTTCGCCGGCTCCAGCGCGATCCCCTTCACCCGAATACCCGCGAGCTTTTGCAGCACGGTGTCCGCCGCCTCCGCCCTCACATCGACCAGCGTATGGCGCTGGTGGATGTCGATCGCACCCACGACGTCGGCCGGCAGCCGCGTCACACCCGCGATCTTGCCGACGACGTCGGCCGGCGTGATCAGCTGCTTGCGCCCGACGTTGAGGAAAATCGTCGCCATGCCCGGCTCGCGCCCGGTGCGCGCCGGCCGCTCGTACTTGGTTTTCCGGGCCGCGCCGCCGTCGGTGTCTTCGTTTTCCGGGAAATCGTTTTCTTCTTCCGCCGCCGGTGCCGCAGATGCGGACGCAGCCGGTTTCGCCGGTGCCGCCGCCGACGACGACGCCCGCGGCTTCCCCGCCGTCACGGCCTTCGCCCAGCCGGGCGCAGCCTTCGTCGGCGCCGTCCCGAAGCCGCCGCCCGGCGCCGCCGCCGGTGCCGGCGTGCCCGCCGTCGGTTTGCCCGTGCCGTCGCCGCCCGCCCCGCCCTGGAGCAGGTGGATCAGCGCCGAGCAGATGTCCGTGCTCGCGTAGCCCTGGTCGAGCAGCCGGTCGATCATCCGGTCGTGCGGCCTGAATTTCTTTTCCTCCAACGTCGCGCGGATCTTCTCGAAGAACACGTTCGTCCGCGCCTCCTCGACTTCGTCCAGCGACGGAATCTTGCCGCGGCGGATGTCGAGCTTCGCCCAACGCACCATGCTCTGCAGTTTGTAGATTTCCTGCCCGGACACGAAGGTGAACGCCTGCCCCTTCCGTCCCGCGCGCCCCGTGCGGCCCACACGGTGCGTGTAGTCCTCGGCGTCGTTCGGCAGATCGAAATTGAACACGACTTCGAGGTCGTCGACGTCGAGCCCGCGCGCCGCGACATCCGTCGCCACGAGGAACTCGAATTTCCGTTCCCGGAATTTCTGCATCACCCGGTCGCGCTGCGCCTGCGTGATATCGCCGTGCAGCCGGTCCGTCAGGTAGCCGCGCGAATGCAGGTGCTCCTCCAGGTCGTCGACCATGATCTTCGTGCTGCAGAAAATGATCCCGTAGCGGAAATCGTTCACGTCGATCAGCCGCGTCAGCGCCTCGATCTTCGAACGCCGGTCCACTTCGAAATACGTCTGCTCCACCTGCGGCCGGTTCTGCGCCACCGACTCGATCTTGATCCACGCCGGATCCTTCGAGTACCGCCCGATCAGGTCCTGGATCGCGCGCGGGATCGTGGCCGAGAAAAACAGCAACTGCCGCGTCGCCGGCACCGCGGACAGAATCTTCTCGATGTCGTCGCGGAAACCCATGTCGAGCATGCGGTCCGTCTCGTCGAGAATCACGAGCTTCAACTGGTCGAGCTTCATTGTGCCGCGTTCCATATGGTCCATCACGCGCCCCGGCGTCCCGATCACGACCTGCGCGCCCGCCGCCAGCGCCCGGAATTGCCGCTCGTAGCTCTGCCCGCCGTAGATCGGCACACCCATCACGCCGCGTTTGAACAACGCGATCTTCCCCGTCTCCTCCGCGACCTGCACCGCGAGCTCGCGCGTCGGGCACAAGATCAGCACCTGCACCGCGCGGATCTTCGGATCGACTTTCTCGATCGCCGGGATGGCGAAGGCCACCGTCTTGCCCGAACCCGTCGACGACTGGCCGACGACATCGCGCCCGCCCATGATCGTCGGAATCACCGCCGTTTGGATCGGCGAGGCTTCCTCGAAGCCCATTTTCTCGACGGCTTTCAGGATGTCCGGCGAGAGGCCGAGTTGATCGAACGGTTTCTTTTCCATGCCGCACCTTGGCAACGCCCCCGCAAAAGGAGAGCCAAAAGCGCGCCGCCGGGCGGCGCGCAGCTGAAAGTTGAAAGACCCAAGTTGAAAGCCGCGCCCCGGTATCCGGTTTCCGAATTCCGGTTTCCGACGTCTCCCGTGTCCGGATCCGCCGATCGTTTCTTCCTTCTTCTTTCCCTCCTTTCTTCTTTTCCGATTTTCGCCTTCCGCCTTCCGCCTTCCGCCTTTCGACTTCCGCCTTTCGACTTCCGCCTTTCGCCTTTCGCCTTCCGCCTTCCGCCTTTTCCGGTCTCCGGTCTCCGGTCTCCGAATTCCGGTTTCGAAAAATCCGCAATCCGCGATTGGCAATTGCCTCACTCGCGCCCGCCCGCGTTGCTCCCCGGCATGTCCGCCCGCCGCCCGCCGTCTCCGTCCTCCCTCGTCGTCGCCACCGCCTCCGCCATCCACGGCCGCGGCGTCTTCGCCCGCGCGGCCATCGCCGACGGCACCCGCCTCCTCGAATACACCGGCGAACGCATCACCAAGGCCGAATCAGAACGCCGCGACCAAGCCCGCATCGCCCGCGCCCGCCGCGGCGGCGACGGCTGCGTCTACATCTTTACGCTCAACGCCCGCACCGACCTCGACGGCCGCACCCGCCGCAACCTCGCGCGCCTCATCAACCACTCCTGCGCCCCGAATTGCCGCGCCGAGATCGACCGCGGCCGCATCTGGATCGTCGCCCGCCGCGACCTCGCCGCCGGCGAGGAACTCACCTTCGACTACGGTTTCAGTTTCAAGAATTGGGAAACGCATCCCTGCCGCTGCGGCGCCCCGCGTTGCCCCGGCTTCATCGTCGGCGCCCCCCACCGCTGGCGCCTCCGCCGCATCCCGCGCTCCCGCCGCCGCGCGCTCGCCGCCGCCGCGGCCGCCCACGGCCGAATTTCCCCTTGAGCGGCCCGCGCCCCTCCGGCGCATCCCCGATGGCAAGACTGTCGTGATCGCACTCATGTTCGGCGGCCGCGCTGGCCGAGGATCTCGCCCTCTGACGCCGCCGCAGTTGCCCGGGCGCGGGAAACGCATCCCACTGTCCGGCCCCTTCCGTTGCGCCGGCCCCGCGTTTGGCCGTCACCAAACCCGGCGCCGCGCGTTTGGCTCCCCAACCCCATGGCCGCTTCGTCCCCGCTCCGCGTTTCCCTGCTCGTCCTCACCCTCGGCCTCGCCGCCCGCGGCCCCGTCGCCGCCGCTCCCGCCCTCGAGGCCCTCGACCGCGGCGTCGTCGCGATCCATCAGCCCGACGGCCGCGTCTTCGTCGGCTGGCGCCTGCTCGGCGACGAACCCGCCGGCACCGTCTTCAACCTGTATCGAAAAACCGAATTCGTCCCCGGCCGCGCGCCCGCCGGCTTCGGCGGCCCGGGCGGCGGTCGCGGCGGCGCTCCCGGCGCGCCGGTGAAACTCAACGACGCCCCCCTCACCGGCCCGACCTTCTTCGTCGACGCCTCCGCCAACCTCGCCGCCAAGGTCTCCTACTTCGTCCGCGCCGTCGTCGACGGCCGCGAACTCGAGCCCGGCCGCCCCTTCCAACTCGCCGCCGGCACCCCGCCCCTGCCCTACCTTGCTTTGCCCCTGCAACCGCCCGAAGGCACCCAGCCCAACGACGCTTCCGCCGCGGACCTCGACGGCGACGGCGACTACGACCTCGTCGTGAAATTCGAACAACGCCCGCGCGACAACTCCCAGGGCGGACCCACCGGCGAAACCAAACTCCAAGGCTACGCCCTCGATTTCACCGGCGCCGGCCCGGTGACCCAATTGCTTTGGACCATCAACCTCGGCCGCAACATTCGCGAGGGCGCCCACTACACGCAGTTCCTCGTCTACGATTTCGACGGCGACGGCCGCGCCGAGCTCGTCTGCAAAACCGCCGACGGCACCGTCGACGGCACCGGCAAAGTCATCGGCGATCCCGCCGCCAACTGGGTCCAGCCCGAGGGCGCCACCGCCAAAGTCATGCTCCCCGACCGCCGCACCGGCGTCGTCGCGGAACGCACCCTCAATCTCGGCGGCCACGTGCTCAGCGGCCCCGAATACCTCACCGTCTTCGACGGCCGCACCGGCGCCGCCCTCGCGACCACCGCCTACGTGCCCGGCCGCCTCGACGGCAACGTTGCCCTCGACCCGCGCGCCCTCGCCGAACGTTGGGGCGACGGCACCGGCAACCGCTCCGACCGCTACCTCGCCGCCGTCGCCTACCTCGACGGCGAGCGTCCCAGTTTCGTCATGTGCCGCGGCTACTACACGCGCACCGTCCTCGCCGCGTGGGATTGGCGCGACGGCAAACTCGCGCCGCGTTGGGTCTTCGACAGCGAGACCTCCGACGAAAACCGGAAGTACCGCGGCCAAGGCAACCACAACCTCTCCGTCGCCGATGTCGACGGCGACGGCCGCGATGAAATCGTCTACGGCGCCGCCGTCATCGACGACACCGGCCGCGGCCTCTACTCGACTGGCTGGGGCCACGGCGACGCCATGCACGTCAGCGATCTGCTCCCCGCCAATCCCGGCCTCGAGGTCTTCAACATCCAGGAACGTTTCGCCGGCGAGGGCATGAATCTCCGCGACGCCGCCACCGGCCGGCCGCTTTTTCTGCTGCCTTCGACCCAAGCCGCCACCACCGGCGGCGACGCCGGCGAAGGCCCGGGCCGCGGCGCTGCCTTCAACATCGATCCGCGCCATCCCGGCTCCGAACTCTGGGCCGCCGGCGCCGGCATGAACGGCCTCTATTCCGCGTCCGGCCAACGCATCTCGGAACGCCGTCCGCGCGCCGTGAATTTCGCCGCGTGGTGGGACGGCGATCTCCTCCGCGAGTTGCTCGACCGCAACGTCGTGACGAAATGGAATTGGGAAAACGGCACCGAGACGCCGCTGCTCGTCGCCCAGGACGCCACGTCCAACAACGGCACCAAGGCCACGCCCACCCTCAGCGCCGATCTGCTCGGCGATTGGCGCGAGGAAATCATTTGGCGCTCCACCGACGGCAAAGAACTGCGTCTCTACACCACGACGATCCCGACGCCGCACCGCCTGCCCACGCTCATGCACGATCGCCAATACCGTCTCGCTGTCGCCTGGCAGAACGTCGCCTACAACCAACCGCCGCATCCGAGCTTTGCGTTGGACGAAGGCGCGCCGTTGCCCGCCCGCCCCCCGGTCGCCACCGTTGTCGCGAAACCCGCGCCGTAAACCTCCGCCGCCTTCCCTCCCGCCGGCGCAATCCGTTCCCCGTTTCCCCTTTCTTCAATCCCATGCCCCTGCCGCGTTTCCCCTCCGCGCTTCTCTTCCTGCTCGCCGCGCCGCTCCCCGCGCAACCCGTATCAGGTCCGCCCGCGGCGCCCGCCCCGGCCGGCGCCGCCACCCAATTCGCGACCCGCCCCACCGCCGACAACGACACCACGCTGCGTCCGCTTTCCCCCGAGGAAATCCCGCCGAATCTCAACTTCTACGCCATCGATCCGCTCTATCGCCCCGGCACGCCGCTCGGCTGGGCGCAGGAACGCATCGAGGAAAAACTCGACCGCGGGCTCAACGCCGTCGTGACCGCGCCGAAGTCCGTTTACCTGTCGTGGCGCCTGCTGAAATCCGATCCGGCCGACACCGCCTTCAACGTTTACCGCAGCCTCGCCGGCGGGCCTTTGGAAAAACTGAATCCCGCGCCGCTCACGCGCACCACCGACTTCACCGATGCCGCCGCGCCCGCCGACCGCGAACGCCGCTACGTCGTCCGCGCCGTCGCCGCCGGCCGCGAAGGCCCCGACTCGCCCGCCGTCGTCGTCGCCGCCGGCGCTCCCGCGCAGAATTACCGCGCGATCAAGCTGCGGCCCGACGTCGCGAGCGTTTCCCTCGCGGGCGTCGGCGATCTCGACGGCGACGGCGTCTACGACTTCGTCGTCAAACATCCCGGCGGCGGCAAGGACCCCGGCCGCATCGCCGCCAGCCGCGACACGTATAAGTTCGACGGTTACAACGGCCGCACCGGCGAATTCATGTGGCGCATCGACCTCGGCTGGAATGTCGACATGGGCATCTGGTGGACGCCGCTGGTCATCCGCGATCTCGACGGCGACAACCGCGCCGAGATCGTCCTCCGCACCAAGCCCTACGCCGCCACCCTCGAAGCCGCCCTGCCCGGCGCCCGCACCGGCAACGTCCTCGAAGGTCCGGAATGGGTCTCCGTTTACGATGGCCTCACCGGCAAGGAAATCGACAAGGGCGATTGGATCGAGCTGCAGTCCGTCCAGCACTGGGGCGACAACACCGGCAACCGCGCCAGCCGCCATCTCCTCGGCATCGCCTACCTCGACGGCAAGACGCCCGCCATCCTCGTCACCCGCGGCACCTACGGCGTCATGAAAATCGACGCCTGGGTCCTCGAAAACCGGAAACTGAAAAAGCTGTGGCGCTGGACCAACGAGCGCGCGCCGTTCCTCTTCCACGGCCAGGGCCAGCACAGTTTGAAAATCGGCGACGTCGACGGCGACGGCCGCGACGAGATCTTCAACGGCTCCCTCGCCATCGGCCCCGACGGCCGCACGCGCTGGAGCAGCGGCCTTGGCCACGGCGACCGTTTCTACCTCACCGATATCGATCCTTCCCGGCCCGGTTTGGAAATCGCCTACATCATCGAGGAAGCGCACCCGCAACTCGGCCTCAATGTGCGCGACCCGCGCAACGGCGATCTGCTCTGGGGCGCCCGCGAACCCAATCTCGACAACGCCATCGACCAAGTCGCCGTCGGCGACATCGACCCGCGCTTCCCCGGCCTGGAAGTCTGGGCCAACAAGGGCCTGAAACAGCTCTTCTACACCGCGAAGGGCGAACCGATTCCCGGTCCCGTCCCGCCCACGAGCGAACTCGTCTGGTGGGACGCCGATCTTCTCCGCGAACAAATCTTCGGTTCACCCGGTGCCGGCCGCAGCGGCTCCGCCACTCGCGCCGCGGCACCGACTCCTTCAGCCGCCCCTGGCGCCTTCGCCAACTTCACGCGCTCGGTCGGCAAATGGCAAAACGGCACCCACACGCCGCTCACGACCGAACTCCGCGGCGCCGTCCAGCAAGTCGCCGATCTGCTCGGCGATTGGCGCGAGGAGATCGTCACCTTCACCAACGGCGAGCTCCGCATCTACGGGACGACGATCCCTGCCGCCGACCGCCGCACCTGCCTCATGCAGGATCCGATCTACCGCCACGACGTCACCCTCCGCACGATGGGCTACGCGCACGTGCCGCAGGTGAGCTACTACCTCGGCGAAAAGTGACCCGCCGTTTCCTCCTCGTCCTTTGCCTCTTCGCCGCGCTCCCGGCGCTGCGCGCGCACGACCCGTACACGAGCTGGACCGACCTCCGCGTCTTGCCCGACCGACTCGAACTCACGCTTACGCTCGCCCGCGGCTCCGCGCTCCGCCTCCTGCCCAACGCCGAGAAACTCGCGCCGATCACGGAGGACAACTTCGCCGCCTACGCCGAGCCGCTGCGGATTGTCGCGCCGCTGATTTTCTTCCTCGTCGCCGACGGCAAGCCCCTGCGCCTCGTCTCCGCGACGCCCAAACTCGGCGACGAAAAGGATCTCGTCTTCGTCCTCGTCTACCCGCGCCCGCCCGCCTCGGTCCTGCGGATCCGCGCCGACTACCTCCGGCTGCAAGTCGACGGCCACACCGGCACCGTTGCCGCGATGGACCCCGCCGGCCAAGACCTCGGCTGGGCCCCCCTCAACGTCGACGAACCCGAGCTCGCCGTGAAACTCCCGCCCGCCAAGTAGGCCCCGCGAAACCTTGATTTAACCACAGAGGGCACAGAGAAAAACCGGAGGTCCACAGAGTAGCAGACCAAGCCCCAAACCGGCTCGAAGAATGTCGGTGCCGTAGCTACGAGCGTAAGCGAGTGGAGGGAAACCTCACCCGCCGTTCTACGTGCCTCAGTGGTTCACCTCCGCTATCTCCGGCGCCGGATCCGTGCCTTCCGTGCCATCCGTGGTCCAACCACCCGTCTTTGCTCTGTAACCTCCGTGCCTCCTCCGTGACCTCTGTGGTCCAAAAAACGAAACAAACTAACTCAGGCGTCCGCCCGCCTACTGCATCGCCAACGGCAGGATCTTCCGCTCCCCGCCGCGCAGCACGGTGAGGTTCACGGTGTCGCCGATTTTCCGCTCCTGCAGCAACCGCGCGATCATTTCGCTTTCGCCCGCGCGCGCCGTCCACGTGTCGATGCCGACAATCACGTCGTCCTTCAGGAAACCGCTGCGTTTGGCCAAGCCGTGTTTGTTGTACTGGCCGATGCCCTTCACCAGCAGCGCCAGTCCTTCCTTAGGCAAGCCCCGCTGCGCCCGCGCCGCGTCGTCGAGATCCGTCAGCACCATGCCGCCGAACGCCATCGCCCGCATCGACCACGTGCCGACCCGCCGGGAAATGTCGCTCCGCGTCCGCCATCCCGCCGGCAATTCCAACGTCAACGCCGTATCGCGGCCGTCGCGCCGCACCGTCGCCTTGAGGCTCCCCGCGTCCGGCGCGCGATGCAGCGCCCACGCGATGTCCGCCACCGAAATCGGCGGCTGGCCCGCAAAGACCGTGATTTCGTCCCCGGCAAGGAAGCCCGCCGCCGCCGCCGGCGAATCCGGCGCCACCGCCGTCACCTTCGCCGCGTGGTCCGGGGCCAGGGTCAGACCGACGACGGTCGCCGCCGGCATCGGAAAAATGAGATTCGTCGGCACCGGCTTCCCCTGGTCGCGGACCGAAGCGCGGTAGGCCTCGCCGACCTGGTGGCAATGCACGCAGCTCTTCAGCACCTCGCCGCCCCAGGCCAGATCGCGCTGGTACTTGCCGGCCAAGGCCGGGATCTCGAGCGGCGTGCGGAACGGGATGTCGCCGCCCTGCTTGCCCGCCAGCGCGTCGCGGTTTCCCGGATACCCCGCGTGCACCGCGAGCGCGCCCTCGAGCGCCTGGCGGTAGCCGATCGTCTCCCGCGCCTCGGGATCGAGCTGGTGCGCCCACGAGCCGTAGCGGCCGTAAAGCGTGCCGTCGCCGTTGAAGATCAACGTCGAGAACGAGAGGTCGTAGTCGAACTGGAACCGCGCAAGGTCGAGCGCGTTGGCGTTGATCACGCGCACGCACACGAAGCGGTCCAGCAGCGGCTGCAGCGCCGGCTCGTTCAGCACCTCCGCGTCGAGCCCGCCGCACGCCAGACACGGCACGCAGCGCAGCACCACGAGCAACGGTTTGCCCGTGCGCTTCGCTTCCGCGAACCCGCGCTCGAAGTCGCCGTAAATCCAACGCGCGTCGTTCTCCAGCGCGGCCTTGTCTTTGCGCACCGCGCCCTCGCGGTCCTTCACCGTCGCCGCCGGCAGCGACATCGCCGTCGTCCCGGCCAGCAGGCCGGCGAGCAAAAATCGGGGTAAGTCCATGCCCCGGGTCTGCCCTTCGCGACCGCGCCCGGCAAACCGTTTGTCGCGCCGCTGCCTCTGGCCCGCCGTGCTTCCCGCCCTGTTCCCTTGGCTCGCCACCCCGTAGCCCGGGCCTTCAGCCCGGGCCCCTCCGTCCCATCCCCGTTCCCCGTTTTCCCGTCTCAAGAAATCCGGAATCCCCACGCCCGTTTCCCAGTTTTCCCGTTTCCCAATTTTCCGATTTTCGCCTTCCGCCTTTCGCCTTTCGCCTTTTCTTCCGCCGCCGCCCCCATGCACCTCACCCACCTCACCTGCACCCTCTGCGGCCAAAAACACGACGCGCGCGTCCCGCAGAACGTCAGCGCCTGCTGCGGCAAGCCGCTCTTCGCCGCGTACGACCTCGTCGCCGCGGCCCGCACGCTGACGCGCGAATCGCTGCGCACGCGCGAGAAATCCATCTGGCGCTACCGCGAGGTGCTCCCCGTCCGCGACGCCGCCTCCATCGTCACACTTGGCGAGGGCTGGACGCCGCTGCTGCCCGCCCCGCGCCTCGCCGCCAAAAACGGCCTGGCCCAGGTCTTTATCAAGGACGAGGCGCAGAACCCAACCGGCAGCTTCAAGGCCCGCGGCATGACCGCCGCCGTCTCGATGGCCAAGGAATTCGGCCTGACAAAACTTGCCGTGCCCTCCGCCGGCAACGCCGCCGGCGCCCTCGCCGCCTACGCCGCCCGCGCCGGCCTGGAAGCGCATATCTTCATGCCGCGCGACACGCCCCGCGCCAACCTCGTCGAGTGCGAGCAGACCGGCGCGCACGTCACGCTGATCGACGGCCTCATCACCGACTGCGGCGCCGAGGTCGCGAAACGCAAAGCCGCCGCCGGCTGGTTCGATGTTTCCACCCTCAAGGAACCCTACCGGGCCGAGGGCAAGAAGACCCTCGGCTACGAAGTCGCGGAACAGCTCGGTTGGAAATTGCCCGACGTCATCCTCTACCCGACCGGCGGCGGCACCGGCCTCATCGGCATGTGGAAGGCGTTCTCCGAAATGGAAGAACTCGGCCTGCTCCCGCGCGGCACGAAACGTCCGCGCATGTACACCGTCCAGGCCGACGGCTGCCAGCCGATCGTCCGCGCCTTCCACGCCGGCGAGAAGTTCGCCGCCGAACATCTCGGCGCGCAGACGCGCGCGTCCGGCCTGCGCGTGCCGAAAGCCATCGGCGACTTCATCATGCTCGACGCCCTCCGTACCAGCGGCGGCGGCGCGGTCGCGATTCCCGACGCCGACATGATCTCCGCCACCCGCGAAGTCGGTGCCGCCGAAGGCATTTTCCCCGCCCCCGAGGGCGCCGCCTGCTACGCCGCCCTGAAGACCCTCGTCGCCGCCGGCCAAATCCGCCCCGAGGAAACCGTCGTCATCTTCAACACCGGCACCGGCCTCAAGTACCTCGAGTGCTATTGAGCCCGCGCCCTCCGGCCGCGGGCGGTCGCAAGTTGAAAGGTGAAAGTTGAAAGACCGGCCCCGCGCCAGCCGCCCTAACCCCGCACCCCCGCCCGCCGCCCCGTCTCCGCTCTCCGCCTTCCGCTTTCCGGTTTCCCAATTCCGGTTTTATCACAGCCGCCCGCCCCTGCAGCAAATCCCCCAGCCCCGCCTGCAATTCCCCCGTGTGCCGCCGCATCGTTTCCGCCGCCGCCGCGGTTTCCCCGGCCGCCGTCGCGTTGGAATGTGCGAGCCGGTCCATTTCCTTCATCCCCGCGACCGCCTGGTCGATGCCGCGCGCCTGCTCCGTCGAGGCATCCGCGATCTGCGCCACCAGCGCGTCGACGCGCCGCGTGTTCTCCAGCAGGCCGCCCAGCGCGGTGCTCACACGGTTCGCCAACTCGGCCCCGCGCGCGCTCGTGTTCACCGCCACTTCGATGCGGCCCGTCGTCTCCTTCGCCGCCTGCGCGGAACGCATCGCCAGGCTGCGCACCTCCTCCGCCACCACGGAAAATCCCGCCCCCGCCTCGCCCGCCCGCGCCGCTTCCACCGCCGCGTTGAGCGCCAGCAGGTTCGTCTGGAACGCGATCTCGTCGATCGACTTCACGATCGCCCCGACGTTCTTGCTCGCCGCCGAAATATCCTGCATCGCCCCGAGCATCTCCGCGATCGCCGCCCCACTCTGGTCGGCCGCGGCCTGGTTGCCGTGCGACACTTCCCGCGCCTCGCGCGCGCGCTCCGCGTTCTGCGTCACCGTCGCGTGCACGCCCGTCATCGCCGCGCTGCTCTCGTCGACCGCCTTGGTCTGGCCGCCGGAGGTTTCCGACACGCTGCGGCTCGACGCCGCCACCTGCTCCGCCGCCGCCGCCACCTCCGTCGTGCGGTCCCACATGCGTTGCGCCAGCGAACGGATATGCCGCACCACCGCGTTGATCGTGAACCAGCCGAAGACCACGCCGATCAGCACGCCGATCACCGTGCCCACCGCCATGAAGCCGCCGATCCACGCCGCGCGCCGCTCGAGCACGCCGCGCTCTTCGCGCTCGCGCTCCGCCACCGCCGTCTCGGCCGCCGCCACGGCGCCGTCCAACTGATCCGTGACCTTGCGCTGCGTTTCGAAACGTTCCGCCGCCGCCTCCGGCCGGCCCGCCGGCGCCGCCGCGCGGTAACGCGCCGACAGCGCCGCGATCTCCGCCCTCGCGTCCGCGATCGGCTTCGCGCGGTCGCCCAGCGGCGCCAACGCCCGCTCCGCTTCCGCCAACGCCGCCACCGTCGCCTTTTCCGCGGCCTCGAAGTTCGCCGGCCCCGCCGCTTCCGGCCGCAGCCATGCGAGTTGCTGCTCGCGCCATGCCGTCTGCGCCTGCCGCGCCGCCGTCATGCCGGCGCCCAGCGCCGTGTCCGCGACCATCTGCGCCGCCGACTCCTTGAGCACCGTGCGCTGCGCGTAAAGGCCCAGCGCTCCGCCCACGAGGGGGATCGCGGCGGCGACACCGAAAGCGAAACTGAGTTGGGCACGGAGCGTCATGGCAAAATCCTGCGCCGTTCCGCCGCCGGGGCGGCAGAGGGACGGGCTGGTTCTTCCATCGGCGCCCGGCGGAAAAACTTAGCCCGTCCGCACGGTCATTAGCCGCGCTCCTTCGTCTCCGCAAAAAACGCGCACCGCTGCCGCGAGACGATTTTCGCCCTGCTCTTGCGCCGCGCCGAACCGCTCGCCGATACCGCCGTGGAAACCGCCGGCACCGCCTCGGGTGACCCACCCGCGCGGTCGCGCTCCCCGCCACCTGTCGACGCCAGACGCCGCACTTTCCGGAGTTTCCTCCCGCTCTCAACTCTCGGCTCTCGACTCCGAGCCGCGAGCGGAACCCCGCCGGCGGCTCGATTTTCTCCTTTCTTCTTTCGCGATCTCGGCCCTGCCGGGCCCCACCGTTTCCCCTTTTCTCGTTGCGGCTTTTCCTCCTCACCGCCCCGGCAGCGTCGTCTCGTACTTGCTCCAGTTCTTCACTATCTCGTGCACGACCCGGCTGCCGACCCGATGGGCCGCCTCGAGTGAAGGCAGGTACGCGGAATAGCCCGGTCCCAATTTCTCCCCGCTCAGGCTCTCGGCCGCATCGCCGCCCGGCCATTGCATGTCGAAGTTGCTCGCCGTCCGGAGCACGAACACGCGCTGCACGTCGGCCCGTTTCGCCCGCGCCAGGAAAGTGAGCGACTGCATCGTCCCCGTGTCCTCCATCGCGGTGGTGACGTAGTTGCCCGTGCCGTCGCTGAAATACTTCACCCAGTCGTTGGCCCACTGGTTGAGGATTTTGCCGTGCCAGTAGGTCATCGCGGCGAGGTTGTCGCCCTTCATCACCTTCGGCGGCTGCTGCGCGTTCGGGAATCCGGTGTAGAGCGCGCGGCGTTTCCGCATCGGCTCCGTGTCCGCCAACACCGTGTCCTTGGTCAACTGATACGCCCACTCCGTCAACTTCGGGTCGAGCCGGTACGCTTCGCCTTCGCTCCGGTCGGCGGGCAACTCGTAAGGCTTCTTCTTCCGCAACGGCAGGTAACCCGTCGTCCAGCCCGCGGGCATCTCCCGCGGATCGATCTCGTGCCCGAGGTCGCCGTCGACCAGCCACTCCGCCCAGACCGCGGAGCCGAGCGAGCCGTCGTGCGGATCGATGCCGGCGATCCCCGCCACGAGCCAATACGATTTCGAAAGATCGAACCGCGGATCCAGCCCGAGCGCCATGATCGTCGCGGCGCTCTTCGCCGTGCCGACGCCGGTCACGACCCCGAGCACACTGCCGTCGGCATTGGTCCGCAGATCGCGGTAGCCCTGCGGAAACGGCAACACCCTCGTGAGCTTCTCGCGTTCCACCCAGAATTGGAACTCGCCCGGCCGGTCGCCCGTGTCGGCCCCCGCCTCGAACATCGCCACGACGACGACTTTGGGCCTGAGCACCTCGGCGGCCGCAGCCGCCGGCAAGATGCAGGCACCGGATAGGAAAAACGCGCAGAGCAGACGAAGGTTCATCCGGCGCATGCAGAAGGAGCCGCGCCGGCCGCGCAAATCGGTTCTTGCGGCAATGCCCGGCCCGCGTTGGCTCTCCCCCTCCATGAGCACCACCGCCGCCTCCGAAAACGCCGTCATCAAAACCACCTACGGCGACCTGACCCTCGCCTTCTGGCCCGATGTCGCGCCGAAAACGGTCGAGAATTTCAAGAAACTCGCCCGCGAGGGCTTCTATAACGGCACCGCGTTCCACCGGATCATCAAAGGCTTCATGATCCAGGGCGGTTGCCCCAACACCAAGACCGGCGCCGGCGGCATGCCCGGCACCGGCGACCCGGGCTACAAGGTGAAAGCCGAGTTCAACGCCAAGTCGCACGTCCGCGGCGTGATCTCCATGGCGCGCTCCTCGCACCCGGATTCCGCCGGCTGCCAATTCTTCATCTGCCACGGCGACGCCAAGTTCCTCGATGGCCAGTACACGGCCTTCGGCCATCTCGTCGGCGGCGACGATGTCCTCGAGAAGATCGCCACCGTCCCGACCAAGAGCGGCGGCGGCGGCGAAAAGAGCACGCCGATCGACCGCATCGAGGTCGTCGGCGTGACGCTCGTCCCGGCCAAGGCCTGAAGCGGCAGGCGCACCGCGCCCACCGCGGTTGAAAGCTGAAAATTGAAAGCCGGGCGCCGTTTCGGCCCGCCTCTCCCGACGCCGGAGCTACCCGCTCCGGCGTTTCGTTTTGCGCAGAAAGCGATACGCGATCCGGCATAAGCCAGCTGCCGCCGACTTCAAGCCGACCGCTGACCGCCGACAGCTGATAGCTTAAAGCTTACAGCTGCCGGCGACGGCCCCCGCCGCCGCCCTACTTCTTCCCGAACAACACATCCTCCGCTTCCTTCGCGGCAAACATGAACGCGGCCTCGTGCTTGATGTCGGGCGTCTCGACGATCCGCCAGTTGAAGGCCCAGCCCTTCGTCTTCGCCAGGTCGGCGGCGTAGGCGTAGACGGCCCGGCCGCGGGCCAGCCGGTGCGGTCCTTGCCGCATGGCGGGTTCGCCGACATCCAGGCTGTTGGAATTCAGGACGTCACCGGTTCCCTGATACAGCGTCAACGGCGCGGCCAGGTAGCGTTTCAGCACGTCGTCGCTGGCGAGTTCGTTCGGCAACCCGCCGAGCCCGTAGCCGAAGTCGCGGTCCCGCGTCGGAAACAGGTGCGATCCGGCGTTCGCCGCCACAATCCGCACCGCCTCGCCGGGCAAAAACGCCGCGAGGCGCACCAAAAACTGCCCGCCCGCCGAATGTCCGATCAGATAGTACGGCATCTCCGGCTTGCCCTCGAGTCCGCGGATGTGCGCGACGATTTTCGGCACCGCCGCATAGGTCCACTGTTCGGGAGCTTGCGCTTTGCCGGCGGCATCGACGAGTCCGCCGCGCTGGTACCGCGCCATCGGAAAACGCTTCGCGTCGAAATGCGGCGCCACCACGATCGCACCGAAACGCTCCGCCAAGGTGATGGCGTAGTTGCGGTAGTCCTCGGCGTTCCGCTGCACCCCGTGGAAAACCACGATCAGCGGCCCGCCTTTGTAGGTCGGCGGCTTGTACGTGTGGAGCGTGACGGGCTCGTCGCCATTGGGCAGCTCGAGCTTCCCCGGCCCCACCGGCACCGGCGCAGCCCCCGACCAACCGCCAACGAAGCAGACAAAAATCAGGAAACCGGAAAGACGGCGAAGGTTCATGGATGAGGAAACGACAAAAAGCTTTTCCGCGAAGGAGTTCAGCCCGGAGCGGAAGGCAAATCCCAACGGCGCCACGCACCGTTGCCCGTCTTTCAACTTTCAACCGTCGAGGAGCCTCTGAAAAACGTCCCCTCCGCGCCGGAAGTCGGCACGAAAAGTGGTGAGGTAAGGGATGAGCCAACAGACGAGTTTTCTGTCCCTTGGGTGCATGACGAAGCTGACGCGGACGGA
>NEUS01000034.1 GCA_002288455.1 Opitutia bacterium Tous-C1TDCM
GCGAGCGCGGCCGTGGCCCCGGATCAAATCGACTACATCAACGCCCACGGCACCTCGACGCCCTACAACGACAAGTTCGAGACGCTCGCGATCAAGAAGGTCTTCGGCGACCACGCGCGGAAGGTCCCGGTCAGCTCGACGAAGTCGATGACCGGCCATCTGCTGGGGGCGGCGGGCGGCATCGAATCCGTGATCTGCGTGAAGACGCTCCAGACCCAGACCATCGCCCCGACGATCAATCTCGAGGATCCGGATCCGGACTGCGATCTGGACTACGTGCCGAACGTGGCGCGCGCGGCGAAGATGAAGACGGTCCTGAGCAACAACCTCGGCTTCGGCGGCCAAAACGCGGCCATCGTTTTCCGCTCCGTTTAGCCTACATCCGGCAGCAGAGCGGGGTCACAGAGCGCACCGAGGGGAGCATGGAGTTCACGGAGAACAGCTTGCTGGGATCGCCGCCACGGTCTGTCGGTACAGCCCTCGGGTGAACGCGACGCGGCTTCGATTTTTCGCCAAACCTCTGGGCCTCTTCAGCTTGCCTCCGTGCCCTCCGTGACCAACTGCGTTTTTTGGGTTTAGGCGTTGTTGCCGGGAGCGGACGACGGGGCGGCGCCGGCGGGCAGCCAGCGGGCCAGGACCGCGCGCAGTTCGTCCTGCCGGACCGGCTTCGCGATGAAATCGTCCATGCCGGCCGCGCTGCAGGCTTCGCGGTCGGCGTTCATGGCGTTGGCCGTGAGCGCGATGATCGGCAGCGGGCGTCCGGCCAAAAAGGCGCGGATCTGCCGCGTGGCCTCGAAGCCGTCCATGCCGGGCATTTGGCAATCCATGAGCACGGCGTCGAACCGCGTCGCGGCCACGGCATCGACGGCGGCCTGGCCCTCGCCGGCGAGCGCGGAATCGACCCCGAGCTTTTGCAAAATCAGTTGGATGACGCGCTGGTTCACGCGGTCATCCTCGACGACGAGCACCCGGCCGGCCAAGGGAGCAACCGGGAACGGCGCGACGGTCGCCGGCGGCCGCACCGGGACGGAGGCAAGCGGGAGCTTCAGATCGAAGGAAAACTCCGCGCCCTGGCCGGGTTCGCTGCGAACGGAGATTTGCCCGCCCATGCGGGCGACGAGGCGCTGGGAGATCGCCAGACCGAGGCCGGTGCCGCCGAAGCGGCGCGTCATCGAACTGTCGCCTTGGGAAAAGGCCTGAAACAATTTCGCCTGCGTTTGCTGGTTCATGCCGATCCCGGTGTCGAGGACGCTGAAGCGCAGCGCGGCCTCGGTGGCGGTGACGGCGAGGGCGCGCACGGCGACGACCACGCGGCCCTGGGGCGTGAACTTGATCGCGTTGCCCGTGAGGTTGAGCAGGACCTGTTTGAGGCGGACGGCGTCGCCGACCACGTAGGGCGGGACGTCCGCGGGCAGGTCGGTTGCCAGTTCGAGGCGTTTCTCGGCGGCACGGGCGCGGAGCAGGGCGGCGACTTCGCCGATGGCGCCGGGGAGCGCGAAGGGCATGGCCTCGAATTCGAGTTTGCCGCTTTCGATTTTGGAAAAGTCGAGGATGTCGTTGAGCAAACGCAGCAACGTATCCGCCGAGCCGGTGGCGATGCCGACCTGCGCCTGTTGCTCGGCGTTGAGCGGCGAGTTTTCCAGGACTTGCAGCATGCCCATGATGCCGTTCATGGGGGTGCGGATTTCGTGGCTGACGGTGGCGAGGAATTCGCTCTTCGCCTGGCTGGCGGCCTCGGCCTGCTCCTTCGCGAGGCTGAGGCGGGCGACGAGGGTTTCGTTTTCGAAGATCAGGCGCCAGAGCCGGAGGAGGTCGGCGTGGTGCAATTGGGCCGTGCGCAGCAAAAACAACGCGTAGGTGACGATGACGAGACCGAGGGTCCAGGTGCCCGCGAGGTCGACGAGCAGCACGCGGACGAGCAACGGACTCAGACTGGCCGCGACGTAGACGCGGTAGCAGAGCGGCACGGAGGCGAGAGAACGCGCGGCGCCGGCGTTCATGCCCGCCAGAATCACGGTGAGCAGCAGGCCGGGCAAAAGGGAGTGGACCTGAAAATAGTACCACCCGGCGGCGCCCCAAACGACGCCGGCGGCGGCGGTCCCGGCGAAAAAGGCATGGCGCCAAGGCGCGATGGCGTCGCCGGACGGAGCGGCACGGGCGAACGCGAGATTGAGGCCCCAGCGCAGCAGGGTGACACCGATCATGGCCCCGAGCCACGGGACATGCAGCGAATCGGGGTGAATCGAGCGCGTCCCCAAAACCAAAATCACCGCCAAAACAAAATTGGAAAACAGGCCGAAGCCGGCGGAACGGAACAACAGGCGGGTCATTTCCGCCTCCACCTTGCGTCCGACGACGGCCTCGTTACCCGTTTCCGGGCCGTCCTGGGCGGGCGGGAGGGGGGCAGACATGCAAACCCTTTACTACGGCACCCGCCGCAGGGGCTGAAGCATTTTTCTCGGCCTTGCGGACGACAAAAAACCCGCGGTCCGAAGACCGCGGGTCAAAAGGGAAGGGGGTGGGAAAGACCTTAGACCTTCTCGACCAAGCCGCCCTTGATGGCCTTGACCGAGACCCAGACGCGCTTCGTGCCGCCGTTGGCGGTCTTGATGCGGATGCGCTGGAGATTGGGGCGGAATTTGCGCTTCGTGATGCTGGTCACGTGCGTACCGATGCCGCCGCTCTTCTTCGACTGACCCTTGCGATTGATGATCGAGCCCTTGACGGGACGGCGACCGGTGATTGCACAGATTCTGGCCATGATGGTTTCGCTTTGGTTAAAGGTTCAGACCTAAACGGCGGCGGAAATGCGAAGCAAGGGCAATTTTGGCGATTGTCGCCGGCGGTCAGCGGACAGCGTGCAGGACCTGGAATTTCTGCCCCAGGTGTCCCGGGTGGAGCAATTGCATCAGCGCCAGTTTGCGCGGGCTGAGGCGGCTGGCTTCGTCGCGGCTGACGGCGGCGATGTGTTCGCCGGCTTGGCGGATGAGAAACGCCTCCTGCGAATCGAGGCGGGGTTCCGCAAAACCCGCGGTCCGTAGCGCGTTCGCCAGCCAATCCCAGCAGACGTGGCAGGTGAGGTCCTGTTCGCCGGGTTGGTCGAGCACGGCGTTGCTTTGCGTGTGGCGGAAGTAGGCGCGCACGGTGCCGGCGGGCGTTTCGGCGGCGAGTTGGGCGAGGGTTTTGCCGTAGTCGAAGGCGAGGAAGAGGCCGGTCCACGGTTGCCCGGCGAGGGTGCGGGCAAGCGCCGTGGCGGCTTCGGGCCGGTCGAAGCGGTAGCCTTCGGGAAACGGGGCAGCGATGCCGGCCGGCGGGTCGACGACGCCGTCGAGCAGGATTTCCGCCAACGCGGTGCCGTCCCACTGCACGCCCCATTCCCGCCATTGCCCGCCGCGGAATTCGGTGCGCCGGCACGGTTGCGCGTCGAACAGTTCGTTGGAAAACACGACGCAGGGCCCGGCCAAGGCGGCGGTTTCGCCGACGCGCACGGTTTGCGCGGCGGCAAACGGGTGCGTCACGGCGCCGAGGATACCGCTGTCGGTCTCGGCGCCGATCTCGACGAAGGTGTGCTGCGCGGGATCGCGGCCGGCGTCGCGGAGGAGTTTCGCGGCGGCAGCCGCGACGAGTTCGCCGAAGATCGGCCCGCTGGTGCTGGCGGTGTAGAAATCGGTGCCGGGACCGTAGCCCACGCGCGGCCGATTTTGCCGGTAGTAGCCGACGTCCGGATGGTAGAGCGCCAGCGCCATGAATTCCGCAAACGGCAAGGTGCGGCCCGCGCCGGCCTGGCCGAGGAACGCGGCGACGAAAGCGGCCGACGGCGGAGGGGCGGAAGGCGACGAACCCATTTACAACGCGATGCCGATGCCCACAGTGGCGGCGATGTTCAAACGGATTCTCATCCTCGGCGCGGGCACCCTCTTCGGGGCCGTGCTGGCGGTCGCGGGCCTGCGGGTGGCGGCGGCGTGGAATCTGTTCCCGAATCGCGAATTGTCGCGTTCGGCGGCGTACGTTAAGGACGTGATGGAGTTGGTGGCGGAGAACTATGTCGACGGGAAGGCGGCCGCGTACGACCAACTCGCGCGCAACGCCCTGCACGGGATGATCGAGTCGCTGGATCCGCACTCGGAGTTTCTGGAAAAGAAGGACAACGCCGAATTCGAAGAGGACCTGATGGGTGAGTTCGGCGGCGTCGGCCTGCAGGTCGAAGCGCGCAACAACCGCATCGTCGTCATCACGCCGGTGGCGGGCGGTCCGAGCGAACGCGCCGGGATCCAGCGCGGCGACGAGATCGTCAGCATCGACGGCAAGCCCGTGGAAGCGGCGTCGGGGCTCGACGGCGTCGTCGGCCGGCTCCGCGGCAAACCGAAGACCAAAGTCGAAGTCGGACTGTTCCGTCCGGCCAAGCGCCAGAACCTGGCCGTGTCGCTGCTGCGCGAAGTCATCAAGATCGAGAGCGTGCGCGGGGTGCGGTTGCTCGACGACGGCATCGGTTACGTGCAGTTGACGGAGTTTTCCGACCAGACCGGAACGCAATTCCGGCGCGCGGTCGACGAACTGCGGCGGCAGGGGGCGCGCGCCCTCGTGATCGATGTGCGCAACAATCCCGGCGGGGTGCTGGACGCGGCGGTGGAAGTGGCGGAACCGTTTTTCCGGAAAGGGGAATTGATCGTCTACACCAAGGGGCGGAAGCCCGAGGACCGCGAGGACCTGAAGTCGGAGTTTGTCGGCGAACCGCTGGCCTTGCCGTTGGCGGTGCTGATCAACGCGGGCAGCGCGAGCGCCGCGGAGATTGTCGCCGGCGCGCTGAAGGACACGGGCCGCGCGGTGATCGTGGGCGAGCGGTCGTTCGGCAAAGGTTCGGTGCAGTCCGTGTTCAAGCTGGAACGCGGGGAAGGGCTGCGGCTGACGACGGCGCGGTACTTCACGCCCGGCGGAGCGACGATCCACGAGCGTGGCATCACGCCGCATGTGGAGGTCGTGATGACTTCGGAAGAGGATACGAAATTGGCGCGGCAGCGGTCGCGGCCGGATCTGACCGATCCCGCGGAGTTCAAGGAGCGCTTCGGGTTCGATCCGATCCCGGACCGGCAATTGGATACGGCGGTGGCGATGTTGAAGGCGGCGCGGCTGTTCGGCGACCGGCCCTTGGCGGCGGCGAAAACAAAATGATTCTCGCGCTGGAAAGTTCGTGCGACGAAACGGCGGTGGCGCTGTTCGATCCCGCGCGCGGCATGGCCGGCGAATGGGTGCACAGCCAGATCGCGTTGCACGAAAAGCACGGCGGCGTGGTGCCGGATTTGGCGACGCGGGAGCACCTGCGGACCTTTGCGCCGTTGCTGGCGCGGGCGCGGGACGAAGTCGGTTTCGGCGCGGTGGAGCGGATTGCGGTGACGCACGGGCCGGGCCTCGCCGCGTGTCTGGCGATCGGGCTCGCGGCGGCGAAGGCGCTCGGGGTGGCGTGGCAAAAACCGGTGGCGGGGGTGAACCATCTGCGCGGGCACGTGTGGTCGCCGTTCATGGCTTTGCACGCGGCGGGGCCGGTGGAGTTCGAGGCGCGGCTGGCGGAGCTGTTGCCGCACCTCGGCCTGATTGTGTCCGGCGGCAACACCTTGCTCTTCACGATCGCGGCGGACCGGACGGTGGCGGTGCTGTCGTCGACGCGCGACGATGCGGCCGGCGAGGCGCTGGACAAGGGCGCCAAGTTGCTCGGGCTCGGCTATCCGGGCGGGCCGCTGGTGGAGCGGCTGGCGCGGACGGGTTCGCCGACGGCCTTCGATTTTCCGCGCGGCATCGGGCGGCGCGACGAGTTGGATTTCAGTTTCTCGGGATTGAAGACGAGCCTGCGTTACCAATTGGAAAAGATGACGCCCGCCGAGGTCGCGGCGCGGGCGCCGGATCTGTGCGCGAGTTACCAGCAGGCCGTGGTCGATGCGTTGGTGCGGAAGACGCGGGCGGCGTTGCGGCAAGGCGAGGGGCGATTCCGCAGCCTTGGGCTTTCGGGCGGAGTGGCGAACAACCAGGTGTTGCGGGCGGCGCTGGCGGCGGAAGCGGCGAAAGCGGGAATTCCGTCCCTCGCGGCGCAACCGCGGCATACGGGGGACAACGCGGGGATGATCGCGTTTGCGGCGTGGGTGGATCCGCAGGGAACGCTGACGGCGGGCCTCGATTTGCGGATCGAGCCGAGTGCGGCGCTGAGCTCGGGGCGATAAGCCGAAAGCGGTAAGCTTTAAGCTGAAGGCTGACCGCTGAAAGCCGAAGAGCCGCCTACTTGTAATCGCGGCGGAGATTGCTCGGGAGAATTCCGAGTTCCTCGCGGTACTTGGCGACGGTGCGGCGGGCGATGGTGATGCCCTTGTCGTGCAGTTTCGCGACGAGCTCCTGGTCGCTCAACGGCGCGCCTTTGTCCTCCATGTTGATGAGGTCGGCGATCATTTCCTTCACGCTGGTGTTCGAGACGGAGGCGCCGCTTTCGGCCTGGTAGCCCGGGGTGAAGAAATACTTGAAGTCGAAGACGCCGTGCGGGGTGCGAACGTATTTGTTGGCGATGGCGCGGCTGACGGTCGTCTCGTGGACGCCGACGACATCGGCGATCTGCGTCATCGTGAGCGGCTTGAGGGCGGAGACGCCGGTTTCGAAGAAATCTTTCTGCGCGTTGATGATCTCGCGGGTGATACGCTCGATGGTGCGCTGGCGCTGCTCGATCGAATCGATGAGGAATTTGCCGGAGCGCATGCGTTCGCGGAGGTAATCGCGCTCGGTCTTGTTGAGCGTGCCCTTGGCGATGAGGTCGCGGTAGGTGCTCGAGATGCGCAGGCGCGGGATGTAGTCGCTGTTGAGGTGGATGCGCCACTCGTTGCCGTCTTTGTCGACGGTGACATCGGGGACGACGACGCGGTTGTTGTCCTCGGCGAAACGGCGGCCGGGGGCCGGATCCAGTTTGCCGATTTCCTCGATGGCGGACTGCACGTCGTCGGCATCGACGCCGAGCTTGCGGGCGAGTTCGGGGATGCGGCGGCGGGTCAGCAGCTCGAAGTGGTCGCGGATCATGCGCGAGGCGAGGGAGCCGGCGCGGCCCTTGGCCTGGAGTTGGAGGACGAGGCACTCGGCGAGGTCCTTGGCGCCGATGCCGGCGGGTTCGAAGGTCTTGAGCAGCCGCAGGGCTTCCTGGACGGCGTCGAGGGCGATGCCGGTTTGCAGGGCGACGTCGTTGGGCGTCTGGGTGAGGAAGCCGCGGTCGTCGAGGCCGCCGACGAGGTGCTTCATCGCGAGGACGGAGGCCGGGGAAAGATCGGCCATTTCCGCCTGCTGCATCAGGTGTTCCTGGAGCGAGGTTTCGCTGACGAGCGAGTCGAAGAAATGCTGGCGGCGTTCGGCGTCCTCGGAGGTGAACGGCTGGGAGCCGCCGACGCTGGCCATGTGGTCGCGCCAGTCTTCGTCGAGTTTGCCGAGGATCTCGAATTCTTTGTCTTTCGAGAAATCCATTTCCTCGCGTTTGGAATCGGAGTGGTCGGCGGGGGCGCCGGGGTCGGCGTCGGTGCTCGGGGCGTTGCCGCCGGATTCGCTGCCGTCGTTGGGACTTTCGCCGGCGGGTTGGTCGAGGCTCACGCCCTCCATGGGCAGTTCCTCGAGCGTGGGATTGCTCTGCAATTCCTCCTGGATGACGGAACGCAGATCGAGCGCGGCGACCTGAAGGATTTTCAGGGAATGCCGCAGTTGCGGGGCGAGAACCAGCGACTGGGTCTGCCGTTGGCGGAGATCCTGACTAAATCCTTGCCCGCTCATAGGGATGAAGAAGCCGAGGTATCATCTCAGATGGGAGGGCGCGTAGAAAGCGAAGGAACGACAGGATCGCGTACGCCGAAGAGATCCTTGAGGTAAACCCCCAGTTTCTCGTTCGTGGGTCCGTAGCGGTCGCTGTAAAGATAGAGTTCCAGGTCCGTGAGCATGTCGTAGGCGGACTGGTAGCGGCGGTCGCGGTCGCGCAGCAGGGCGCGTTGGATGATGTTTTCCAAGCCGACATCGATATCGGCCCGGAGAGTGCCGAACTTGGGGATCGGCATCGTCAAAATATTCCGGCGGGACTGCGCGCGATCGAGGGAGCGGAAGAGGTTTTTGCCGAGGAGCAGCTCGGTGAGGACGATGCCGAGGGGGAAAAGGTCGGCGCGGGCGTCGGTGATGGCGTAGCTGGCCTGTTCGGGGGAGAGGTATTCGTCTTTGCCGGCGATCACCTTGCCCTCCTCGTTGTACATCAGGTCGAGGGCCTTCGCGATGCCGAAGTCGGTGAGCTTCACGTCGCCCTCGTAGGCGAGCATGATGTTTTTCGGGCCGATGTCGCGGTGGACGATGTTGAGGTGGCGGCCCTCGCGGTCGCACTTCATGTGGGCGTAGGCGAGGCCGCGGGCGACGCGGGAAATGATGAAGGCGGCGAGGTCGACCGGGACGGGGCGGTTGAGCTTGCGGTGCTGCTCCAGGAATTGCTCGAGGTTGATGCCCCGGACGAATTCCATCACCATGAAATATTGTCCGCCGACCTGACCGAGGTGGTAGGTCTGGACGATGTTGGTGTGGATCAGGTCGGCGACGAGCCGGGCTTCGCCGATGAAGTTGTTCTGGAACTCCTCGATGGCGGAGTACTCTTCGCGAATCAGCTTCACGGCGACAACCTTGCGGAAATTTCCGGCTCCGAGCTGCTGGGCTTCGTACACGAGGCCCATGCCGCCCTCGGCGATCTTCCGAGTCATCTCGTAGTGGAGCTCGTTGAAGATGTGTTTGATCGACGCCACTCGGGGGCAGCAAAGGTACGCGTGCAGGGAGTGGCAAGCGTGCAGATATTTTTTCGGCCCGATATTTGCTGTAGGTGCGATTTGACAGGCTCGCGGCCGATTCTACGGTCCGGTCATGATCACGCTTACGCCCCGTGCCGCCCAGCAAGTGCGCTCCATGCAGGCCGACCTGAATGCGCCGCAGAAACGCCTGCGCGTGCTGGTCGAGGGCGGCGGCTGTTCCGGTTTCCAATACGGGATGTCGTTCGATGAGCCGAAGCCCGACGATGCGCTGCTGGAGAGCGAGGGCGTGCCGCTGCTGGTCGATCCCTCCAGCCTCGCCTACCTGAGCGGTTCGTCGATCGACTTCGACGATGGCCTGCACGGCAAGGGTTTCGAAATCAAGAATCCCAACGCGCAGAGCACCTGCGGTTGCGGCAAGTCCTTCAACTGAGCGCGGTCGCGGGCGCGGCGCCGATGGGGCGGACGCGCACCGGAGAGGCCCGTCACGCCTCGGCGATGTGGAGGGCGACGATGCCGAAGGTGAGGCCGATCGCGGCCACGGGTTTGAAGCCGGCCCGCGTGATTTCCGCGGCCAGGGCCGGGCGGTCGGGAAACTGTTCGATCGTGTCGTTGAGGTAGCCGTAGGCGGCGCGATCGCCGGTGAGCCAACCCGCCACGCGGGGCAAAATATGGCGGAGGTAGAAAAAATAAATCGGCCGGAACCAGGGTTGCGGTTGCGAGAATTCGAGCACGTAGAGGTGGCCGCCGGGCCGGAGGACGCGGCGCATTTCGCGGAGGCCGCGGTCGCGGTCGGCCAAGTTGCGCAGGCCGAAGGAAATCGTGACCGCGTCGAAATCCCGGTCCGGCAAGGGCAGGGCGAGGGCGTCGCCTTGGCGGAAGACGATCCGCTCGGGGGTGGGCGAGGCGGCCACGGTGTTTTTCTTCACGGCCTCGTCGAGCATCGGTTGGCAAAAATCCATGCCGACGATGCGGCGGGCGGCGGGGAGGCCGCGGCCGAGGGCGAAAGCGACATCGCCGCTGCCGGTGGCCAGGTCGAGCAGATCGGCTGGACGTTGCCGGGCGACGCGGCCGACGAGCACCCGGCGCCACCACACGTCCATGCCGCCGCTGAGCAGGCGGTTGGCGAGGTCGTAGCGGCGCGCAATCCGTGCGAACATCGAGTTTACAGCTACGGGATCGGGCATGGTGGAGGGATCGGTACGACGGGAAACTGGTAAAGCAAAAGGGTCATAGAGGTTGACGCAATTACGGGAATGCAAATAGATGAAGGTGTTCCGGAATCACGGGCAGCTTTAACCAGCAGGAGATAACCCATGTCTAATCTGACCAAACGCGAAATCGTCCTGGAGATCTATCGTAAGTCGGGATTCCCCCAGAAACAGATCGTCGACACTGTGCAGCAGACTTTGGACATCGTGCAGAAGGCTTTGGCCAACGGCCGAAACGTCGAGTTGCGCAACTTCGGCGTGCTCGAAGTCCAGGTCCGCAAGCAGCGGATCGGCCGCAATCCCAACAAGCCGGAAGCGGAAGTCGTGATTCCGCAGCGGGCCGTGGTGAAATTCAAATCCGGCAAGATTCTGAAGCAGCAGCTGAAGAAGCTCGATCTGGCGAAACTGCAGGCCAACGCGCCGGCGGCGGACCCGGATGCGGACGGCGACAACGATTGAGGCGCAAGCCGGCCCGCGGGCCGGCTTTGTTTTTTGAGTGGCGCCGGCCCGGGGCGTTTCGCAACGTCCGGATTCCATGGCCACGTTCCAGACGCTTCCCGGATTCCGCGAGTTCTACCCCGAAGACTTGGCGCGGCGGAACCACCTGTTCCGGCTCTGGCGCCAGACGGCGAACACGTTCGGCTTTGCCGAGTACGATGCGCCGGTGCTGGAGCCGCTGGAACTGTACAAGGCGAAGTCCGGCGACGAGATCGAGAACCAGCTCTTCAGTTTCACGGACAAGGGTGGGCGCGAGGTCGCGTTGCGGCCGGAGATGACGCCGACGGTGTGCCGTTTGGTCGGGGCCCGGGCCAACGCGCTGAAGCGGCCGATCAAGTGGTTCAGCATCGCGGAATTCTACCGCTACGAGCGGATGCAGAAGGGGCGCGGCCGGTGTTTCTTCCAGTTCAACGCCGACATCTTCGGCGAGCCGGGCCCGGAAGCGGAAATCGAATTGATCGCGTTGCTCGTGCAATGCCTCTGTGCCTTCGGGCTGACCGACGAGGATTTCTACGTGCGGCTGAGCGACCGGAATCTCTGGTTCTACTACCTTGAGGCTTTGGGTTTGGACGAAGCCCGCACGCGCGGGGTGCTCGGGGCGATCGACAAGTACGAGAAGTACGGCGACGACGCCTTCAAGGGTTACACCGAGGCCTTCGGGCCCCTGGCGCCGGAGTTGAAAACGGCGATTCTCGATTTCCTGCAGATCAAATCGCTGCCCGCGCTCGAGGCGAAGTTGCAGACCTTGGGCGGGGAGAAATTGGCGGGGCGGCTGGCCGATTGGCGGAAGCTGCTCGGCGCGCTCGACGCGATGGGACTGGCGCGGTTTGTCGAGGTCGACCTCGGCGTGGTGCGCGGACTGGCGTACTACACGGGATTCGTTTTCGAGGCCTTCGACCGGAAAGGCGAACTGCGGGCGCTGGCGGGCGGCGGGCGCTACGACGATCTCGTGCAGAAACTCGGCGGCCCCGCGTTGCCGGCCGTGGGCTTTGCGATCGGGGACATGACTTTCGCGCTGCTGCTGGAGCAACGCGGATTGATGCCGACCTTCGTGCAGGCGCCGGATGTCTATTGCGTGATCGGCGGCGAAGCGGAGCGGCAGGCGGCCTTCGGGGATATCCACGCGCTGCGGGCGGCGGGGTACCGCGTCGACTACCCGATGAAGGACCTCGCCTTCGGCAAACAATTCAAGGCGGCGACGGAATCGGGGGCGAAGCTCGCGTTGATTTACGGCGGCGACGAATTGGCCAAGGGCGTCGTGAAGATCCGGGATTTGAGCCAGCGCAACGAAATCGAAGTGCCGCGGGCCCAGGTCGCGACGCACGTGCGCGATTTCTTCTCGGGCGGTTGAAGCCCGGCCGCGGACCCGGCCCCGCCTAGCGCCGCCGGCGCGGCTGCGGCGGATTCGTTTCCCGGACGCCGAGGTCGTGCGGGCCGAAGGCGGCGGGGAGGAGGGCGGGAATGACGGTTTCGAGGCGTTCCTTGCCGTCGCACACGCTGACGACGACAGCCTCCGGGCCGAATTCACTGATGACTTGGCGGCAGGCGCCGCAGGGCATGGTGGCGACGGGCGTCGGCGTGTAGACGGCGACGGCGCGGAGGCGGCGCTCGCCGGCGGCGACGGCGGTGAAAATCGCGGTCCGCTCGGCGCAATTGCAGAGGCCGTAGGACGCGTTCTCGACATTGCAGCCGGAGTAGATGCGGCCCGTATCCGTGAGGATCGCGGCGCCGACCTTGAACTTTGAATACGGCGAGTAGGACATGCGGACAGCCTTGCGGGCGGCGGTCACGAGGCGGCGGCGCAGATCGGGGGTGAGGGGAACGACGGGCATGGTCAGAGGGCGAGGGCCCGTTTGACGTCCGCGCAGGCGCGGATGGCAAACTCCAAATCCTCCCGATTATGGGCGCCGCCGACTTGGGTGCGGATTCGGGCGGCGGGTCACTCCGCGAGCAACTGCGCTCCCTCGAGGGCGAGCAGTTTGACCTTGGTGGCGACGCCGCCGGGGCCGGAGAAGCCGGTCATGTGGCCGGAGGCGGCGACGATGCGGTGGCAGGGGATGAGGAGCGGCCACGGGTTGTCGCCGAGGGCGGCGCCGACGGCGCGGCTGGCGCCGGGCAGATGGCCGAGGGCCAGGGCGATATCGCCGTAGGTGGCGGTGGTGCCGGCCTTGATCCGAAGCGTGACCTTGAGGACGGCGCGGACGAATTCCGGCACGCGGCTGAAATCGAAGCGCACGTCGGAGAAATCCTGGGTTTCGCCGGCGAGGTGGCGCTGGACGCGGGCGATGATGGCGCGGACCCAATCGGGCGGGTCGGCTTCCGTATTGGAACTATGGCGACGCTCGGGGTCCGGCAGGAGGAAACGCGTGACGCCGCTATCGTTCCAGGCGATGGCGCAGGTGCCGAGCGGAGTGTCGAACGTCGCGTGGGGCATCGGACGGGTCGAGAGGACCGAATCCTTTCCGACGATGGTTTGCAATCTCCGTCCCGGGTTTTCGCCCCGGAAATCCGAAGATTGCTTCGCCGGGAGCGAAAGTGTGGCCTCAACCGCCCGCCGCATGACCAACCGTTTCTATAGTGCCTTCGACAGCGAGACCTTGGGCGGGGCGCGGAAACGGGATTACCGGACGGCGTTCCAGATGGATCGGGACCGGATCATCCACGCGCAGGCGTTCCGGAAACTGCAGTCGAAGACGCAGGTGTTTCTCTCGGGCGAGTACGATTTCTACCGGACGCGGCTGACGCATTCGATGGAAGTGGCGCAGATCGGGCGTTCGATTTGCGCTTACCTGCGGTCGCGCGGGGCGCCGCTGCGGGGAGATTTCTACATCGACAGCGATCTGGTCGAGGCGGTCTGTCTGGCGCACGATCTCGGGCACCCGCCGTTCGGGCATTCCGGGGAGCGGACGTTGCAGGAATTGATGCTGACGTGGGGCGGCTTCGAGGGGAATGCGCAGACCCTGCACCTGCTGACGGAGACGCTTTACCAGAACGAAGCCGGCGTCCGCGGCATGAGCCCGACGCGGGCGTTGCTCGACGGCGTGCTCAAGTACAAGAAGCTGTTCCGGGAATTCCCGGCGCCGCCGAAGCACCATTTTCTCTACGATCCGCAGGAGCCGCACCGGGCCTTCGTCTTCGGCGGAGCGGCGATCCCGGGGGAGCTGCACGGCGGCGAAAAGCTGAATGCCTTCAAGAGCATCGAATGCCAGATCATGGATTGGGCGGACGATGCGGCGTATTCGCTCAACGACATCGTCGACGGGACCAAGGCCGGTTTCCTGACTTTGGAGCGGATCGAGACCTGGGCGGCGGGGGAGCCGATGGACGCGGAGCGCCAGCGTTGGTTGGACCAATTGCTGGCGGCGATCCGGGGCGACCGGCTGGAGAGCGGGTTTGCGCAGAAGGTCGGGAGCTTCATCACGGCCTGCCGGCTGCGGGAGCGGACGAACTTCATGTCCGCGCAGACCAACCGCTACCGATTCGAGTTGATCGTGGCGCCGGCGGCGGAGCGGGAAGCGGCGTTTTACAAGAAGATGGCCAACGACATCATCTTCGAGAGCCCGCAGTTGCAGCAAATGGAGCACAAGGCGCGGCGGGTGATGTTCGAGTTGTGGCAATCCTGCTGGCGCAACTACGTCGAGAAGGGCCCGCGCACGATCAACATCTTGCCGCCCCGCGTCGGCCGCCTGATCGAAGGCGAGAATACGGCCGCGGGCAAAGCCCGGCAGATCTGCGATTGGTTGGCCGGTTTGACGGACGGCATGATCGTCCGGACCTACCGGCGGCTCTTCGATCCGGAATTCGGGTCGATCCGCGATCTCAGCTAGCCCGATCGGGTGGGGCGATTTTCCGCCGAAATCCCGGTGCCGCGGATTGATTTCCGGACCGAGGTTCTCACTGTCACCGTCGTCTCGTTCGTGCGTCTTGCTCGCGTGGTCTCCGTCTTGGTCTCCCCCCTCACTTCCCGTTCCCGTGCCTTCGCGGCGGCAGCCGCGGCTTGGCTCTGCGTCGGCGGATCGGCGGCGGAGGTCAAACCCGCGGCGCTCGCTTCGTTTCACGCCAAGGTCGAACCGATCTTGGAGAAGTACTGCTACGACTGCCACGGCAACGGCCTGAGCAAGGGCAAGGTCTCGTTCGACGAGTTCGCTTCTCCGGCCGAGATGCTCGCGCGCAAGGATCTGTGGTGGGCGGCCTTGAAAAATGTGCAGGGCGGGCTGATGCCGCCGCGGGAAGAGGGCGACGAAAAATCCCGGCCCACCGCCGCCGAGATCGAGACCCTGACCTCGTGGATCAAGCTGGAGGCTTTCGGCGTCGATCCGGCCAATCCCGACCCCGGCCGCGTCACGGCGCGGCGCCTGAACCGGATCGAATACCGCAACACCATCCGCGACCTGATGGCGTACGACTTCAACAGCGAGGTCGAGTTTCCGCCCGATGACAGCGGCAACGGTTTCGACAACAATGGCGACGTGCTGACGATCTCGCCGTTGCTGCTCGAGAAGTACCTGGCCGCGGCCGAGACGATTGTCGACAAGGCGGTGCCGAAGGTTTCCCGCATCATCCGCGAGCGCACGGCGACCGGCCGGGATTTCCGCGGCGAGGGCGGCAGCAACGGCGAGCGGCTCAACGCCCGCAATGCGGCGAAGGTTTCCCGCACCTTCAACGTCGACAAAGCCGACCGTTACCGGGTGGCGATCGAGTTCGAGGTGCGCGGATCGTTCGATTTCGACCCGAGCCATTGCGAACTCGTGTGCACCGTCGACGGCGTCGAAAAGCACACCGAGAAGGTCGTCTGGAGCGAGAGCCGCCGGGTGCAGCGCGATTTCGAATTCGACTGGAAGCCGGGCAACCACGTCGTGGCCTTCGAGGTGAAGCCGTTGCCGCCGGTGGACGGCGTCCTCCCGCCTCCCGCCCCGGTCCGGCCCGCGGCCGAAGGCGGCCGGCGTCCCGAGGCGCCGCGGCCCTCCGCCACGAGCGTGACGGCGCGGATCGTGTCGGTCCAGGTTCGCGGCCCGCTGAGCCCCGCGCACTGGGTGGCGCCGGAAAACCACGACCGTTTTTTCCCGCGCGGCCCGGCTCCGGCCGAGGCGTCGGCCCGCGATGCGTACGCGGAAGAGATCCTGCGCACCTTTGCCACCCGCGCCTACCGGCGGCCGCTGGAAGCGGAGCGGCTGGCCCAATTGGTGGCGCTGGCGAAATCGGCGTACGCCGGCGGCGGCAAGACCTTCGAGGAAGGCATCGGCCGGGCGATGATGGCGGTGCTGGCGTCGCCGCGGTTCCTGTTCCGCGTGGAATTGCCGGAACCGAAATTCGCCCGCGAGCCGATTGCGCCGATCGACGAGTATGCGCTCGCCTCGCGGTTGTCCTACTTGCTGTGGTCGTCGACGCCCGACGACGAATTGCTCCGGCTGGCCGGGGCCGGCGAACTCCGCCGCAACCTCCGCGCCCAGGTCGAGCGCTTGCTCAAGGATGCGAAATCGCAGGCCTTCATCCGCAATTTCACCGGCCAGTGGCTGCAGGCGCGCGACATCGAATTCGTGCCGATCAATCCGCGCGCCGTGATGGGCAACGCGATGCCGCGCAACCGGGAAGGCCGGCAGGAATTCGACGGGCCGTTCCGCCGGCTGATGCGCAGCGAGACGGAAATGTATTTCGAATACGTGATGCGCGAAGACCGCAGCGTGCTCGAGTTGATCGACAGCGATTACACCTTCCTCAACGAGAAGCTCGCTTCGTTCTACGGCATTCCCGTCGAGGTGAAGGGCGAGCAGATGCAGCGGGTCACGCTCCCGCCCGGCAGTCCGCGCGGCGGGTTGCTCACCCAAGGCACGATCTTGGCCGTGACCTCGAACCCCACGCGCACCTCGCCGGTCAAACGCGGCCTCTTCATTCTCGAGAACATCCTCGGCACGCCGCCGCCGCCGGCCCCGCCGAATGTGCCCGATCTCGAGGAGGCGCGGAAAGATTTCAAGGGCCGCGAACCCAAGCTCAGCGAAATGCTCGCGGTGCACCGGGCGAACGCCCTTTGCAGTTCCTGCCATGAACGCATGGATCCGCTCGGCCTGGCCTTCGAAAACTTCAACGCCCTCGGCGCCTGGCGCGACCGCGATGCCGGCCAGCCCATCGAGGCCGCGGGGCAATTGGTCACCGGGGAAAAATTCGCCGATGTCCGCGAATTGAAGCGCGTCATTGCGCGCGACCGGAAACACGACGTCTATCACTGCCTTGCCGAAAAGCTGCTGACCTACGCGCTCGGCCGCGGGCTCGAGTACTACGATACCTTCGCGCTCGACGAAATCATCCGGCGCCTCGAGCGCGACGACGGCAAGTTTTCCGCCCTCCTGATGGGCGTCGTCGAGTCCGTGCCCTTCCAGAAGCAGCGGACCGTGCCGCCGGCCCGCGGCGTCGCCGCCGTGGCGCCGTAGTCTTTGCCCTTTTTCCGTTCCCCTTCCGTCAACCACGCCCCCGCCGCCCCATGAAAAACCGATCCTCGATTCCCACCCGCGAAGAGCGCGCCGCGCAGCGTCATTTGGCCCTCAGCCGCCGCCAGTTCCTGCGCGGACTCGGCGCCTGCGTGGCCTTGCCGGTATTCGAATCCGCGCTCCGGCCGATGGCGCAGGCGGCGACGGCCGGTGCGGCCGGCGGCATGGGCGTGACGGCGAGCGGCATGCCGCTGCGCATGGCGTTCGTGTATTTCCCGAACGGCGCGCACCAGGACAATTGGTGGCCGACCGGGGAGGGCGCCAACTTCCAGCTCGGCCGCACGATGCAGCCGCTGTTGCCGTTGCAGCAATCGATCCAGGTGCTCGGCGGCCTCGACCACAAGAACGCGACCGCGGGCAACGACGGCGCCGGCGACCATGCCCGGGCCAATGCCACGTTCCTGACCGGCGCGCGCGCGCGGAAAACCGACAGCACCGATATCGAAGTCGGCATCTCCGTGGACCAGATCGCCGCGCAACGCATGGGCCATCTCACGCGTTTCTCCTCGCTCGAACTTTCCTGCGACGCCGTGCGCAAGGCCGGACGTTGCGATTCCGGCTACTCCTGCGCCTACCAGTATAATCTCTCGTGGGCCTCGGCCTCGACGCCGATGGCGCCCGAGCCGAATCCGCGGCTTGTCTTCGAGCGCCTCTTCGGCGCCGGCGGCCCGGGCGAGCGGCAGAAGAATTTCCGCCTGCGGCAAGAGACGCAGAAATCGCTGCTCGATTTCGTGCAGGAGGACGCGAAGGCGCTGCAACGCCAGCTCGGGCGCAGCGACCGGGAGAAACTCGACGAGTACCTGACGGGCCTGCGCGGCATCGAGGAGCGCATCGAGCGCGCGGAGAAGTTCGGCGAATTGCCGAATCCCCTGAGCGACACGCCGGCGGGCATTCCCGGCAACTACGGCGAGCACATGGACATCATGTACGAGTTGCTCGCGATGGCTTTCGAGACGGACTCGACGCGGGTGGCGACGCTGTTGCTTGCCGGCGACGGGACCAACCGCGCGTATCCGCAGATCGGGATTCCGGAAGGTCACCACTACTGCTCCCACCACCGCAACGAGCCCGATCTGATGTCGAAGATCGCGCAGATCGACCTGTACTACATGCAGCACTTCGCGCGTTTCCTGCAGCGCCTGGACAAGAAGAAGGACGCCGACGGCAAATCGATCCTCCAGAATTCGATGATCGTGTACGGCTGCGGCAATTCCGACGGCAACCGCCACACGCATCACAACCTGCCCATCGTCCTCGCGGGCGGCGGCGGCGGCACCTTCAAGCCCGGCCGGCACGTGAAACTCGGCGGGCAGCCGATGAGCAATCTCTTCCTTTCGATGACGGACCGCATGGGCGTGGCGGATTTGCCGCGGATCGGCGACTCGAGCGGCCGCGTGACGGCGGTTTGAGCCCACGTTCCGCAGTTCAATTTCCACCACGAAGACACAGAGCACACAGAGAAAAGCAGTTGGATGCATAGGTGGCTCGGACGACCGACTCACCACGCAGGTGGCCCGATTCCACGCATTTTCAGCCGGGTTGTCTCCGTGGTCTCCGTGTCTCCGTGGTTCAACTGCGGAATCCAGGTTGATCCCCGCGGACGGTCGGCGCGGGAGTGTCTCCGCGGCGGCGCCCGCTGAACGGAGGCAAAAAAAGGGCCGCCCGGTGAAGGGCGGCCCGAGAACGGGACGAAAAACGCGACGGCTCAGTCCGCCTTGTTCTTCTGGGATTTCGAGGCCTTCTGGCGCTCGCCGTTGTTGAGGATGCGTTTGCGGAGACGCAGGTTCTTCGGCGTGACCTCGACGAATTCGTCGGAGGCGATGTATTCGATCGCGCGCTCGAGCGAGAGCTTGGTCGCGGGCGTGAGGCCGGCGGCGACGCCTTCGCCCTGGGAGCGGAAGTTGGTGAGCTTCTTTTCGCGGACGGCGTTGCAGGCGATGTCTTCGTTGCGGGGATTTTCGCCGACGATCATGCCTTCGTAAACCTGCTCGCCGGGGCCGCAGAAGAGTTTGCCGCGTTCCTGCACCATGAGGAGAGCGTAGGTCGTGGTCTCGCCGGCTTCCGTCGCGATGAGGGTGCCGGTGATGCGGGTGAGGACTTCGCCGGCGTAGGGGCCGTATTCCTTGAACAAATGGCTGAGCACGCCGCGGCCGCTGGTGGCGTTGACGACGTCGATTTCCATGCCGATGAGGCCGCGGGTCGTGATCGTGGCTTCGATCATGGTGGAGTGCGAATGCTTCTCCATGTTCGTGAGCTGGCCCTTGCGGTTGGCGAGATTCTGCATGATCGCGCCGACGCACTCGTCCGGCACTTCGATCCAGACGGTCTCGTACGGCTCGTGGCGTTTGCCGTCGACGATCTTCTCGATGACGGTCGGGCGGGAGACGAGGAGCTCGAAGCCTTCGCGGCGCATCGTCTCGACGAGGACGGCGACCTGCATGGCGCCGCGGGCCTTGACGTTGAAGATGCCGGCTTTGTCGGAGTCCTCGATCTGGATCGAGACGTTGACCTTGAGTTCGCGCATCAGGCGCTCGCGGAGCTGGCGGGAGGTGACGAGCTTGCCTTCCTGGCCGACGAGCGGGCCGTCGTTGACGGCAAACTGCATCTCGAGGGTCGGCGGATCGATCTGCGTGAAGGGCAGGGCGTGGCCGGCTTCGTCGACGGTGAGGGTATCGCCGATGTCGACGTCCTCGAAGCCGGCGATGCCGACGATGTTGCCGGCGACGGCGGAATCCGTTTCGCGGGTGCCGAGACCGGTGAACTCGAAGATCTTCGTGATCTTGGCGCGGACGCGTTTGTGGTCGGAATGGCGGATGACGAACACGGTATCGCCGATCTTGGCGGTTCCGCCGAGGATCTTGCCGACGGCGATACGGCCGACGTAGT
Organism: Opitutia bacterium Tous-C1TDCM; assembly: GCA_002288455.1. Taxonomy (GTDB): domain Bacteria; phylum Verrucomicrobiota; class Verrucomicrobiia; order Opitutales; family Opitutaceae; genus ER46. Next base: position 19,861 of record NEUS01000034.1, read on the forward strand.
CGCTCCAATCGATGTTGGAAACGAGCATGTGGAAAGGCTCGTCCGGCTTGGCGAAGGGCGGCGGCACGTGGTCGAGGATCGTCTGGAAGAGGGGCGTCATGTCCTTCTTCTCTTCGCCGAGGTGGTACATCATGTAGCCGTCGCGGCCGGAGCCGTACACGACCGGGGCGTCGAACTGTTCCTCGGTGGCGTTGAGCTCCATGAGGAGTTCGAGCACCTTGTCGTACATCTTGGCGGGTTCGGCGTTGTCGCGGTCGATCTTGTTGATGACGATGACGACCTTGAGGCCGTGGGCGAGGGCCTTGCGGAGCACGAAGCGGGTCTGGGCCTGGGGACCGTCGTAGGCGTCGATCACGAGGAGCACGCCGTCGACCATGCGGAGGGCGCGTTCGACTTCGCCGCCGAAGTCGGCGTGGCCGGGGGTGTCGACGATGTTGACGATCTTGTCCTTCCAGTGAACGGACGTGTTCTTCGCCTTGATCGTGATGCCCTTTTCCTTTTCGAGGTCCATGGAATCCATGGCGCGCACCTGGACCTGCTGGTTGGCTCGGTAGACACCGCCTTCCTTGAGCAGTTGGTCGACGAGGGTGGTCTTCCCGTGGTCGACGTGGGCGATGATGGCGATGTTACGGATGCTCTGGTTCATGGCGGACACTTGCTATGGTTGGAAAAAAGAGTCCCACCGTGCTCCGCGGCCGAGGCGAAGGCAAGGCCTAAGCCGGCGGGATGCGTTGAGCGTTCAAAATCGGGGATTGAAAGGCGGACTTGTCCCGGCGCGTCGCGGCCGGGAAGCGGCTCGTTTTTGGCGGGGCATCTGCTTCAACGGGAGGACGATGAAACACGGGTGCTTTCGAATCGGATTCGCGTTGCTGCTGGGCTCGGTGGGTTTGCGCGGGGCGGAAACACCGTTGCCGATGACGACGCCGGCGGCGGCCGGGATGGCGGCGGCGCAACTGGACGGGTTGCACGCGCGGCTGGCGGAGGAAGTGGCCGGCGGACGCTATTCGGGTTTCGTGACCTTGGTCGCGCGGGACGGAAAGATCGTCGATTGGCGGGCCCATGGTTGGGCCGACGTCGAGGCGAAGCGGCCGATGACGAAGGACGCGATCGTGCGGATCTATTCGATGACGAAGATCGTGACGACGGTGGCGGCGCTGATGCTCGTCGAGGAAGGGAAACTGAAGCTGACGGATCCGGTGGAGCTTTACCTGCCGGCGTTGAAGAACCGGCAGGTTTACGTGAGCGGCCCGGCGGAGGCGCCGGTCCTCGAACCCGCGCAGCGGCCGATGACGGTGGTCGAGTTGCTCACGCACACGGCGGGTTACTATTACGACGAGCCATGGTCGGCGGAGCCGGTGCCGAGCGCGCTGATGACGAAGGCGAAGCTATGGGAAGCGGCGGATCTCGACGACTTCGTGCGGCGATTGGCGGCGGTGCCGTTGCACCAGCAGCCGGGGACGAAATTCCGCTACGGCATCCACACGGATTTGGTCGGGGCGGTCGTGGAGAAGGTTTCGGGCCAGCGGATCGAGGCGTTTTTCCAGCAACGGATTTTCGGTCCCTTGGGGATGAAGGACACGGCCTTCCACGTGCCGGCCGAGAAGCGCGGGCGGATGGCGACGCTGTACGCCTATGCCGACGGCAAGGCCAAGGTCGCGCGGCCGTTGGTCGAGGAAGCGGCGCCGGCGCAGGGTCTGAAGAGTGCGGGCGGCGGGTTGCACAGCACGGCGGCGGATTATGTCCGGTTCGCGCAAGCGCTGCTGAACGGCGGTGAATTCGACGGCGTGCGTTTGCTCGGCCGCAAGACCGTGGAATTGATGGTGCAGAACCGGCTCGTCGGCCTCGCGGACCCGCATCCGTTTGCGAGCAAGGAACTGGGTTTCGGGCTCGGGGTGCGCATGATCACGAATCTCGGGGCGAGCCGGCATCTGGGTTCGCCGGGGATGTTCGGCTGGGACGGGGCGGCGACCACGCTGGTGTGGATGGATCCGAAGGAACGCCTCGTATCCATTCTCCTGACGCAGCATTTTCCCTACAACGAAGGGGACATCTTCGCGACCTTCATGAACGGCGTGTACAGCGCGGTGGGAAAGTGAGTTTGGAGTTGAGGGATGAGAGTTGAGAGACGGAGCGGGCGCGCCGGATCGATCTCTCAACCTTCAACTTTCAATTCTCAACTGCCGCCGTCGGCTCGGGCCGGCGGCGACTCGGCGAGGGCGCGGCGGGCGCGGTTGACGACCGTCGCGACGAGCAGGGCGGCGGTGAGCCAGAGGGCGACGGGGAGCCACGATGACGTCGGGACGCCGAGGGCGGTGACGAGCGCGAGCACGCCGAAGACGGTGGCGCGGTCGCTCTTGCCCATGGGGCCGTCGTAACGGCGGGAGGCGCCGATCTGCAGGCCGACGACGCCGGTCATTTCACTGATGACGGCGAGCAAGCAGACGACGATCACGGCCGGGGCGGAGAAACCGGGCACGAGGGCGAGCGGGAGGTAGAGCGCGGTGTCGGCGGCGACGTCGCCGATCTCGTTGAGCACGGCGCCGAGGCGGGATTTCTGGCCGTGTTCGCGGGCGAGCATGCCGTCGATGGCGTTGAGGGCCATGCGGACAAAGAGGCAGGCCGGTAGCAAAAAGAGCGGCCAGCGGGCGGCGGGGTTGAGCGCGATGGCGGCGCCGACGGCGGCGGAGAGGAGGGCGGCGGCGACGGTGACTTGATTCGCGGTGACGCCGGCGGCGGCGAGGGCGCGCGTCGTCGGTCGCAGCAGGGCCTGGAACTTGGGTTTGAGGTCGTAGACGGAGGCCATGCGGGGCGCGGAGCGCGGTTGAAAGGTGAAGGTTGAAAGTTGAAAGACCGGACTGCCGAGCGGCGGAAAAGGCGGAAGGCGAAAGGCGGAAGTCGGAATGAGTAGGGCGGGAACTGGGAGCGGGGCCGGGCTGCGATTGGGTTTTCCGAAGTTCGCCGGATCGGTCTCTCAACTCTCAGCTCTCAACGCTCAACTCCATCATCACGTATAGCAGTAGCGCACGACGTGGAAGAAGACGGGGGCGGCGAAGCAGATGGAGTCGATACGGTCCATCACGCCGCCGTGGCCGGCGATGAGGTTGCCGTAGTCTTTGACGCCGCGGTCGCGTTTGATGGCGGACATCACGAGGCCGCCGAAGAAACCCATGAGCGTGATGCCGAGGGAAAACAGCGCCGCCTGCCACGGCGCGAACGGCGTGGCCCACCAGAGGGCGGCGCCGACGGCGGAGGCGGAGAGCACGCCGCCGACGAAGCCTTCCCAGGTTTTGCTCGGGCTGAGGACGGGCGCGATTTTCCGGCGGCCGCAGAGTTTGCCCCAGACGTATTGGAGCACGTCGCTCAGTTGGACGATGATGAGGAAGAAGAGGAGGAGCCGGGCGTTGCCGTTTTCGAAATTCGGGATCTGCAGCATGAGCAACGCGGGTACGTGGCTCACGCAGTACACGCAGACCATGAGCGCCCATTGGGTGCGGGCGGTGCGGGCGAGGAAGTCGGCGGTCTCGCCGGCGAGCGCGCTGCGGATCGGCACGAAGAGGAAAGCGTAAACCGGAATGAAGATGGAGAAGAGGCCGTACCAATCCCGCGCGACCAAGACATATTGGACCGGCGTAATGACGAAGAAGGCCCAGAACAGCGTGCGGTGATCGGCGGCGCGGGTCGGGGCGAGGGTGATGAATTCGCGCAGGGCGAAGAACGAGAGCAGACCGAAGAGAACAACGGTGCCGATTTCCCCGATGGCCAGGGCGACGGCGACGATCGCGACCATGGCCCACCAGGCGCGGACGCGGGCGTCGAGGTTGGCGACGACGTTGCTCGGTTGGCCGGCGGGCTGGCGGCTTTTCAGGACGGCGGTGACCACGCTCGCGAGCGCGAGCAGGGCGCCGATGCCGCCGAGCAAAGAGAGCGTGAGACGATCGTTCAACATGGGGGAGGTGCCGCAAGAAGGCGCAGAAGGCGCAAAGGAGCGGAGATCGCGGCGGCAAACTCAGGTCGGGCCGCGGAGGGCGGCGACGGCGGCGCGGGCACGGGCGAGGAACGCGTTTTTGTTTTCCTTCGGATCGAAGGCGAGGACGGGGCCGGTGCGGACGGCGCCGAGCAGCGGCACGGGGAGGAATTCCCCTTTCGGCAAGATGCGGTTCAGGTTGTCGAGGAGAACGGGCACGAGCGGGATCGACGGGCGGCCGCGGGCTAGGTGGTGCAGGCCGGATTTGAATTCGCCGAGAGTGCCGTCGGGGCTGCGCGTGCCTTCGGGAAACACGATCAAGGTGGCGCCGGCGTCGAGGGCGGCGAGCATGGGCTCGAGGGGATTGGTGGCGACGGTGACGCGTTGGCGTTCGATCAAGACCGCGCGGAAAACGGTGCCCGCGAGCCAACGCCGGAACGGCGTCGCTTCCCAGTAATCGCGGCCCGCGACCGGGCGCGTGCGGGCGCGGAGGGCGGGTGGCAACGCGGCCCAGATGACCGCGAAATCGAGATGGCTGGAGTGGTTCGCGAAGAGAATGCAGGGCCCGGCGGGCAATTCCGCCGCGGGCAATTCGCGCACCCCGCAGAGGAGGCGGATCCCGCGGGCGACGGCGTCACGGCCCAACGACATAACGCAAACCGCGCCGGCGCCTCAGGGCGTGCCGAGGAATTTGCGTTCCTTGAACCAGTAGAGGAGCTGGTCGGCCCAGGGCGGGGCCTCGCGGCCGGGGCGGCCGAAGCCGAGCCCGTGGGGACCGTTCTCGTAGATGTGCAGGGAGAACGGAACGCCGGCTTTGCGGAGCGCGGCGGCGAAGAGGAGGGAGTTTTCGACCGGGACGGCTTTGTCCTCGACGGTGTGCCAGAGGAAGGTGGGCGGCGTCTGCGCGGTGACCTGCAGTTCCGAGGAAAGGGCGCGGACCAGTTCGGCCGAGGGATTATCGCCGATGAGATTGCGGCGGGAGCCGGAGTGGGCGAATTCGAAAAACGAGATTACCGGGTAGCAGAGAATGGCGAGGTCGGGGCGGGAGGATTCCTTGTCGATCGGATCGCCGGGGATGAGCGTGGGGCCGTACGGCTTCACCGGGTCGAAGTGGGTGATGAGCGTGGAAGCGAGGTGGCCGCCGGCGGAGGAGCCGATGACGCCGATGCGGGCGGGGTCGAGGCCGTCGCGCTTGGCGAAGGCGCGGACGAGGCGGAGGGCGCGGGCGGCGTCGTTGAGCATCACGGGGTGTTTGTAGCCGCTGGAGCCGAGGCGGTACTTGAGCACGTAGCAGGTGATGCCGTGGGCGGTGAAGAAATCGGCGTAGCCCTTGCCCTCGTGTTCGGCGAGGCCGCCGTAGCCGCCGCCGGGGAGAATGAGCATGGTCGCGCCGTTTTTCTTGGCGGGATCGGCGGGGTAGGGCGTGAGCGTCGGGATATCGAGGACGCGGTCGCCCTTGGCGGCGGGGGTGTCGGCTTCCCAGAGGCGGATCGGGCCGGGGATGCTTTGGTAACTGGGGGCGGCCGGGGCTTTGGCGGCGGGGGCTTTCGCGCCCGGAGCGGCAGGAGTCTGGCCGAAGGCGGCGGAGACGAGGAGGAGGCCGGCGGCCGCGGCGGCCGGGAGACGGGTGGGGCGGAGAGGCATAGGGGGTGAGGATCCGAGTGCAGGCGGAATCGGCGGCGGCGACAAGTCCGGGTTGCAGGCGGCGCGACTCGGCGGAAGCGGAAAACAAAAAGGCCCCGGGCGTCTTGCGACGTCCGGGGCCAATTGTGGGGGTGGGCGCTCGTCACGCGCTCTTTCCCGGTGGCACACGCTTGGACGCGCTCGCTTTCGCGGGCGGTGTGCTTCCCGACGCCACTCTCCGCGGCAGGCGGATGTTTCGGTCTCATGGCGGGACCGTCCCGGCCGTTGCCGGTCGGGATTTATCGAGTGAGGCCTCTGCGCCCGGTTCGGTCGCTCCCTGCCGGGAGCGGCGCGCCGGACGTGGTGTTGACACGCCTGCAACGGATGTCGTCGCGCGTCGGCACCTTTGCCACGGGGACGGCGCCGGCTTTTGGCCGGCCGTTGGCCCCGCGTTACGGGTCTGGCCTCTTACCTCTCAGGCTGCGTTCGCGTTGGCAGTAGGGTGACCCCGTTTTGCGGGACCGCCCCAGTGAGGAGGTTTGCGGGCTTTGCCTAGGTCCGCTCTCTCCCCGCCTTCCCGTCTCCCTTGCGCGCCCGGGTCGATGGCGAGCCGGGCCTTTTGGCGGGGTCGTCCCGCCGGGAAACGCGATGGCGTTCTGGTCTGCGCAGTAGCAGCCGTGTACCTCTGGGGTAACTGCGTCGGCTTGAAGGTCGAAACGTCCCGCAAGCCTGACTCCGCTCGGCGCGGTTTCTGATCGCGCCTGGCGGCACAGTTCCTGATTCGTGGATGGACTGACCGGACACGACTCCGGCCAGAGGAACTGGTGATAAATGCCTCGCGCCGGCTTGCGCCGGCCTGAGGGGGCGGCGGCACCAGTTGCCACCGTCCTTTCCCCGGTCACCCGGGATTATCCCAGTCGGGCGATCAGCGTTCATTTCAGACCGCTGCGCGTTCGACTGTGCTATCAAGGAACGGGGTCAACGGTGGGCGCCGCGGCGCAAAACTGAAGGCTTTCTTCCGCGCAACTTCTTCACCGCCCAGAACGGTGAACAACGTGTGAGTTACGTTGTTCACCGGTTGTTCACCGGGCCGGCGGAATCAGTCCGGCAGCAAGCCGGCGCGCCGGGCGGCAGGGCGCGCAACTGGCGCGCGACCAGCCCGCGATTTCCGCCGCCAGCCGGGTTCTGACCTCGCCGGACCGCGGCGCCTTCAGCCAGAGGGCGATTCGGGCCGGTAGGAGGCGGCCAAGGTTTCCGGCGAGGTGCCGGCGAGAAAGCGCAGGAGCAGCCAGCCGTTGCGCAATTGCTGGCGGACGGGGCCGCCGCGATGGAAGCGCCGGGCGGAGGTCGTGACGGCGGCGGGAAAGGAGTGGATCCGGGTGCGGCGGCGGGCCCGCCGCAGCAGGTCGACGTCCTCGAACAGCGGCCAGGGCGCGAAGCCGCCGAGGGCGGCGTAGAATTCGCGGCGGACGACGATGCCCTGGTCGCCGAAGCGGGTGCAGACCGAATCGAACCGCGAGCACCAGGCGAAACCGCGGTACCAGAGGCCGGGCGCATCGAAGGCGAGCCGGAAGGTGCCGATCTTGACGGCGGGATCCGCGAAGGCGCGGGCCAACACCGGACCGGCCGCCGGCGGCAGCAGCGTGTCGGCGTGGAGAAACACCAGCAGCGCGCCGCGGGCGGCGGCGGCGCCGGCGACCAGTTGGCGTCCGCGGCCGCGCGGGGCCGAGACGATCGTGGCGCCGCGGGCGGCGGCGAGACCGACGGTCGCATCGGTGCTGCCGCCGTCGGCCACGATCAGTTCGCAGCCGGGCAGCGCGGCGCGGGCGCGGTCGAGGGTCGCGCCGAGCCGGGCCGCTTCGTCGAGGGCGGGGATGACGACGGAGACGGGAGGGTTCACGGGGCGGCAGGGGGCTCGGTTTCGGTGCGCAGCGGGAGACCGGCGAACCAGGCTTCCGCCGTCCCGCCCGCGTCGTCCGTATCCACGATCACTGATACGGCGGCGAGTCCGGCCGGGGCGCGCCCGAAGGCGCGCAGGTGGTCGGCGAAGGGATCGCGGATCTTCGTTTGCCACGCTTCCCGGCCGGCCGGGCCCTGCCGCAGCACGATCATGGCGACCGCGTCGGAGCAGGGGCGGCGGAAAAACGGGCCCGCCGGGACGGACCCGGACCAGACGGAGCAAAGGGCGCGGGTGCGGAGCGGGAGCAGCGAGCGTGCGAAGACCACGATGACCCGGGCGGTGCAGTCGTCGCCGGCCCGTTCGCGTTCGCGGCGGTTGGCCGGCCGCGGACCGCCGACTTTCCAATCCCATTCCGGCCGGGCGGCATGGTCCGCGGCGCTGCGCGCGTGCAGGACGGTCCGGCCGTCGACGACGGTTTCGCGGAATTCGGTGGCGCGGCCGAACCGGCTTTCGTCCCGCCACGCGTTGCGCCAGCCGGCGGCGAAATCGTCGAACGGGTCCGTGACTCCCGCGCGCGCCCCTTGACCCGCGGCCGGCAGCAGGCAGGGAACGAGAGGACGGGATATCGGCATGGGGTGCAGCGGAGATTCGAGATGGGAGAACCGCGGGAGCGGATTATGCCGGAAAAAATTGCCCCGGCAACGTGCCGCCGCAGATTGCGGGGTCCGCATGCCGCCGCGCGCCCTGCCCATCTACGAACTCGAGTCCGCGATCGTCGCGTCGCTGCGCGCGCAAGGGCGACTGATCGTGCAGGCGCCGACGGGCTCGGGGAAATCGACGCAGCTGCCGCAGATGCTGTGGCGGCACGGGTTGCTCGGCGAACGCGGCGAGGTCGTCGTGCTGCAGCCGCGGCGGCTGGCGGCGCGCATGCTGGCGAAGCGCGTGGCGGAAGAGGCGGGCACGGCGCTGGGCGAGGGCGTCGGCTACCAGATCCGGCTGGAGTCGCGGGTGAGCGAGCGGACACGGATCCGGTTCGTGACCGAGGGCATTCTGCTGCGGCAGATGTCGTTCGACCCGACGCTGCGCGGGATCGGCGCGCTGGTGTTCGACGAATTCCACGAGCGGCATCTTTACGGCGACATCTCGCTGGCGCGGGCGCTGCAGATCCAGCAGAGCGTGCGGCCCGACCTGAAGATCGTGGTGATGTCGGCGACGCTGGATGCGGGCGTGCTGCGGCAGTACCTCGCGCCCTGCGACGTGCTGGTCTCGCAGGGCCGGAGCTTTCCGGTGCGGATCGAGTACCTGCCGAAGGCGGTGAATTTCGAGCAAGAGGCGGTGTGGGACGTGGCGGCGCGGGAATGCGAACGCGTGGCGGCGGAGACCGACGGCGATCTGCTCGTTTTCATGCCGGGCGCCTACGAGATCGGCCGCACGGTGCAGGCGCTGGAGTTTGCGCGCGGGTTGCGGGGGTTCACGGTTTTCCCGCTGCACGGCGAACTGTCGCCGGAGCAGCAGGACCGCGCGGTGGCGCGGTACGAGGCACGGAAGATCATCGTGGCGACCAACGTCGCGGAAACGTCGCTGACGATCGACGGCGTGACGGCGGTGATCGACAGCGGCCTGGCGCGCGTGGCGCGGTTCGATCCGCACCGCGGCATCAACACGCTGCTGATCGAGAAAATCTCGGCGGCGAGCGCGGACCAGCGCGCGGGCCGGGCGGGGCGCACGGCGCCGGGCGTGGGCGTGCGGCTGTGGACGGAACGCGAGCACGGTTCGCGCGCGCCGCAGGAATTGCCGGAAGTGCGGCGGCTCGATCTCTCCGAGGTGGTGCTGACGCTGAAGGCGAGCGGGATCGACGACGTGTTCGGTTTCCCGTGGCTCGAGAAACCGGAATTGCGCGGACTCGAGCGGGCGGAGCGGCTGTTGGCGGACCTCGGGGCGCTGGCGCCTGCGGAACGCGGCGGCGCGACGGTGCTGCGGATCACGGAGACCGGAAAACGGATGCTGCGTTTCCCGGTGCACCCGCGGTACGCGCGCATGCTGTTGGCGGCGGAGGAGCGCGGGTGCGTGCGTTCGGTGGCGCTGATGGCGGCGTTGACGCAGGGCCGGAGTTTCCTGCTCCGCAACGTCGACAAACGCACGGAGGAGGCGCGCGAGGAGGTGCTGGGCGAGGAGCACGAGAGCGATTTCTTTCTGCTGATGCGGGCTTGGCGTTTCGCGGACCAAGCGAACTACGGGCTCGAGGCCTGTCGGCGCCTCGGGATCCACGCGCAGGGCGCGCGGCAGGTGGGGCCGCTGTTCCAGCAGTTTCTGGAGATCGCGAAAAAGGAAGGGCTCGATACGGCGGAGCGGCGGGTCGATGGCGCCGAGGTGCGCAAGTGCGTGTTGGCGGGATTTTCGGACCAGTTGGCGAAACGGCTGGATACGGGGACGCTGCGCTGCGAACTCGTGCACAGCCGGCGCGGCGTGCTGGCGCGGGAGAGCGTGATCCAGAAAGCGCCGCTGCTGGTGGCGGCGGAGATCAGCGAGATCGGGCGCGGCGACGGCGAGGTCAACACGCTGCTCACGTTGGCGACGGCGATCGAGGAGCCGTGGTTGAAGGAGATTTTCCCCGACGACTACCGCGAGACGCGCGGGGTGAGCTACGACGAGCAGGCGAAGCGCGTGATGTCGCGGCGCGAGCGCCGGTTCCGCGACCTTGTGCTCGAGGCGAAGTCGAGTCCGGACGAGGCGCCGCTCGATGCGGCGGCGGCGATCTTGACTAAGGAAGTCCTGGCGGGACGGCTTAAACTGGAAGCGTGGGACGAGGCCGTGGAGCAGTGGATCACGCGGGTGAACCGGCTGGCGGAGTGGTTTCCCGAATTGGAAGTGAGCCCGGTCACGGAAGCGGACCGCGCGACGCTCGTGGAACAGATTTGCTACGGCGAACTCGGGTATCGGGGAATCAAGGACAAGCCCGTGATGCCGGTGCTGCGGGATTGGCTGACGGCGGAGCAATTCGCGGTGCTGGACGACTATTTGCCGGAGCGGCTGACGATGGGCAACGGCCGGAAGTCGCGGCTGACGTACCACAAGGAAGGACCGCCGGTGCTGAGCGCGCGGATCCAGGAATTGTACGGGATCGACGGCCGGTTCTTCGTCGGCCACGGGCGCGTGGCGGTGAAGTTCGAGATCCTGGCGCCGAACCAGCGGCCGATCCAGATCACCGACGACCTGGGGAATTTCTGGCGCGAGCAGTACCCGAAGGTGAAGGCGGAATTGTCGCGGCGGTACCCGCGGCACGAGTGGAGGTAGGGCCGGAAAAGTTGAAACGTGAAAGTTGAAAGGTGAAAGACGGAGCGTGGTCCGGGGCTTCAACTTTCAACTTGGCTCTTTCAACCCCGGCCCGTTTTAGGGCCGGTGGTGCAGCACGAAGAAGCGGGCGTCGTGGGCGAGCCAGCCGCGGCCGGGCAGGAGGGGAAGGGCGTCGAGTTCCGGGCGGGCGTCCCAGGTCTTGACGAGACGGTATTCGCGGAGGACGGCGTTTTCCGGCAGCCTGGGGTCGGCCAATTCGTGCGGGCGCAGGACGAGCCAGGTCGGGCGCAGCGCGTCGATCACGGCGCGGTAGCGCGGGCCGGTGCGGCGGACGACGTCGACGACTTCCGGCGAACTCAGACCGGGCAGATCGTAGGTCTTGAGGTTCGAGAAATAGCCCACGTAACCGAGGCACTCCATGAGCACGCTGTCGCCGGGTTTGGCCTGGGCGCGGAGCCAGAGGCCGATGTCGCGGCGGACGCCGTGCTCGATCACGCGTTGCTGGATGCGCATTTGCCAGGTCGCGGCGACGAGGACCGAAACCTGGACGGCGACGACGAGGGCCGCGGCGATCCGCAGGGCGGAAGCGACGGCGGGGAGTTGCCGTTGTTGCGACCAGCCGAGGCCGAGGTTCACCCAGCCGGCCAGCACGAGGGCGGAGAGCAGCGTCCACGGCGGGGCGTACCACGGAAACATCAAGATCGAGCAAAGGTAGAACATGCCGAGGAACACGGTCAGCGACGTGCGCCGGACGGCGGCGGGCAGGGCCGGCACGAGCCAGGCAAAAGCGGCGAGCACGCCGATGGCATGGCCGAAGTATTTGAGGCCCGCGGGCCAGTCTCCGTAAAACCAATACGTCGGCAGAAAGAGATCCATCAGCAGCGAATCGCCGGTGAGGGAGCGCCACGGGATGAGCAGAAATTCCTTCACGCCCAACGGCGGCAGCAGAACCGATTTGGCCAAAATCGTATGCGGAATCGGGGAGCCGTAGTACCACCAGGCCCAGGCGAACCACGGGGCGTAGAGCAGGCCGCCGAGCAGCACGCCGCGGACGGCGAGGCGCCAGGGCCAGCCGGCGGGCGCGCCGGGAGGGCGGGTGCGGAAGACAAGATGCGGGAGCAGCAGGGCGGCGCCCAAAATGAAGGCGTCGGGGCGGGTCCACATCAGGCCCGCGGTCCAGCCGGCGACGGCGCCGGCACGCGGGCCGGCGGTGCGCTCGAGTTCGCTCCACAGACCGAGCACGGCGCAGACGAGCAGCGCGGTCTCCATGCCGTTGGTGGCGAAGTCGGCGAGTTTGGAATCCGCCAGCATGAAGCCGAAGAACAGGGCGCGGGCGAGCGGGGCGACTTGGTTTTCGGCGAAGCGGCGCCAAACGAAGACACAGGACAAGGCCAGCAGCGCGGCGCCGAGCAGACGGAAGAGCCAGAGGGCGGCTTCCTCGCGGCCGGGGCCGACGATCCAGGTGAAGAACGCGGGCACGAGCACGCCGAGCGGGGAGGTGAAGGTGTGGACACGCTCGCCGGGTTGGAAAACGAGACCGTGGCCCTCGACCAGATTCCGGCTGGAACGGAGGGTGATGTAGTAGTCTTCCCAGGCGTGGCCGGTCAGGGCGGCGAACCCGAGCGGCATGGCCACGGCGGCCGCGAGCAGCAGGATGGGAGGCCGGAAACCGACGTGCATTTTGCGTTAGGTTCGGCGCGGCGCAGGCGGCGAAAACACCGAATTTCGCGGCGGCGCAAAGGAACGTCACGGCGATGTCACACACCGGGCGGCGCGGTTGTGGTTTAATGGCGGGTCATGATTCCGCTCGCCCATTCCCGCCGCCAGTTCCTGCAGTTCACCGGGGCGGCGGCCGTGGTGGCGGCGGGGCATCGGCTGGTGCCCGCGTGGTTCAATGCCCAGGCAGCCGCGCCGGCGGCGAAAGCGCTCTCGCTGCTGGGCAACCTCGATTTCGGGGCGGTGGCGATTTCGCATGCGGATGCCCTGACGGTGCCGGCCGGTTTCAAGGCGGAGGTCCTGCTGCGGCGCGGCGACGTGCTGAACCCGCAGGGCGAACGCTACGGCGACCACAACGATTACCTGACGTGGCTGCCGCGGGACGAGCGGACGGCGTGGCTGTGGTGCAACCACGAGAACGTGCAGCTCGAACTGTTCGAAGGCGGCTGGGACGGGCGGTGGACGGAGGCGCGGGCGGCGGAGTTCCTGCGGATGCAGGGCGGGTCGGCGATCCGGCTGGAGCGCGACGGGGCGGGGCGATGGCGGCCGGTGTTGCCGCATGCGGACAATTTCCGGGCGGACGGGTTGACGACGAAGATCGCGCTGGGCGGGCCGGCGGCGGGGACGTCCTGGGTGAAAGGCGCGCGCGAGGCGATCGGCACGACGAGCAATTGCGGCGGCGGGCTGACGCCGTGGGGCACGGTGTGCACGGCGGAGGAGAATTACCAGGAGACCTGGGGCGATCCGGAAATGGGCGTCGCGCCTTCGCCGGCGGCGGGCTTCTTCCCGCGGCCGTCGGAGCATTACGGATACATCGTGGAGCTCGACCTCGCGACCCGCGCGGCGGTGAAGCACACGGCGCTCGGGCGCTTTGCCCACGAGAACGTGGCGTTCAACACGGCGCGGGACGGCCGCCTCGTGGCGTACATGGGCGACGACCGGAACGGCGAGTGCCTGTACAAATTTGTCTCGGATGAAAAGTACGAGCCGGCGGCGGGCGCGGCGAACCGGCGCTTGCTGGAGCGGGGCACGCTGTTTGCGGCGGACACGGAGAAGGGGCGCTGGCTGCCGCTGGACCCGGCGCAGACGCCGGCGCTGGCGCGGGCGGGCTTCGACCGGGCGCGGGTCTGCGTGCACACGCGGGCGGCGGCGAAGCTGGCGGGGGCGACGCCGTTGGCGCGGCCGGAGGATGTGGAAGTGCATCCGCTGACGGGAGAGGTTTACGTGGCGCTGACGTCGTGGCAGCCGGGGAAAAACGAGGCGAAGCGGCCGGCGTATTTCAAGGAAGCGGCGGGGGCGATCGGGGCGTTGCGCGAGGCGGGCGGCGACGCGGGGGCGCGGGAATTCGAATTCCGGATTTTTGTGCCGGGCGGGGCGGAGACGGGGTTGGCGTGGCCCGACAACCTCGCGTTCACGCCGGAGCAGCACCTGCTGGTCACGACCGATTTCAGCGTGAAGCCGCGGCCGGAGGCGGGCGGCACGCAGGCGGCGTTCGGCAACAATTTCCTCGTGGTGGTGCCGACCGCCGGGCCCGCGGCGGGGCAGGTGAAGCGGTTTGCGGTGGCGCCGCGGGGCGCGGAGTTCTGCTCGCCGACCCTGAGCCCGGACGGGGGCGAACTGTGGGTGAACGTGCAGCACCCGGGCGGGGACAGCACGGCGACGGAGTTGACGAGCCGTTGGCCGAACGGCGGCACGAGCATGCCGCGTTCGGCGTTGGTGGCGATCCGGCGGGAAACCTGAAGTCCGGGAGTTGAAGTGCAGGAAGGGGGACATCAGCGTCGGCGGCGATGACCCTCCTGATGACGGAAGCGATGCGCTGGTTCGGACCGGCGGATACGGTGACTTTGGCCGAGATCCGGCAGACGGGGGCGACGGGCGTGTATTCGGCGTTGCACGACATTCCGGCGGGAGAGGTCTGGCC
>NEUS01000035.1 GCA_002288455.1 Opitutia bacterium Tous-C1TDCM
CCTCACGCCGACGGCGCGGCCGGAGCCAGGAGATCGTCGATCGAATCGCTCTCGACGCCGATGTCGGCGAAGAGCCACGAGGACAGGTAGCGTTCGCTGCTCGACGGCACGATCGCGACGATCTGCTTGCCCTTGTTTTCCGGGCGCTGCGCCAGTTGCAACGCGGCCCAGATGATGGCGCCGGAGGAAATACCGACGGGGATGCCGTCGAGTTGGTTGACCTGTTTCGAGACCGGACCGGAGTCGGCTTCCTTCACGCGGATCACTTCGTCGTAGATCTTGGTGTTGAGCACCGCGGGCACGAAGCCGGCGCCGATGCCCTGCAATTTGTGCGGGCCGGGCTGGCCGCCGGAAAGGACGGGCGAGGAATCGGGCTCGATGGCGACGATCTTCACCTTGGGATTCCGCGCCTTCAGCACTTCGCCGATGCCGGTGATCGTGCCGCCGGTGCCGACGCCGGCGACGACGAAGTCGACCTTGCCGTCGGTGTCGCGCCAGATCTCTTCCGCCGTCGTGCGGCGGTGGACGGCCGGGTTGGACGGATTGGAGAACTGCTGGAGAATGACGGCGCCCGGGATCTTGGCCGCGAGCTCTTCGGCTTTGGCGATCGCGCCCTTCATGCCCTTCGGCCCTTCGGTGAGGACGAGGCGGGCGCCGAGAATCTTGAGCAGCTTGCGGCGCTCGATGCTCATCGTTTCCGGCATCGTCAAAATCAACTTCAGGCCCTTGGCCGCGGCGACAAACGCGAGCGCGATGCCCGTGTTGCCGGAAGTGGGCTCGATCAGGACGGACTTGGCGTTGATTTTGCCGCTGCGGAGCGCCTCGTCGATCATCGCGAAACCGATGCGGTCCTTCACGCTCGAGAGCGGATTGAAGAACTCCAGTTTCAGCAGCACCTCGGCCTGGGCGTTGTGCGCGGCGGCGGTGCGATTGAGACGGACGAGGGGCGTGTTGCCGATCGTTTCGGTGATGTCGTTGAGGATCTTGGCCATGACGATGGGTGGTTGAGGGGTGCAGCCAACCGGCTCGAACCGGCCGACGCGGCCCCAAACCGTGGCATAATTTTCCCGGGAGGCCATCCGGAAGACACGGACCGCCGATATTTCGCCTCGGCGGCGGGCGCGGCAACCGCCACGTTCGAGCCGCATGTCCTGGGAAATTGCCGCCGTTCTGGCGCTCGTCTTGGCCGCGATCGCGGCGTTTGTGTGGGAGAAATTCCCGCCGGACGTCGTCGCGCTGACGTTGTTTGTCGTGATTGCGGCGACCGGCCTGGTGCCGATCAAGGAGGCGTTTGCGGTCTTCTCGAATCCGGCGCCGATCACGGTGGCGGCGATGTTTGTCCTGAGCGCGGCGCTGATCCGCTGCGGGGCGCTCGATTACCTTTCCAGCGCCTTCGAGAAGGCGGCGTTTCTGCCTTACCAACTGGTGATCTTTTTGCTGGTCGGCCTCGTCGCCTTCGTCTCCGCCTGGATCAACAACACGCCCGTCGTCGTGGTCTTCGTTCCGGTCGTGCTCAGCCTCTCGCGGCGGATGAAGATTCCCGCTTCGAAATTTCTAATACCGATTTCCTATGCCTCCGTGCTCGGCGGCAATTGCACCCTCATCGGCACCAGCACCAACCTCGTCGCCAACGGCCTGCTGCTCGAGCACGGCCAACCCGGGCTCGACATGTTCGAACTCTCCTCGGTCGGGCTCCCGGCCGCGCTCGCCGGCGCCCTCTACCTCGCCCTGTTCGGCAAGAAGCTGCTCCCAGCCCGCGAATCCCTTACTTCCATCCTCAGCGAAGAGGAACGCCGCGAATACATGACCGAGGCCTACGTGCCCGCCGGCTCCCCGCTGATCGGCAAGAGCCTGCGCGTCGCCGGCCTCGTCAAGGCCCGCGGCTTCCGCGTCATCGAGGTGGTCCGCGACGGCGTTGCCATCCACATCGATCCCGCCGTCACGCCGCTGGAGGAAGGCGACCGCTTCGTGCTCGCCTGCCGCCCCTCCGGCATCGCCCACGCGCGCGCCATGCCCGGTTTCGATTTCACCGCGGAAGCCGGCCTGGAGCAGATTGCTTCGCACGAAGGTGTCGTTTTCGAGGGCGCCGTCGCCCCGAATTCCGAAATCATCGGGCAGAGCATCAGCGAGCTGAACTTCCGCCAACGCTTCCGCGTCATCGTGCTCGCGATCCACCGCGGCGGCGTGAACGTGCGCGACAAACTCGAGACCCTGCCGCTGCAGATGGGCGACATCCTGCTCATGATGGGCACGGAGCAGGCGGTGAACGGTCTCCGCCAGGGCAACGACATCATCCTGTTCGACCGTCCGCCCCTGCCTTCGTTCTCGCGCCACAAGCGCATCCCGCTCGTGCTCGCGACCATCGTCGCCGTGATCCTCGGCGAAACCTTCGACGTCGTGCCGATCCATCTCGGGGCGATCGCCGGCGCCGTGCTGATGTGCGTCACCGGCTGCATCAAGCCGAAGGAAGCCTACGAATCGATCGAGTGGAATCTGCTCTTCGTGATTTTCGGCATGCTCGCCCTCGGTGTCGCGATGCAGAACAGCGGCGCCGCGGCCTGGCTCGCGCAAAATGTCGTCGCCGGCGTCGGCCATATCGTCGCCGGGCCGGAGAAGCCGCTAGTGATGCTCGTCTGCATCTACCTCGTCACACTCGTGCTGACGGAGATTCTTTCCAACAACGCCGTCGCCGCGCTGATGGTGCCGATCGCCCTCGGGATCGCGGCCCAGGCCGGCGTGGATCCCCGGCCCTTCGTCATCGCCGTGACGGTCGCGGCCAGCGCCGCCTTCGCGACGCCGATCGGCTACCAGACCAACACCTACATCTACGGCATCGGCGGCTACAAATTCCGCGACTTCGTGAAGATCGGCATACCGCTGAACCTGATCTGCTTCGCCGTCGCGATGTACTACATCCCGAAGGTCTGGCCGTTCTGAGAACGGCCGGCTTCAGAGTTTCAAACGCAGGCCGTCGTAGGCGGCCCGGACTCCGGGCGGCAGGCTGGCATCGAGCTCCGCGTGGTCGTTGAGGTGGGTCAGGTGCGTCAGCCATGTGGCCGGGGCTCCGATCCGGGCGGCCACGGCCACGGCCTCGCCGATCGACATGTGCGAGGGGTGCGGCAGCGGGCGCAGGCCGTCGAGGACGACAGCGTCGGCGCCGCGCGCGAGCTGTATCGCGGCTTCGGGTACGTCCTTGCAGTCGGTGTAGTACGCGAATTTCCGCCCGCTGCTGCGCTCCGTGAAAACGAGGCCGAGGGTGCCGATCGAGCCGTGGGGCAGCAGCGTCGAAGCGATCGTCCCTTGCGGCAGCTCGAGCAACGCGGGCATGGGCCGCAGCCGGAAGGCGGCGTAGCCTTTCGAAACCGGGCGCTCGCCGATGGCGTAGGGATAGATCGCGCGCACCCGCCCCTGCCCTTCGTCCGTCGAATACACCGTCAGGGCCTCGCCGCCGAGCAGGTCGCAGAAGCGGCGCAGGTCGTCCATGCCGCAGACGTGGTCGGCGTGGCCGTGCGTGAGAATGAAGAAATCGGCGCGCGTGATGCGCTCGCGCAGGCACTGCAGCCGGAACTCGGGCGCGGCGTCCACCTGGATGTGCAGGCCGTCCATCACGACGTGCACCGAGGCGCGCGTGCGCCGGTTGCGCGGATCGGACGAGGTGCAGACCGGGCAGTCGCAGGCGATCATCGGCACGCCCTGCGACGTGCCCGTGCCGAGGAAAATCACTTCCATGCGCGCGAGCGTGGCGAGGGTCGGAATCCCGTCAACCGCCGCGCCGCTTCAGGGCGCCGCGGGACGCGCCGCCAGCCAGGCGAGCGCCTGCGGGACCATGTTTTCCAGGCCCGGCGTATCCTCGGAATGGGGACTGATGGTCAGGACGCGGCCGCGGCCGAACGGCGCGTGCACGGCGGCCGGCGAATCCACCATCACGCCGACGGGCGTGCCGTTGCGGGCGAACTCGGTGCGGAAAACGGCGGCGACCTCGTAGGGCGGCAGATCGGCGCGGCCCAGCGGCTTGATGATCGGGCCGTTGTTGTAGCGGATCGTGAACGGCGCGGCGACGGGACCGAACAGGGCGCGGCCCGGAGCCGTCAATTCCGCGCGGACCATACCGCCGCCGCGGCGCCATTTCGGCGACACCGTCTTGGCGTTGAGGATACCGAGACCCCACTCGAAACCGGCGCAGGCCAGGTACGCGCCGGCGCAGATCCCGAGGTAGCCGCCGCCGCGCTCGACGAAGGCGCGGACGTTTTTGCGGCCCGCTTCGCCGAGGGCCTTGGCCTGCGCGCTGCCGCTGCCGCCGGAGAAGACGACGATATCGAATTCCGAAAGATCGCGCGTGCCCATTTCGGCGGCCTTGACCGGCGTGACCGTCGCGCCGGGCAACTGCGCGGCGCGGGCGGTGACGGCCGCGATCCCTTTGGCGCCGGAGCCGTCGCCTTCGTAGAGGGCGATTTTGAGGGGCCGGACGTTTTCCGGCGCCGCAAAGACGGACGAGGGATTCGGCGGCGGCGGGGCGGCTTCGCCGCGGAGGCCGGCGGCCGGCAACGAAACGAAAAACGCGAGGCGGAGGAAGAGGCCGGGCCGGAACATGCGGACCACGCAAGGCGCGGAGCACGCGGCCGGCAAAAAGAAAAAGGCGCCCCGCGGGAGCGGGACGCCTTTTGGAACGAACTCCGGAGACCGGAGAACGGAATCTTAGTAATCCATGCCGCCCGGACCGTGGCCGTGACCGCCGCCCGCCGGAGCTTCTTTCTTCTCCGGGATTTCGGTGATCATGCACTCGGTGGTGAGCAGCAGGCCCGCGATGGAAGCGGCGTTCTGCAGGGCGGTGCGCGTGACCTTGGTCGGGTCGACGACGCCGGCCTTCACGAGGTCCTCGTACTTGTCGGTGGCGACATTGTAACCGAAGTTACCCTTGCCGGCCATGACTTCGCCGACGACGACCGCACCCTCGACGCCAGCGTTGGAGCAGAGCATGCGGATCGGGTGCTCGATCGCGCGACGCACGATCTGGGACCCGATCTTCTCGTCGCCCTGGAGCTGGAGGGCGTCGATGGCTTTCGCGGTGCGGAGGAGAGCGACGCCGCCGCCGGCGACGATGCCTTCCTCGACGGCCGCGCGCGTGGCGTGCAGCGCGTCTTCGACGCGGGCCTTCTTTTCCTTCATCTCGACCTCGGTGGAGGCACCGACATTGATGACGGCAACGCCGCCGGCCAACTTGGCGAGACGCTCCTGGAGCTTCTCGCGGTCGTAGTCGGAGGTGGTCTCGTCGATCTGGCGGCGGATCTGCTTCACGCGGCCCTGGATATCGGAGGACTTGCCGGAGCCTTCGACGATGGTCGTGTTCTCCTTGTCCACCACGATGCGCTTGGCGCGGCCGAGGTCGCTGACGGTGAGGTTCTCGAGCTTGATACCGAGATCTTCCGTGATGCAGCGGCCGCCGCAGAGGATCGCGATGTCCTCGAGCATGGCCTTGCGGCGATCGCCGAAGCCGGGGGCTTTGACGGCGCACACGTTGATAGTGCCGCGAATCTTGTTCACGACGAGCGCGGCCAGCGCTTCGCCTTCGACTTCCTCGGCGATGACGAGGAGGGGCTTGCCGCTCTTGGCGACGATCTGGAGCAGCGGGAGGAATTCCTGCAGGTTCGAGATCTTCTTCTCGTGGATGAGAACGTAGGCGTCCTCGAGCACGGCTTCCTGGGCTTCGGCGTTGGTCGCGAAGTAGGGCGAGAGATAGCCCTTGTCGAACTGCATGCCTTCGACGACGTCGAGGGTGGTCTCGATGGACTTGGCCTCTTCGACGGTGATGGTGCCGTCCTTGCCGACCTTGTCCATGGCATCGGCGATGATGGCGCCGATGGTGTCGTCCCAGTTGGCGGAGACGGTGGCGACCTGGCGGATTTCCTCGCGGTCGTTGACCTTCTTGGAAACGCGCGCGAGTTCGGCGACGGCGGCCTCGACGGCCTTGTCGATGCCGCGCTTGAGGAAGATCGGGTTCGAGCCCGCGGTGACGTTCTTCAGACCTTCGCGATAGATGCCCTCGGCGAGGACGGTCGCGGTGGTGGTGCCGTCGCCGGCGGCGTCGCTCGTCTTGGAGGCGACTTCCTTCACCATCTGCGCGCCCATGTTTTCATAGGGATCGGGCAGTTCGACTTCCTTGGCGACGGTCACGCCGTCCTTGGTGACGGTCGGGGAACCGAATTTCTTGTCGATGACGACATTGCGGCCCTTGGGCCCGAGGGTGACTTTGACGGCTTTCGAGAGGAGCTCGACGCCGCGGAGGACCTTCTGACGAGCGGCTTCGTCGAAGAGGAGTTGTTTAGCAGCCATGGTACGTGTGAGTGATCAAATGTTGGAGTTGAGGAAACGGGGCGATCAACCGATGACGCCGAGGATGTCGTCCTCGCGGACGAGCGTGTACTTCTTTTCGTCGAGCTTCACTTCGGTGCCGCCGTATTTGCTGATGAGGACGCGGTCGCCGACCTTGACTTCGAAGGGCGTGACTTTGCCGTCGTCGCCTTTCTTGCCGGTGCCGAGGGCGATGACTTTCGCCTCCTGCGGCTTTTCTTTGGCGCTGTCCGGGATGATGATACCGCCGCGGACCTGCTCTTTTTCTTCGAGATGCTCGACGAGGACGCGGTCCCCGATCGGCTTGATTTTGACGTTAGCCATATTGGTTTTTGGTTTAGGGTTGAAGGGTGATGTTTGGATCGGGTCGGAACAAAGCGCGCCGCCTGCGAACGATTCGCGAACGGAGCACAAAGGGATGGAGCGCCTTACTTTTTCTTGTCGTCGTCGACGACTTCGAAGTCGGCATCGACGACGTCGGCCTTCTTCTCGGCCTTCTTGCCGGCGGCTGCGCCCGGCGCGGGACCGTCGGCCGCAGCCTCGGGACCGGCGGCGGCGCCGGCGGCCTGGGCGTTCTTCTGGGCTTCGGCGTAGAGCTCGGGACCGATGGCGCTGAGCTTCTCGAGGGCGGCCTTCATCTTGTCGGCGTCGTTGGACTCGAGGTCTTTCTTCGCGTCGGCGAGGGCGGCTTCGCCCTTCGCCTTGATGGCGGCGGGGATTTTGTCGCCGCCGTCCTTGATCGTCTTCTCGAGCTGGTAGATGGCGGAATCGAGCTGGTTCTTCGATTCGACGGCTTCTTTGCGCTTCTTGTCTTCGGCGGCGTGGAGCTCGGCTTCCTTGGTCATTTTCTCGACTTCTTCCTTCGAGAGACCGGAGGAACCTTGGATAGTGATTTTCTGGTCCTTGCCGGTGCCGAGGTCCTTGGCGGAAACGTGGAGGATGCCGTTGGCATCGATGTCGAAGGTGACTTCGATCTGCGGCGTGCCGCGCGGCGCGGGCGGGATGCCGTCGAGCTTGAAGGTGCCGAGCACCTTGTTGTCGCGGGACATCGGGCGCTCGCCCTGCAGGACGACGATTTCGACGCCGGGCTGGTTGTCGCTGTACGTGGAGAACGTCTGCGTCTTCTTGGCCGGGATCGTGGTGTTGCGCGGGATCATCGGCGTGGCGACCTGACCGGCCGTCTCGATGCCGAGCGTGAGCGGCGTGACGTCGAGCAGGAGGACATCGCGGACTTCGCCCTTGAGCACACCGCCCTGGACCGCGGCGCCGATGGCGACGACTTCGTCGGGATTGACGCCCTGGTGCGGCGGTTTGCCGCCGAGCTGTTTCGCGATGTCGACGACCTTCGGCATGCGGGTCATGCCGCCGACGAGCACGAGTTCGTCGATCTGCGCGGACGTGAGTTCGGCATCCTTGAGACAGGCCTTGAACGGCGGGAGGCAGCGCTCGAAGAGCGATTCGCAGATCTGCTCCATCTTGGAGCGGGAGAGCTGGACGTTGAGATGCTTCGGGCCGGAGGCGTCGGCCGTGATGAACGGCAAATTGAGGTCGACGGACTGCGCGGAAGAGAGGGCGATCTTGGCTTTTTCGGCTTCTTCCTTGAGACGCTGGAGGGCCATCGGATCCTTGCGGAGGTCGATGCCGTTTTCCTTTTTGAACGTCTCGACGAGCCACGAGATGAGGGCTTCGTCCCAATTGTCGCCGCCGAGATGGGTGTCGCCGTTGGTCGCCTTCACTTCGAAGACGCCGTCGCCGATTTCGAGCACGGACACGTCGAAGGTGCCGCCGCCCAAGTCGAAGACCGCGATCTTCTCGTCCTTCTTTTTGTCGAGACCGTAGGCGAGGGACGCCGCCGTAGGTTCATTGATGATACGGAGCACCTCGAGACCGGCGATCTTGCCGGCGTCCTTGGTGGCCTGGCGCTGCGAGTCGTTGAAGTACGCGGGCACCGTGATGACGGCCTGCGTGACCTTGTCGCCGAGGTAGGCTTCGGCGTCGGCCTTCAGCTTGCCGAGGACAAAGGCAGCGATCTGCTGCGGGGCGAACTGCTCGGTCTTGTCGCCGACCTGGACCTCGATGTAGGCGTCGCCGTTTTTCCCTTCGACGGTCTTGAAGGGCATGTTCTTGGCCTCTTCGCGGACCTCGGTGAATTTGCGGCCGATGAAACGCTTGGCCGAGAAGACGGTGTTGCGCGGGTTGGTGACGGCCTGCCGCTTGGCGGCTTGGCCGACCAGACGCTCGCCCGACTTCGTGAACGCGACCACCGAGGGCGTCGTGCGGGCGCCTTCCGCGTTGGGGATGACCACGGGTTCGCCGCCTTCCATGACGGCCATGCAAGAATTCGTGGTCCCAAGATCGATACCGATAATGCGGCTCATGCCCCACGCCTAGCAACGGATGTGCCCCGGGCGGGTGCGAAATCGTAAGTTACTGATATTTAGCTGTTAGAAAGTTATCTCGACGCCGAGCGATCCGTTGGCAACGCAACCGGCGACCGAAAAGCAGCCAACTTGGCACAGTGCTGGCACAGGGTGTGCGACAGCCTAAAAATCCATGGCGCTATCATGTCACACCGGTTGAATTCCCGCGCCCCACTCCTACGGTCTCGCACATGGAAATGGAAATCACACTGCCGAATGAAGTGCCGGTGATGACGTTGCCGAACACGGCTTTTTTTCCGCAGGCGCTGATGCCGCTCCATATTTTCGAACCGCGCTACCGCGAGATGCTCCGCGATGTCTTGGCGTCGAACCGGCTCTTTGCCGTGGCGGGCCTGAACCAAGGGCTGCTCCCGGAGGCGGAGCAATTCGAGCCGCCGCACCGCGTGGCGACCGTCGGCATCATCCGCGCCTGCCAGAAGAACGGCAACGGCACCTCCAACTTGCTCCTGCAGGGGCTTTGCCGGGTCGCGATCGAGTCGATTTTGAGCGACGAGCCCTACCGCCGGATCCGCATCCGCGCGTTGGCGAGCGAGCCGGGCGCCGACGCGGCGGAGATCGCGGCGCTGCGCCGGGAGTTGGCGCGCCTGCTCGGGATCAAGCGCCGGCTGGCGGCCGCCCGCGCGCCGCAGGGGTCGGCCGAGATGGCTGACTTCCTCAAGACCGTCGAAGACCCGGAGGCTTTCGTCGATCTCGCGGCCTTCAGCCTGTGCGAGGACCCCGGTCTCAAGCAGAAGCTGCTCGAAACCCTCGACGTCCGCCGGCGGCTCGAACTTTTCGGCCGGCGGCTGCGCGGCGAAATCGAAGCGATCAAATTGCAGCGCAAACTCCAGGGGCGGCTCGCGGACGATGAGATTTCCCACAACTGAAGCCCGCCGGCCGGACGCGTCCCGCGGCGGCCGATTTACCCGGTTTTGATCGGCGCGGAACGATTCCCGCTCGTCGGTCGCCCGCGCGGCGATTTCCTTTCCGTCCACGCATGACCGCACCCGCCGCCGCTTCGTCCGTGCTCGTCGCCGACGACGAAGAAGGTATCCGGAATTTGGTTTCACTCTGGCTGGCCCAGGCCGGGCACCGGGTCGCGGCCGCCGATTCCGGCAAAACGGCTTCCGCCCTGCTCAAGACCCAGCGCTTCGACATCGTCGTCACCGATGTCGTGATGCCCGACGGCGACGGCTTCGAACTCATCGCCCAGGTCCGGCGGCTGCAGCCGGCGAGCCGCATTCTTGCGATCTCCGGCGGCGGCAAATACCTGCAGGGCGCCGATTGCCTCCGCATGGCGCAGGGGCTGGGGGCGCACGGCATCGTGATGAAGCCGTTCACGCGGGAGCAGTTTCTCGCGGAGTTCGGCAACCTCGGCCCGGCCGCCGGCTGAACCGAGAGCGAATGCTTGCGGCGCGGGCCGGCGGGACGGCAGCGTGCCGCATGGCTGAATTTCCGATCCTCCGGCAAGCCACGGACGCCGATCTGCCCGCCCTCGAGCGGCTGATCGAAACCTCGACCCGCACCCTGCTGGCGCGACACTACTCGGCGGCGCAACTCGAGGCCGCGCTCGGGCCGGTCTTCGGCGTCGACCGCCAGCTGGTCCGCGACGGGACCTACTTCGCCTGCGACCACGACGGCGAGATCGTCGCCTGCGGAGGCTGGAGCAAACGCGCCTCCGTCTACGGCGGCGACCGGGCCCGCCGGAACGAGGATCCGCTGCTGGATCCGGCGCGGGACGCGGCCCGGATCCGGGCTTTCTTCGTGGCGCCGGCGTGGGAACGACGGGGACTCGGGCGTGCCCTGCTGGCGGCCAGCGAGGCCGCGATCCGGGAAGCAGGTTTCACGCGGATCGAATTGGCCGCCACCCTCGCCGGCGAGCCGCTGTATCGGGCGAACGGTTACAGTGTCGCGGCCCGCACGGAAGCGCCGCTGCCGGGCGGCCTGACGCTCACGGTGATCCGCATGACCAAGACGGTCGGCTGATTCCCGGGCTCACCGGGCCGTCGCCGGAACCGCGAGTTCGCCGCGCAGGACGCCGAGCGCCGTCTCGACGTCGCGGTCGATCGCGCGGCGGGCGTCGGCCAGGGTCCGGACGACGGCGATGTCGGGCTCGAGCCCGCGGCCTTCGAGTCGCCGGCCCTTGGGCGCCAAATAATCCTCGCGGCTGAGCTGCAATTCGCCGCCGCCAGGGAGGCGGTAAAACCAACTCGCCAGGACGGCGCCCGCGGTACGGCGGCCGACCACGACGGCGCGACCGTGGTCCTGCAGCACCGCCGCAAAGATTTCCGCCGCGCTGCCCGTGGCGCCGTCGACAAGCACGACGACCTTGCCGGCGTAGTTCGCGGAGCCGAGTTGCCAGGAACGCTTCAGGCTGCGGCGGCCGCCGCGCGTGACAAAGGTCCCGCAGTCGACGGCGCGGTCGAAAACTTCCCCGATCGAGATGCCCAGCGAAAACGTTTCCCCGCCCGGATTCCGCCGCAGGTCGATGACGACGCCCGGCGCGGCGCGGTGTTCCTCGAGTTGCCGGCCGAGCCAACGGCGGCCCGGACCGTCGAACTCGTCGAAGCGCACATAGACAAAGCCGCCGGGCAGCACACGCGCCGTCGGCGGCGCCACGGTCGAAAGGCGGCGCGCGGCCGGGGAAACTGTCACGGTCCGGTCCTCCGCATCGAGAAACTCCCACGTCACCGTCTCCCCTTCCTTCGCCCCGAACTCCGTGCGCGGCCCGAGCGGCCGGCCGTTGCGCGCCACGGCGATCCAGCCCGGCTTGACTCCCGCCTCCTCCGCCGGGCTGCCGGGGACGACCTCGGCGACGACCCAGCGGCCCTCGACCTGCAGGAGGTTGAACCCGGTACGGGCGCGGGCGGCGGTGCGGCGCTCGCTCCGGCGCTCGGGGCTGAGTGCGAGCGTGTGGCTGTCGTTGAGCGGCGCCAGCATCTCGTTGAGCACGGCGTAGAGCGCCTTCGGGTCGGCCGCGGCGGCGGCGCGCGGGGCGAAGGTCGCGGCGGCGGCGGCCCAATCGACGCCGCCCAGCCGCGGATCGTAGTGCTTGCGGTGGACGAGGTCCCAGACGGCGTCGAAGACCTCGAGGTTGGCCTTCGCCTGCGCGGCGGCGGCCGGGGGCTGCCCGGAGAGATCGACGCGGGCCGACGGCAAAGTCCGGCAACCGCCGAGCGCCAAGGCGAAGGCAGCCGCGACGACGGCGAGCCAGCGACGTGCCGCCGCGGGCCGAACGGCGCGGTGCATCGAACGGCTCAGGCTTCCACGAGGTCTTTTTCGACCTTGAGGTTGCCGATGATGAAGTCCTGCCGCTCCGGCGTGTTCTTGCCCATGAAGAAGGAGAGCAGTTCGTCGCTGTTGTGCAGGTGGTTCAGCGTGACCGGCTCGAGCCGGATATTCTCGCCGATGAAATCCTTGAATTCGCCCGCGGAGATTTCGCCGAGACCTTTGAACCGCGTGATCTCGTGGCTGGCGCCGAGTTTGCCGATCGCCGCCTGTTTCTCGCCTTCGGAGTAGCAGTAGATCGTCTCCTTCTTGTTCCGCACCCGGAAGAGCGGCGTCTCGAGGATGTAGACGTGGCCGTTGCGGATCAGGTCGGGGAAGAACTGCAGGAAAAACGAGATCAGCAGCAGCCGGATGTGCATGCCGTCGACATCGGCATCGGTGGCGATGACGATCCGGTTGTAGCGGAGGCCGTCGAGGCCGTCCTCGACGTTGAGCGCGGATTGGAGGAGGTGGAATTCCTCGTTCTCGTAGATGACTTTCTTGGACAGCCCGTAGGTGTTGAGCGGTTTGCCCTTGAGCGCGAAGACCGCCTGGGTCTGCACATCGCGGGTGGCGGTGAGGGAACCGGCGGCGGAATCGCCCTCGACGATGAAGATCGTGCTTTGTTCGGCGCGCTCGTTGCGGTCGCCGAGATGCAGCCGGCAGTCGCGGAGTTTCTTGTTGTGCAGCGACGCCTTCTTGGCGCGTTCGCGGGCGAGGTTGCGGATGCCGGCGAGTTCCTTGCGCTCGCGTTCGCTCTCCTCGATTTTCCCGCGGATCGCGTCGGCGGTTTCCTTGTTTTTGTGCAGGTAGACATCGAGCGTCTGCTGCATGAACTTGCCGACGAATTCCTTCAGGCTCGGGCCGTCGGGGCCGACGTTGGCGGAACCGAGCTTGGTCTTGGTCTGGGACTCGAAGACGGGCTCCATCACCCGGACGGCCACGGCGGCGTCGATCGACTGGCGCACATCGGCGGCATCGTAGTCGCGCTTGAAGAAATTGCGGACCGTATCCACCAAGGCCTCACGGAAGGCCGAGAGGTGGGTGCCTCCCATCGTCGTGTGCTGGCCGTTGACGAAAGAGAAATACTCCTCGCCGTAATGCGCGCCGTGGGTGAACGCGACCTCGATGTCCTCGCCCTCGAGGTGGATGATCGGGTACAGGGGCGCGCCGCTGAGGTTTTTCTGCAGGAGATCGCGCAGGCCGTGCTCGGATTTGAAAACCTTGCCGTTGAACGCGAGCGTCAGCCCGCGGTTCAGGAAGGCGTAGTTCCAGAGCATGTCCTCGACGAACTCGGGCCGGAACCGGAAGTCCTTGCCGAAAAGCGCCTCGTCCGGCGTGAACTCGATCAGCGTGCCGTTGCGCTCGTCGGACTTGGCGACCTTGTGGTCCTTCTTCAGGCGGCCCTGCTCGAACTCGACAAGCTTGGTCTGGCCTTCGCGGAACGCCTGCGCGCGATAGGAAAGGGAGAGGGCGTTGACGGCCTTCTGGCCGACGCCGTTGAGTCCGACGGATTTCTGGAAGGTCTCGCTGTCGTACTTCGCGCCCGTGTTGATGATGGAGACGCAGTCGATGAGTTTGCCGAGCGGGATGCCGCGGCCGTAGTCGCGCACGCGCAGGGTGCGCTCGGTGAGCTCGACCTCGATCTTGCGGCCGTGGCCCATCGTGAATTCGTCGATGCAGTTGTCGATCGTCTCCTTGAGCAGGACGTAGATGCCGTCTTCGGCATGGATGCCGTTGCCGAGCCGCCCGATGTACATGCCGGGCCGCAGCCGGATGTGTTCGAGCGAGGAGAGCGTCTTGATGCTGGCTTCCGTGTAAGCTTGGGCCATGGGAATTTTTCGCGAGTGGCGACAGCGTCGGGCCGGCGCCGGACCTGACAAGCGAAAATCCGCCGCCCGGCGGCCCGCCGCGGAATTCGGATTGGAACGGCCGGGCTTCGCTGTATTCCCCCAACCCGGTTCCCTTTTTCCCCCGCCCGCGTTCCCCTCCCGCACCCGCTTCCCATGAATAAATCCCTCAAGATCGTCGCCGTTGTCCTGCTCGTTTTGGTTGTCGGCGGCTATGTCGGCGCCGAATTTTTCCTCGGCTCCATCGTCAAGGCCGGAGTCAACCGGTTCGCGCCCGCGATCACACAGACCAAGGTCAACCTCGACGGGGCCGTCATTTCGCCGCTGTCCGGCAGCGGCACGCTCAAAGGGCTCGTCATCGGCAACCCCAAGGGCTGGAGCGACGGCAATTTCTGCTCCCTCGGGAAAATCCACATCGATGTCGCCCCGATGTCGCTGCTCGGCGACCGCATCCTCGTCGAAGCGATCGAGCTCGAGGCGCCGGAATTCAACTACGAGACCAAATTGATCGCGAGCAACGTGAACGACCTGCTGAAGAACATCGAGCAGGCCACCGGCGGCAAAGCCCCGGCCGATCCGCAGGCGCCCGCGGCCGGCGGCTCCGGCGTGAAGATCGAAGTGAAGAAATTCCGGCTCGTGAACGGCAAGGTCCGCGTCGGCATGGCCGGCGCCGGCCTCACGCTCCCGCTTCCGCCGATCGAGCTCACCGACATCGGCACGGCCGAAGGCGGCGTCACGCCGGACAAGATCGCGTTCGCCGTGATGAAACGCCTCACGCCCGAGATTATCGGGGCCACGGCGAAGGCCGCCGGAGACATCGGCAAGACCACCGGCGCCGCCGCGGCCGAGGGCGTCAAGAAGACCGGCGAGGCGATCAAGGGGCTCTTCGGCGGCGGCAAGGAATGAGTCCGGGGCCGCGGGCTGCGACCGCGGCAAGTGTGCGGCCGGCGGCGGCGCGGTGCTGTGCTGCGCCGAAGGTCGTCGTGCGTTGACGGCCCCGGGCCGCGCGACTCGGCTCGGGGCATGAAGATCACCTATTACCTCGAGGTCATTTCCTCCTGGTGCACCTGGGTCGAGCCCGTCTACGCGGAACTGAAGCGGCGCTACGCCGGGCGCGCGGAATTCGAATGGAAAATCGCGCTGATGGCGCCGGAGGATTTTCCGGTTTCGCGCGCGCAATGCGATTGGTTCTACCGCCGCAGCGGCGGCACGGTGATGCACTCGCCGTTCATGCTGGATTCCGGCTGGTTCGAGCCCGAACGCCAGGGTCGTTACGAGGCGCCGAATCTGGTGGCGGAGGCCGCCCGCGATTTCGGTTTTCACGGCGACGAAATCCGGTTGGCGCTCGCCCACGCCGCGGTCCGCGAAGGCCGCAAGGTGGGCAATCCCGACGTCGCGGTCGAAGTCGCGGTCGCGGCCGGGGGCGGCCGGATCAAGCCCGCCGACCTGCGCGCCGCCGCGGACTCCGCCGCCGTCCGCGCGCGGGTCGACGCCAGCACCGCGGACTTCGCCTCGCACCGGATCAGCCAGCGGCCGGCGTTCATTCTCACCGACGCGATCGGCGACAAGGCCGTGTTCTCCGGGTTGGTGCGGCTAGAACCGCTCGCGGCGACGATCGACGCGATGCTGGCCGACACCGCCGCCTACACCGCGCACGCGGTGCACCACGGCCGGCCCCCGTCGGCCTGATCGCGGCGGCGGCCGGTTGACCCGCTGGGCCGACGCGCCTTGGCTGCGGGCCATGCTGCCGCAACGCCGACTCGCCCACGCCCGGGGGTATCTCGAACTCGGGATGCTGGAGGCCGCGGCGGCCGAGTTGGCGCTGATTCCCGGTCCCGCCTGCGACGGCGCGGACGTGCTCGCGGTGCGCATGGCCGTCCTGCACGAACAGGCGAAGTGGCCGGAGCTGGCCCGGATCGCGGGCGAATTCACCCGCCGGGAGCCGGGCGAGTCCGCCGCTTGGATCACGTGGGCCTACGCGACGCGGCGCGCGGTGTCGTTGGCCGCGGCGGAGCAAATTCTCCTCACGGCGGAGGTGCATCATCCCGCCGAAGCCACGATCCATTTCAATCTCGGGTGTTACGCCTGCCAACGCGGCGACCTGTCCGCCGCGCGCGAGCGCGTGGCCCGCGCCATCGACCTCGACGGGAAATTCGCGGCCGCCGCGCAAAGCGATCCGGATCTCGCGCCGCTGCGCGACACCGGGGAAACCTTCGGTCCCGCCAAGCGCCGCCGCCGGAAGACCTGACCTCGCCGTCGCCCGCGGCGGAGCAATCCCGGCTCAACCTTGCTCGGGACTGCTGATGCCGAACACCAGATCCGGCCGCCCCGGATGGCGATTCGGTCCGAGAAACATCCGCGTCAGCCGGCGCTGGACCGTGAACCGTTCGGCTTCCAGCAACGCCTTCGCGCCCGCGCACGAATCGAGCACATCGAAAAACACGCGGCGGCCCGCGACCGCGGCAAAGAACGCGCGCAGCAACGCCGCCGCGACCTCGGCGTCGCGCGCCACCCACGGCCCCACCTGCACGGTGGTCGCCCCGATCCGGCCGCAAAGGCAACCCGCGACCTGCCCGTCTTTGCGCGCCACCCAGGCCAGTTCGGGATGCCGCCGCGCCAACGTCCGCAGCACCCGGCCCCGTTCGGCGCCAAAAGCTTCGGCATCGAGCGCGCCCACTTCCGCATCGTCGGTTTCCAGCCACGGACCGATCTCGATCCCGGCCCCGGCGACGGTCGACGCGACGGGTGCGACCCCTGCGTAACGCGCGAGACCGTACTCATCCGTGAATCCAAGCGGCAAATACACGGTTCGCCCCTGCGGCGTGGCATCGAGTTTCACTGTCTCCACGCCGGCGGCCTGCAACGAGGCGATCGCGTGCCGCAGCAGCGCCGAACCGATGCCGTGCCGGCGCCACTCGGGGTGCACCAGCACCATACCGATCCAACCGAAACGCCGGCCGTAGCGGATCGTGGTGGCCGTGCCCACGACGCGGCCGCCGAGTTCGGCCACGAAGCAACCCTCCGGCTCGTAGGCGAGGAAGCCGCGCCAGTCCCGCTCGCTCTGGTTCCAGCCCGCCAAGGCGCGCAACTCGTGCGCCGCGCCGAGATCGTCGGGCCGCATCAGCCGGATCGGAACGGCGCCGGGCGGCTTCGGTTCGGACATCGGGCAGCGGTGCGGGCTCAGCGCGCCGCCGTCACCTGCACTTTGCGGCGAAAAATCCGGTCGCCCGCGGCCACGTAGAGGTAATCGCGGGCCGGTCCCGCGAGCACGCAGCTGGTCAGGCCCTTGTCCGTCGGCGGCAACGCGAGCAACCCGCAGGCCCGGCCCGTCGGGTCGAAAACCTGCACCCCGAGTGCCGTGGTCACGAAGTAGCGGCCGAGCGCGTCGGTCGCCATGCCGTCGCCGCGCGACGCCGCCTTGTACGGCGGCGGTTCGTGGAAGCGGAAAGTTCCGGCCGGATCGATCGGCCGCCGCAGCGTCATCGTCGGCATCTTCGCGTCGAGCGCGCCGTCGGGATTGACCCGGAAGGTCCAGACGTGGCCGCCGGCGTGTTCGCTGACGGCGAGCGTGCCGCCGTCGGGCGAGAGCGCGATGCCGTTGGGCCCGGCGAGGCCGGTGTCGGCCGCGCGGCGCGCGCCTGTTTTCGGGTCGAGCCAGGTCACCTGCTTCGCGGCGGTCTCGGTGAAATAGATGTGGCCGGCGCCCGTGACCACGAGGTCGTTGGGCCGCACGCCCTCGGCCAGGACGCCGATCGCGCCGTCGGCCGCGCCGAGCGCGATGAGCCGCTGCTTCGCCCCCTGGCAGGCGTAGATCCGGCCGTCCGGCCCGAACTTCAGCCCGCTCGCCGCCTCGGGACTGAACTTGGTCCGCGTGCCGTCGCCGGAAATCCGATACACCCCGGCGCCTGCGCCGCGCAGATCCGAAAACCACAGATTGCCGTCGCCGTCGGCGGCGAGCGCGTCGGCAAAACCCAAGCCCTCGGCGACCGGCGTCCAATCTTCGCCCGGGATGAGCAATTTGTGCAGCGTGAGGTCGCCGCCGAGGTCGCCGCGGATGTCGATCTCCGCCACCGGCTTTTCGGCGCGCCAGAGCCAGCGCAACGCGTCCGGCAGGACCATGCCGCCGTGGACGGAATTGTGCGCGAAGCCGTCCGCGTATTCGAATTTCACATCGTAGCCCATGTACTTCAGGGCCGCGTGCATCTGCCGGTTGGCGAGCGGCCAGTTGCCGTAGGGATTGTCGAGGTCGCCCGCGGCGTCCTCGAGGAACACGCGCAGCGGCCGCCGCTCCGTCTTGCGGATCAGCGCGGGGTAGTCGTGGCCGCCGGCCAGATGGACGAAGCTGCCGATCGTCGACAGCACCTTGCGGAAACGGTCCGGACGCTCCCAGGCGACGGTGAAGGCCGCGATGCCGCCGCTGCTGGCGCCCGCGATCGCCCGCCGCTCCGGGTCGTCGGAAAACGGATACGTCTTCGCCACCTCGGGGAGCAGTTCCTCGAGCAAAAACCGGGCGTACCGGTCGCCGAGGGAATTGTACTCGAGGCTGCGGTTGCTTGCCTGCCAAGCGGACTTCGGCGCCGGCTTGGCCGGATCGTGCCCCGGGTTCACGAACACCGCGAGCGTCACCGGCATCGCGCCGGCCGCGATCAGGTTGTCGAATACCGTCGGCGCGCGCCAATTGCCCTTCGGGTTCACGTAGTCGTGGCCGTCCTGGAACACCATCAGCGCCGCGGTGCCGTCCGGCTTGTATCCCGCCGGCACATACACCCACCAGTCGCGCACGGTCGGGGCGAACAGCCGCGACGTCCACGGCGGCATCGCCACCAGTTTCCCCGCCGGCACGTCGGGCCGGACCAGGTGATCCGGCGTGGGCCGGAAGGTTTCCGCGGCCGGCAAAGACACCGCAGCCGCGGCGCCGGCCGCCAGCCAGGCGAGGTGCAGAACCAGGGATCGGCTCCGGAGAGAAAGGAAGGAAAGATTCATGGGGCGGGTCCGGTTCAGGGTTTGGGCCAGTCGCGCCAGAGCCAGCGGAGCGTATCGGGCAGAATCGCGCCGCCGTGCGCGCCGGAGTGGCCGCCGGAACCGAAGACGAGCGTGTGGTCGTAGCCGGCAAACTTCAGGGCCGCGGCCATCTCGTGGTTCGCGAGCGGCCAGTTGCCGTGGAGGTTGTCGAGGTCCGCGACGCCGTCCTGCAGGAAAACGCGGAGCGGTTTCGCGGGCTTGGTTTTGCGGATCAGCGCCGGGTACGCGTGGCCGCCGCGGATGTTGGTGAAGCTGCCGATGTGGCTGACGACCTTGCCGAACTGGTCCGGCCGCTCCCACGCCACGGTGAAGGCGGCGATGCCGCCGGAGCTGTTGCCGCAGACGGCCCGGCCGGCCGGGTCGGCGGTGAGATTCAGTCCCGCGGCGGCGACCGGGAGCAGTTCCTCGATCAGAAAGCGCGCGTTGGCGTCGCCCAGCGAGTCGTATTCGAAGCTCCGGTTGCTCCGCGCTTTCGCGCCCGCGACGGTCGGCGCGATCATGCCGGGGTTGACGCCAACGGCGATCGTCACGGGCATTTCGCCGCGGGCGATCAGGTTGTCGAACACCGTCGGCACCCGGAAGGCGCCGTCGGCCTTCATGAAACCGGCGCCGTCGAAAAACACCATCAGGCAGGCCGGGCGGTCGGGCCGGTACTGCGCGGGCACGTAGACGAAGTACTCGCGCGTCGTGCCGGGAAAGATCCGGCTCGCGGCAAAGGTGCCGGTCCGGACTTCGCCGCGGGGGACGGCCTGCGGCATCGCATCGGGGCCGGGACGGTAGACTTCTGCGCCGCCGGCGGATCCGACCGCAACCGACAGCGCGCACAACAGGGGTAGAAAGCGCACGGAATGCTGATGGCTCCCGGGTGCGGCACCGGCAAGCTCCGGTTCACGGCGCAAAGACCGAGGGAAGGCATCGGCCGGAAGCGGATTTTTCGATCATCCCGGCCCACGGGCCGGGGAAAATGGTGCTCAGGAAGGGACTCGAACCCTTACGCCTTACGGCACACGCCCCTCAAACGTGTGTGTCTACCAATTCCACCACCTGAGCATTTTCGAACAAGGGAAGGCGGACTAAGAGAGATTGCCCAAGGCTTGTCCAGCCCTGAAATCGCAACCGCGGAAATTGCCCGTTTCTCCTCTGAAAAACAACGGTCGCGGTGCGCGCCCGACGGTGCCGGCGCGCCAACGGGAACGCCGTTTTCAGGTGCGTTGGCGTTCCACCAAGGCTTTGGCCAAATCGGCCGCGAAAAATGGGCCCCGGTAGATCATGCCGGTGTAAACCTGGACCAAGGTGGCGCCGGCATCGAGCTTCTCGGCCGCCGCCGTCGCATCGCCGATGCCGCCGACCCCGATGATCGGGAGCCGGCCGCCGGTGGCGCGGGCGAGGTAGTTGACGATCTCGGTGGAGCGCCGCCGGACCGGCGCGCCGCTGAGGCCGCCGGCCTCGTTGACCGCGGCGAAGGGACCGGGCCGGGCGAGCGTAGTATTCGTGGCGATGATACCATCGAGACCGTACTCGGCGATGACCCCGAGGACGGCGTCGATCTGCGGCCACGTCAGGTCGGGCGCGATCTTGAGCAACACGGGCACGCGGTGCTTGCCGGGCTGCGCGGCGCGGGCGCGGTTCGCCCCGGTGACCGCGGCGAGCAACTCGCGCAGGCGGGATTCGTCCTGGAGCTGGCGCAAGTTCGGCGTGTTGGGGCTCGAGACATTGAGCACGAGGTAGTCGGCGTAGTCGGCGAGACGCGCGAAGCTCGCGAGGTAGTCCTCGGGGGCGCGTTCGATTTCGGTGATCTTCGATTTGCCGAGATTGATCCCGAGCGGGATGCGGCGCGCGCCGCGGCCCGGTTGGCCGGCGAGTTTGGCGGCGACGGCGTCGGCGCCGGCGTTGTTGAAGCCCATCCGGTTGATGACGGCTTCCTGCTCCGGGTAGCGGAACATGCGCGGCGCCGGATTGCCGGGCTGGGCGTGGGCGGTGACGGTGCCGATTTCCACGTGGCCGAAGCCGAGAGCCGCGGCGGCGGGCCAGGCCGAGGCGTGTTTGTCGAAGCCGGCGGCGAGACCGATCGCATTGGGAAACGTGAGACCGAAGGCCTGCACCGGCCGGCGCGCCAGGGCCGGACGCGTCCAGGCCTCGAGCAGCCGGCACAGGGGCGGAAGCGCCCCGAGCAGCGCCATGCCGCGCACCCCGAGTTCGTGCGCGCGCTCGGAATCGAGCCGAAACAGCTGCGGCCGCACCACGTTTTCGTAGAGACTACCCATGGGCGGACCGTGAAATCCCGGCCCTTTTTTGGCAAGCGTCGCCAATTCCCGAACTTCCGTTTTCCGAGCATTTTCCGCGCTGAAACATCCCCGTAACGAACGCCGCGGCAGCGTCCGCTTTTGTGCTTGTTTTTTAAAACTCCCCTCGCACGCTGCGCAAAAATTCCTCCCGACTCACTCTCTCATGGCCAAAGCTACTTCCACTCTCGACTGGTGCATTGTTCGTCTGGGCGACGATCACAACTGGTGGGTCGCGGAGACGAGTGATCCGGTGCGCTGGGATGTCGACGGTCTCAGCATCGTCGATCCGCGCCAAGTGCAGCATTTGATCGAGCTCGTCGATCCGTTGCGCGACTACGGTTTCGACCAGGACATGTTCGAGTCGGCCTTCATCCCCTTCCGCATCGACAAGGATCTCGGCAACGGGAAGGTGCGCCTCAAGCGCGTGAAAGAATCGATGTTCGAATCCGAGGACAAACTCTTCGGCCTGCCGGACATTCTCGACGAGGAAAACGGGCCCTACGCCGACCTGCTCGACCACCTCACGCGCTGTCGCGTCAAGCTGCTCAACGATCTCTTCAATTTCGAATCCAAGCTCTCCGTCGACGAGGTCGAGGACGAGATCCGCGAGGACCAGAACAGCAATTTCATCCAGGGCCATGCGGTGCATACGTTCGACGAGATCGCCGCGATTCTCGACTACATGCCCGCCGGCTACGACGGCGACGAGGAAGCTCCGGCCAAGGATGTCGAGGACGAGGGCGACGACGACCTGCCGGAACTCGACGAAGAGGAAGAGGAGAAACTCAAGAACGACGAATCCCTGAAGTGGGACGAAGACGAAGAGGGCGAAAAGGGCGACGACGACGCGGCCAAAAAGAAGGACAAGGGCGACGACGACGAGGATGAGGACGACGACGACGACAAAGAAAAGGACGACGACGAGGACGACGAGGACGACGAAGACGAAAAGCCGAAGAAGAAAGCCAAGGGCAAACGCTGATCCGTCCATCGACATTCCTTACCAAGGCAGCCTCCGGGCTGCCTTTTTTGTGCCCGCGCGCGGCGCATGGAGCCGGCCGCGCCGGGCCCGGCAGCCAGCCCGACATTGCCTTTTGCGGAGGATTCCCGCACCTAGCACCCCTATGGATTTTTTCCGCCGAGTTGCGTTGGGGCCGCTGATTCTGGCGGTCGCGGTCTGGGGGAGCGGTTGTGCCTCGAAGCCCTCCGCCGCGGCCAATCCCGTGATTCCGGCGATCTCCTCGACGGCGCAGTTGCGGCCCGGCGACAGCCTGAACATCGCCCTGCAAGGCGTGCCGGATGCCAGCGCCAGCACGGTCCAGATCGACGACCAAGGCATGATCAACCTGCCCTTCATCGGATCGCTCCAGGCGGCCGGCGCCAGCACGGCGGAATTGTCGCAACGCGTCCGCGAAACCTACATCGCCAAGAAGATCTACATGACGGTCGACGTCTCCGTGAGCGTGACCGAGCGATTCGTCTATGTGGGCGGCGAAGTGCAGCGCCCGGGCCGCATCATCTGGACGCCGGACCTGACGGTCGCAAAAGCGGTGCAATCCGCGGGGGGCTTCACGCTCTACGCCAAGGAAACCGCCGTGACCCTCGTGCGCGAAAAGACCGCCTACCCGATCGACGTGAAGCTGGCGCAGAAAAACCCGAACGAAGATCCGCGCCTGCTGCCCGGCGATTCGCTGCAGGTCCCGCGCTCGCCGTTCTGAGGCGCGCTCACGGCGGCGGATTCACCGCAACTCCCGCGCCATTTCCTTGGCGAAGTAAGTGAGGATGAGATCCGCGCCCGCCCGTTTGATCGCGAGCAGGGATTCGTTCCGGCAACGTTCGAGATTCAGCCAACCCAGCCGCGCCGCCGCATGGATCTGCGCGTATTCGCCGGAGATCTGGTAGGCCGCGACGGGCTTGCGCGTGGCTTCGCGCACCTCGCGGATGATGTCGAGATAGAGGCCGGCCGGTTTCACCATCAAGATGTCCGCGCCTTCGGCCTCGTCGAGGCGCGCCTCGACAAGCGCTTCCCGGCGATTGGCGGGATTCATCTGGTAGGTGGCCTTGCTGAGCAAACGCGTGCCCGCCGCCTGCGCGCTGCCGACGGCGTCGCGGAACGGCCCGTAGTACGCGGAATTGTATTTCACCGAATACGCCAAAATCCCGGTGCCGGTGAAACCCGCGGCATCGAGGGCCTGCCGAATCGCGCCGACGCGGCCGTCCATCATGTCGCTGGGGGCCACGAGATCGACGCCGGCCTTGGCTTGGAGCACCGCCATGCGGCCGAGAATATCCACGGTCCGATCGTTCTCCACGTCGTCGCGGGCCGCGGTGAGCACGCCGTCGTGGCCGTGGGTCGTGTACGGATCGAGGGCGACATCGGTGATCACCGTGAGGTCGGGCAACGCCTTCTTCACGGCGCGGACGGCGCGGAGAACGAGCGTGTCTTCGTCGAGCGCCTGGGTGCCGGTGTCGTCCTTGAGTTTCGGATCGAGCTTGGGAAACAGCGCGACGGCGGGCACCCCGAGTTTCCAAAGGGCGCGGCACTCTTTCACGAGATCGGCGACGTTGAGGCGGAACACGCCGGGCATCGAAGCGATTTCCTCCGGCGCCGCCCTGCCTTCGACGACGAAGAGCGGGGCGATGAAATCCGCGGGCCGCAGCACGGTTTCCTCGACCATCGCGCGGAGACCGGCGGTGCGACGCAAACGGCGGGGACGCTGGGACAGGACTAAACGGGAATTCTCGGCCATAAAGCTGCGGCGAGAAAAACGGCCGAACGCCGGGCGGCCAACCGAAATCAACCGTCCGGCCGACCCGACGGGGCGGCGTCGCAAGCGATGCGGCGGGAAAGCCAAGCCCGGCGCGGCCGGCGCTCAGTTGCGCCGGCGGCGGGAAGCGACCAGCAGCAGCGCGATACCGCCGAAGGCCAGACCGGCGACGGACGCCGTATCGGGCACACGCACCGTCAGCGGCGGTTCATAGCCGCCGGAGCCGCTCGCGGCGTCGTGCGAGAAGGGCGCGAACCTGTCGACGGAGTA
Organism: Opitutia bacterium Tous-C1TDCM; assembly: GCA_002288455.1. Taxonomy (GTDB): domain Bacteria; phylum Verrucomicrobiota; class Verrucomicrobiia; order Opitutales; family Opitutaceae; genus ER46. Next base: position 24,231 of record NEUS01000035.1, read on the forward strand.
GTCTCCTTGCCGGAATTTTTCGTTGTAGAGGTCGAAGTGCAGGTTGTACGCGGACCGCAGGGCGGACACGTCGACCTGGAAGTCGACATAGCGCAGCACGCCGGAGGCTGCGGCGTCGGTCTGCACGTTGTACGCCGACACGGTGCCGGCGTTGGCAAAGCTGAACTGCAGCTCAAGATAGTAGGTCGGATAGATACCGTGCGGCGACAGGTTGCCCGATTCGAAATCGGGCACGTTGGTCGGGGGCGTGCCCCACGTCAGCATCGAGCCGGTGTAGGCGACGCCGTTGATCTTGAAGGTGCCGATATCGGGGGCCGGATTCGAGAGCGCCAGACCGGGCGCGATCGCCACGGAAAGAAAATACGGCACCGCCACATTGGAGGAATTGGCTTTGAGCAGCGTGCGCAACGTGAAGACATCCGCATTGGCGACGGTGGTCTGGTCGACGGTGTCGTAGGTGCCGCCCGCGATGTCGAGCTGCAGCATCGGCAACGCCGCGGCCGGCGCAGCGAGCGCGAGACTTAAGCAAAGGATGCGGAGGCGGCGGAACATAACTCCCCATTAGCAAGGCCGTGACCAACTCGGCGCACGCACTGCCCGGGCCGCGGTAGTAATTGTACGCAAAGGAATTAAACTTCGCAGATTTTCCCTGCACCGGGAGGCGCGGAACCCGGGCGCGAAATCTGTAAGCCGGCACGACACTGAGATAGGTTCGATCCTACCTCTTCGCTAGGCCTGAAGGCAGGCGGTCCGAATTCGCGGCCGCGACCGCGAAGCCGGCCGCCGGTCGGGTCACAGGCGCGTGTTCACACCGAAGAAGAATCCGGGCGTGAGGACGCGGCGCTGGGAAGGACGGTTGCCGCGATCCTGGCCGGTTTCGAATTCGCCGAGCACGTTGTTCACGTCGAGGTACACGCTCAGACGATCCGTCAGCTGGTCCATCGTCTTCACGTCGAGGGTGTCGCGGCGGATCCGGTACACGAGCTGGGAGTCGACCGCGTTGTAGGTCGCGAGGTAGCGGGCGCGATGGTTGTACTGCAGGCGCACGGTGATCTTGTTGCGGATGTAGGAGAGGCCGGCGTTGGAGATCTCGGGGTTGAAGCCGGCGACTTTGCCCCTGGGATTCGGGGCGAGGGCGATGGCGTTGCCCGCGCCGTAGTTGCCCTCGAGTCCATGAGCGTGAGGTTGCCGTAGGCCGCGAACGAGGGCATGGGGCGGGCAGGGCTGGACGCCGTCGGACCGGGGTGGCCCGGAAGCAAGGGGTCGCGCCAAGCAAGTGGGACGGCCCGGGATCACATTCCGAAATTGATAGTCATGAACCCGGAACCGGTCGCGCCCGGTGCCGCGGCCCGGGCGGCGACCGCAAAAACACCTTTCCGCCGCGCCGGAATTCCTGTTACCGCTCGCGCTTACCTTTCCGTTTCATGGCCCTCCGACTTTTCGAATCGTTGTCCCGCGAGCTGCGCGCATTGAAGCCGTCCCAACCCGACGGCGTGTTCCGCTTCTACAATTGCGGACCGACGGTCTACGCACCGGCGCACATCGGCAATTTCCGCACCTTTGTCGTCAACGACGTCATCCGCCGCCTGCTCGAGCTGGAATTCGGCGCGGGCAAGGTGAAGCACGTGCGCAACCTGACCGACGTCGACGACCGCACCATCGGCCAGGCGAAGAAGGAAGGCCGCCCGCTCGGCGAGATCACGCGGCACTGGACGGCGCTGTTCCACGAAGATTGCGGCGCGCTCAACTGTCTGGCGCCGACCGCGGAGCCCACCGCCACCGGCTACATCAAGGAGCAGGTGAACATGATCGAGGTGCTGATGGAGAAGGGCCACGCCTACCGCGGGGCCGACGGCTCCGTGTATTTCAAACTCGATTCCTTCCCCGGCTACGGCGGCCTCTCGCGGATCAAGGAACGCGAATTGAAGGTGACGGTTTTCGCCGCCGACGCGGACCACAAGGATTCGGTTTCCGACTTCGCCCTCTGGAAAGCGTACAAGCCCGAGGAGGACGGTGCCGTGAAGTGGACGGGACCCGGCGGCGTCGGCGAAGGCCGGCCCGGCTGGCACATCGAGTGCAGCGCGATGAGCAAATCGATCCTCGGCGACACGATCGACCTGCACACCGGCGGCGTCGACCTGCTCTTCCCGCACCACGAAAACGAAATTGCGCAGAGCCAATGCTGCAACGGCACGACCTTCGCGCACCACTGGTACCACAGCGAGCACCTGCTCGTGAACGGCACCACGATGAGCAAGAGCAAGGGCAACTACTACACGCTCCGCGACCTGATCGCGAAGGGCTATTCCGCGATGGCCGTGCGCTATGCGCTGCTCTCCGGGCATCCGCGGAAGCAACTCAACTTCACGCTCGACGGCATGCACGCCGCGGAGAGCGCGTTGAAGACGCTGCGGGCGTTCCGCGCGGCGCTCGGCAGCCAAAGCGGCGATGCGGCAAGCTTCGAGCCGGTGTTCGTCGCGTTGCACGACGATCTGAACACCCCGGGCGCGCTCGGCGCGCTTTTCACGATCGTCAACCGCGGCCCCGCGGGGATCGACGCCGCGGCGTTCGACCGCGTGCTCTTCGCCCTCGGCCTGAAGCTCGAAACGACCGAAGCGCCGAAAGCCGAGGTCCCGGCCGACGTCGCCGCCCTCGCCGAAAAGCGCTGGGCCGCGAAGCAGGCGAAGGACTTCGCCGCCGCCGATGCGTTGCGCAAAGAGATCGCCGCCGCCGGCTGGACGATGCTCGACCGCAAAGACGGCTACTCGCTGGAGCCGGGGAAGAAGGCATGAGAGCGCAGAGCTTTAAGCCGAAAGCGATAAGCGGTAAGCAACCGAGCCAAACCGCCCGAAGCTTCTGCCGGTGGCTTTGAGCTTATTGCTTAGAGCTTACTGCTTACCGCTTATAGCTTCCCGCTTTCACCCCGCGCTTCCGGCGGGCGCGGATCTTCGCGATCTGGTTCGGCGTGATCATTTCGCAAACGCCGCCGCCGCGCCGGCCCCGTTTTCCGCGAATAGGTTTCTCCAACTCCAAACCCCAAACTCCAAACCCAAAACCGCGCGGCGGAGCCGCGTTGACAGCCCGCGCGTTTCGCGGCGGTCTGACCTTCCGGCCCTGCAATCGTACGCAGGACCAAAACCCAATCCGACCATGGCCATGACTCCGCTCGACGAACTTCGTCACTCGTGCTCGCACGTGCTGGCGACCGCGATTCTCCGCATCTTCCCGGATGCCAAACTCGATATCGGTCCGCCGACGGACACCGGCTTCTACTACGACATCGATCTCGAGCACAAACTCACGACCGACGACCTCGCCAAGCTCGAGGCCGAGATGAAGAAAGTCGCGGACGAGAACCAACCCTTCCTGCGCAAGGAAGTGTCCCGCGAAGAAGCCGTGGAGATCATCACGTCGCGCGGCCAGGAACGCTACAAGCTCGGCCGTCTCGCCGACATTCCCGAGGGCGAAAAGATTTCGTTCTACCAGAACGGCGAGTTCATGGACCTGTGCGCCGGCACGCACGTGCGCTATACGTCGAAGCTGAAGGCGTTCAAACTGCTCTCGATCGCCGGCGCGTACCACCGCGGCGACGAGCAGAACAAGCAGCTCCAGCGCATCTACGGCACGGCCTTCGCCTCGAAGGACGAACTCGCCGCGTACCTCACGCAACTCGAGCAGGCGAAACTCCGCGACCACCGCAAACTCGGCAAAGATCTCAAACTCTTCGTGGTCGACGACGAAGTCGGCCAGGGCCTCATCCTTTGGACACCCAACGGCGCCACCATCCGCCAGGAATTGCAGACCTTCATCAGCGAGGAATTGCGCAAGCAGGGCTACTCGCAGGTCTTCACGCCCCACATCGGCAAGCTCGCGCTCTACAAGACCTCGGGCCACTTCCCCTATTACAAGGAATCGCAGTTCACCGCCTTCGCCGAACCCGACGCGATGGCGCAACTGGCGAACGAAGGTTGCTCCTGCGCCGAACTCACGCGCCGCCTCGAGGGCGTCTCCGCGCAGTTCGCCGCCGAGATCAACCAGCGCGCCGGCAAGGAAGTGATCGCCAAGGAACGCGTCCTCGACGCCGACCAGCTGCTCGAAGGCTTCATGCTGAAGCCGATGAACTGCCCGCACCACATCAAGATCTTCGCCTCGCAGCCGCATTCGTACCGCGACCTGCCCGTGCGCCTCGCCGAATTCGGCACCGTGTACCGCTGGGAACAGAGCGGCGAACTCAACGGCATGACCCGCGTGCGCGGTTTCACGCAGGACGACGCCCACCTCTTCTGCACCGAGGATCAGGTCGCGCAGGAAGTGCTCGGCTGTCTCTCGCTCGTGAAAACGGTGCTGACCACCCTCGGCATGAACGACTACCGCGTGCGCGTCGGTCTCCGCGATCCGGACAGCAGCAAGTTCACCGGCGACCCGGCCAAGTGGGATGTCGCCGAAGCCGCCTGCCGCACCGCCGCGTCCACGCTCGGCGTGCCGTTCACCGAGGAACCCGGCGAGGCGGCGTTCTACGGCCCGAAGATCGACTTCGTCATCAAGGACGTCATCGGCCGCGAATGGCAGCTCGGCACCGTGCAGGTCGACTACGTGCTGCCGGTCCGGTTCAACCTCTCCTACATCGGGGCCGACAACGCCCCGCACCGTCCGGTGATGATCCACCGCGCGCCCTTCGGCTCGATGGAGCGTTTCTGCGGTGTGCTCATCGAGCACTTCGCCGGCGACTTCCCCGCCTGGCTCGCGCCGGAGCAGGTCCGCCTCGTGCCGATCAGCGACAAGACGATCGACTACGCGCGCGCGCTGCTCGCGAAGCTCAAGGCCGAGGGCCTGCGCGCCTCGCTCGACGAGCACAGCGACAAGCTCGGCGCCAAGATCCGCCGCGCGGAGATCGACAAGGTCCCGTACACGCTCGTCATCGGCCAGAAGGAAGCGGAAGCCAACAGCGTCTCCGTCCGTTCCCGCGCCCGCGGCGACGAAGGCGTGATGACGGCCGACGCCTACGTTGCGAAACTCAAGACCGAGGTCGCGACCCGCGCCTTGCCGGACAAGAAGAAGCCGGCACCCGCGGCCCCGGCCGCACCGGCGGCGCCGGCGGCGCCGACGAGCTGAGCCGGCGCGTCAGGATATCGGAATTCGGCGCGGGGCGCGATTGGCGCGCTCCGCGCTTTTTATCTCGAGTTCGGAGTTCGGAGTTTGGAGTTCGGAGTTTGAGTTCGACGGATACCGCCGTCCCTCGCCTTGCTCGTTTCGGCAACGCGCCCCGTCCGGTCTTTCAACCTTCAACTTTCACCTTTCAACTTTTCCCGCCCAACCGGGCCGCCCGCGGCGGCCCCTCAGATCGCGGCTTCGCCGCTCTCGTCGGTGCGGATGCGGATGACCTGGTCCAGGGGCAGAACGAAGATTTTGCCGTCGCCGATTTTGCCGGTGCGGGCGGAGGCGGTGATGGCGTCGATGGCCTTGCCGGCAACTTCGTCGGTCACGGCGATTTCGATTTTCACCTTCGGCAGGAAGTCGACGGTGTACTCGCTGCCGCGGTAGATTTCGGTGTGGCCCTTTTGGCGGCCGAAGCCCTTGACCTCGGTGACGGTCATGCCCTCGACGCCGACTTCGGCGAGCGCGGATTTAACTTCCTCGAGTTTGAAGGGTTTGATGATGGCGGTGATCAGTTTCATGAAAGTGCGGCGGAACGAACGCGTTCAGGATTTGGATTCGTAGATATAGCCCTCTTCGCCGTGGTCGCTGAGATCGAGGCCTTCCTGCTCGGCTTCGACCGTCGGCCGGAGACCGATGACGGCCTTGATCACCAGGGCGATGACGACAGTCGCGACGACCGACAGCACCACCGTGAACGCCATCGCCTTGAGCTGCTCGATCCAGAGCGACTGGCCGACGATGTCCTTGAGGTTGGTGTTGAGGTTGCCGTTGACGGAAGCGGTGGCGAAGAAGCCGGTGAGCAACGCGCCGAGGGTGCCGCCGACGGCGTGGACGCCGAAGGTGTCGAGGGCGTCGTCGTACTTCAGCAGGGCCTTGAGCTTCGTGCAGGCGACGAAGGGCACGGCGCCGGCGAGCAGGCCGACCCACATCGCGGACGTGGTGTCGATGAACCCGCAGGCGGGCGTGACGACAACGAGACCGGCGACGGCGCCGGAGCAGAAGCCGAGCACGCTGGCCTTGCGGCGCACGAAGTACTCGAGCGCGGCCCAGGTGAAGGACGCGACGCCGGTGGCGAGCGTGGTGGTGGTGAAGGCGTTGGCGGCGACGCCGTCGGCCGCGAGCGCGGAGCCGGCGTTGAAGCCGTACCAGCCGACCCAGAGCAGGCCGGTGCCGATCATGCAGAGCACCATCGAGTGCGGGGGCATCGGGGTTTTGCCGAAGCCGAGGCGCGGGCCGACGATGAGGCAGAGCACGAGGGCGGACCAGCCGGAGGACATGTGGACGACGGTGCCGCCGGCGAAGTCGACGGCCTTGATCGCGGCGTTGGCATTCCAGACCCCGTTCATGTAGCCGGTGACGCCCCAGACCATGTGGGCGAGCGGGAAGTAGACGACGAACATCCAGATCGCCACGAAGCCGAGGACGGCGGTGAACTTCATGCGTTCGGCGATCGCGCCGACGATCAGGGCGGGCGTGATGATCGCGAACATCATCTGGTACATCGCGAACACGTTCTGCGAAATCCAGTAGGCGTAGTCGGTGTTGGGCAGCGAATCGACGCCGCGCATGAAGAAGAATTCCGAACCGCCGAGGAAGGCGCTGTCGAAGTTTTTGCCGAAGACGAGGCTGTATCCGAAGCACCACCACAAAATGGTGACAAGACCGGCGATGCCGAGGCACTGGGCCATGACGGAGAGGACGTTCTTGGTGCGGACGAGACCGCCGTAGAAGAGGGCGAGGCCGGGCAGCGTCATGAAGAGCACGAGCGCGGCGCAGATCATCATGAACCCGTTGTGGCCGGGGCCGGCGGTGCCGACGGCGGGTGTGGTGAGACCGGCGGGCACGGCGCCCTTGGCGTCTTTGAGCGCCGCCGCGGGGTCGCCGTTGGCCAGGTAGGCCTCGATGCCGGCGATGCGCTGCTCGAGCGAGGGAGCCGGCGGCGGAGCGGCGGGAGCCGGGGTCGGAGCCTGCCCGAAGGCGGCGGCACCGAGGACCAAAGCGAGCACGGCGGCGGACAGGGAGCGGACAATCGGGATGCGGAGAAGATTCATGGCTTGAGCGGATTCCATGAGCAGAATCGATGCCGATCCCCGGACCCGCAGGGAAAAAATTCGGCCAGATTCGCGATATGACAGACTCCGCGGGCGCCGGGCGGGACCTGCCGGCGGGGCACGGGAGTGGGGCGCAAAAAAGGCCGGGCTCGCAGGGAGCCCGGCCTTGGGAATCAGACGTTGAAGCGGATCAGACCGCGGATTCGCCGCGTTCGTCGGTGCGGATCCGGACGACCTCGTCGAGCGGGAGGACGAAGACCTTGCCGTCGCCGATCTTGCCGGTCTTGGCGGCTTTCACGATCGTGTCGACGGCTTTGCCGGCGGTCTCGTCGCCGACGGCGACCTCGATTTTCACCTTCGGCAGGAAGTCGACGGTGTATTCGCTGCCGCGGTAGATCTCGGTGTGGCCCTTCTGGCGGCCGAAGCCTTTGACTTCGGTGACGGTCATACCCTCGATGCCGGCGGCCGCGAGCGCCTCTTTCACTTCCTCGAGCTTGAACGGCTTGATGATGGCGATGATGAGTTTCATGGGTGTTTAAGCTGTGGGCTTACTTGTGGGCGCTCGTGAAGTTCGGATACGCCTCGTTGCCGTGTTCGCCGATATCGAGACCTTCGGTTTCTTCCTCGGCGCTCACGCGCAGGCCAATGGTCGCCTTGATCGCGACGAAGACCACGAGGGCAAAAATGAAGGTAAACGCACCGATCGAAACGATACCCTTGAGCTGCGATACGAGCTGGGCGCCACCGGCCAGATTGCCGAAGAGCGCGACGGCGAGCGTGCCCCAGATGCCGCATACGAGGTGGACGGAAATGGCTCCGACCGGATCGTCGATCTTGATCTTGTCGAAGAAGATGACCGAGAAGACCACGATCACGCCGGCAACGGCACCGATGATCACGGAGGACATCGCCGCCATCTGGTCCGCACCCGCGGTGATACCGACGAGACCGGCGAGGATGCCGTTGAGCGCCATCGAAAGATCGGGCTTCTTGATCACAACCCAGGAGGTCAGTGCCGCCGCCAGACCGCCGGCGGCCGCCGCGAGGCAAGTCGTGACGAGCGTGAGCGAAACGAGGGACGGATTGGCCGAGAGCACGGAGCCGCCGTTGAAACCGAACCAGCCGAACCAGAGCAGAAACACGCCGATCGTCGCGAGCGGCATCGAGTGCCCGAGGATCGGCTGCACCTTGCCGTCTTTGTATTTGCCGAGCCGGGGCCCGAGCACGAGCACACCGGCCAAGGCGCCCCAGCCACCGACCGAGTGCACCAGCGTAGAACCCGCGAAATCGTAAAACGGCTTTTCCAGCGTATTGAGCCAGCCATTACCCCACTTCCACATGCCGGTGATCGGATAGGAAATGGAGACGAACAGCACCGAAAAGATCAGGAACGAACCCAGCTTCACGCGCTCGGCGACCGCGCCCGAGACGATCGTGGCGGCCGTCGCCGCGAACATTCCCTGGAACAGGAAATCGGTCCAGTAAGTGTAGCCCGCGTTGTAAACGCTGGTCAGCGAGGCGACGTCGTCGCTGATGCTGATGCCAAAGCCGGAAAAGCCGAACCATTTGCCGGCGAAGTCGGCTCCCGGATACATCAGGTTGAAGCCGACGATCGCGTACGTGAGCAGGCCGATGCAGGGGATGAGCGTATTCTTGAACAGAATGTTGACCGTATTTTTCGACTGCGTGAGACCCGACTCCACGGTCGCGAACCCAAGGTGCATCACAAACACGAGCCCGGCGCACAGCATCATCCAGATATTGTTCGCGGTGAAGAGCGCATATCCGGGCGATTCCTGGAACGCCGCGTAATCTTTGAATTTGGGGGCTTCCGCGGCGGCCGCGACTGCCGCGACTGCCGGAGCGGCAGCCGCCGGGGCAGCCGCCGGAGCGGGCGCGGGCGTTTGGGCAAACAGCGTTCCGAGACTGAGCCCTGCGAAGAGGGCGAGGAACGCGAACGGCGTCTTGCGACGGGGGCGTGAACAGATCATGCGCTTGTGTGGTTGTTGTTGGAGGGTCCTGCGGCTCCCCGCGCGACCGTTCGAACGATGCAGCCGCCGGGTAATGCGAGGCACCTAGGCCGGCGCCTCGCGCTTTCCGTTTAGCACCAGCCATGCCAACCCCCGGCGCGTGACACATCCGCTTGTGCCAGCCAGCGGCGACAACGCGCAAAAAAGCCGGCCTCACGAATGAGACCGGCGAAATTCAGGGACCGGAAATTTTTCCGTCCGGGCGCGGGACCCGCGCCTCAGACGAACTCATGCAGTTGAGAGAGCTTGGCTGAGAGTTGAGCGCAAAACCGTTCGGTTCGTCAGGCTGCTGGCTTCGGCTGCGTTTTCCGAGGCTCGGTGGATCGATCTCTCAACCCTCAACTTTCAACTCTCAAGGAGCCTCTGAAAAACGCGCCGCTGGTCCCCGCGTGGGAGCGGCGGCGTTTTTTTTCGGAAGCCAGAGAGCAAAGAAGAGGGCGAAGCGGTCAAAACGGGGCTGAGTGGTGG
>NEUS01000036.1 GCA_002288455.1 Opitutia bacterium Tous-C1TDCM
CGTCAGCTTCGTCATGCACCCAAGGGACAGAAAACTCGTCTGTTGGCTCATCCCTTACCTCACCACTTTTCGTGCCGACTTCCGGCGCGGAGGGGACGTTTTTCAGAGGCTCCTCAACTCTCAGCTCCCAACTGCATGATCCCGGCTGAAGCGAGAACCCGGCGCCGCGCGCGCAACCCGGCCGACTCCGCCCACCGCCATTTCTGTTGTTTCCCGCGCTGCTCCGCGAAAGTTTCGGGATCGCAGTATGAACTTTCTTGTTACCAACGACGACGGCATCTCCAGCGTCTTTCTCCACGAACTCGTCCACGCCCTGCGCGCCGCCGGCCATACCCTCTACGTCGCCGCGCCGAAAACCGAACAGAGCTGGGTCGGCGCCGCCAAATCCCGCAGCCGCCCCGTCCACGCCGTCGCCGCCGACCGCAGCCTCGGCTGCGCCACCTGGATCATCGACGGCACGCCCAGCGACGCCGTGAACATCGCCGTCGGCCACCTGCTGCCGCGCGACGTCCAGCTCGATGCCGTCCTCAGCGGCATCAACGTCGGCCTCAACGCCTCCCTCGGCTTCATCATCGCCAGCGGCACCGTCGCCGGCGCCTTCGAGGGCGCCCTCCACGGCCTGCCCGCGGTCGCCTTTTCCCAGGACCTCACCTTCGAGCTCTACAACGAACTCAAGGCCGCCGGCGACGTGCCCAGCCCGGAGCTCCACGAAATCGTCCGCACCTCCGCCCGCCATGCCGCCCGCCTCGCCCCCGCACTCGCCGCCGCCACCGCCCCGCGCAGCTTCGTCGTGCACAACGTCAACTTCCCGCTCCCCTGCACGCCGGCAAGCGAAGTCCGCCGCACCGTGCCCGCCCGCGTCGTCGTGCCCGGTCTCTTCAGCCCCGCCGCCGACGACGGCACCCACCGCCTCATCTTCCGCCTTGGCGACGATCTCTCGCCCGCGGAACCGCTGACCGACCGCGCCGCCCTCGCCGCCGGCTTCATCAGCCACACGGTCCTCGACTACAAACAGCTCGGCCAGTGAACCGCAGGACCGCGCCTCACTTCGTCGGCTTGTCCGCCTTGTAGACGACGCCGTTCCGGAAAACCACTTCGCGGATGTCCGGCGGAGTCGGAGGCGTCACGATCGGCCCGCCGATGCCCGCGCCGCCGCCCAGCCCGCCCATCCCGCCGATCGTAGGGCTGCCGCCGATACCGCCGCTGCCCACCCCGATCCCGATGCCGCCCGTCGTCCCGATCGACGTGCCGCCGCGCCCGGTGCTGATGCCGATGCCGGAGCCACCGCCGATCGTGCCCATCGTCCCGGCCGAACCCATCGTCCCGCCCGGATAATAGACACTGCCGTCGCTGCCGCCGATCTTGTAGACCCAGATCTCGTCGCCGGTCCGCGACTGCGCGACAATCTCGCTCGGCTCGCCCCACGTGACCCGCACCATGTCCGGTGTCATACCCGCTTCGACGCGCCCATCGAGCACCGCCTGCCGCGTCTCGATCGGCCACGTTTCGTAGATGTCGCGGTTGCGATCGATGCGGCTCATCTGCGACGACCCGCAGCCGGCCGAAAAAAGTCCCGCGGCCAGCAATCCCGCCATGGCGAACCCGTGCGTCCGTTTCATGGGCCGCCACCATACGGCGAAGTTCACGGACGTAAAGCCGCCACGCATCGTTTTCGGCGGCGCCTACTTTTTCACCGCCGCCCGCTCCCGGAACGCCCGCGGCGTCGCCCCTGTCTCCCGCTTGAACACCACGCTCAGATACTCGACGTGCTCGAACCCCGTCCGCTCCGCGATCTGGTAGAGCGGCAGATCCGTCTCGCCCAGCAACTGCTTCACCCGCGCCAGCCGAGCGTGCAAAATCTCCACCCGCGGCGTATGCCCCAGCAACCGCTGGAACCGCTGCTCCAGCACCCGCCGCGACAAAGGTACCGCCTTCAGCACGTCGCCCACGTTGATGCCGTCGCAGGCATGCTCCCGGATAAACCGCACCGCCCGCGCCACGTCCCGGTCGTCCACCGCCAGCACGTCCGTCGACTGCCGCGCCGCAATGCCCAGCGGCGGGATCAATTGCGAACGCGCCCCGACGTTTTCGCCCTGCATCATCCGGTCCAGCAACGCCGCCGCCTCGTATCCCGTCCGGTGCGCGTTCGGCACCACGCTCGACAACGGCGGCGACGCCAACTCGCACAGCAACGTGTCGTTGTCGACGCCGATGACCGCCACCTCCTCCGGCACCGCCCAACCCGCCCCGCGGCAAACATCGAGCACCTGCTGCCCCCGGATATCGTAGCACGCCATCACACCCACCGGCTTCGGCAGTTTCCCGAGCCAGTGTTTCAACTCCCGCGCCTGCCCCGCCAAATCGCCCGCCCCGCGCGTCGGCCGGAACACCTGCACCTGCTGCCCCGCCGCCTCCAACCGCCGCCGGAAATGCGCCTCCCGCCACGCGCTCCATTTGAAACGCGCATCGCCGCAAAACGCGAAATGCCGGAAGCCGCGCTCGAGCAAATGCTCCGCCGCCAACCGCGCGATCTGCTCGTCGTCCGTCTCCACCCACGGCAACGCCGGCACCAGCCGCGCCGCACTCAGGTCCACCGTCGGCCGGTCCGCCCGCACCACCGCCCGCGCGATCCGCGGCGTCTCGATCCGCGCAATGATCCCGTCGCCGCGCCACTGCGCCAGCCAGCCCGGCGGATCGTCGCCCCGCCCTTGCTCCATCAGGTGGAAGGACCACGGCTCGTGCTCCCGGATATAATGCACCACCCCTTGCAGCAACCCGCGCGCGTACGCGTTCGAGGTCTCGATCAGCAGCGCGACATCGCGCCGCGCACGGCGGGGAAAACGGGCAGCGGCGGCGGGCATGGGGCGGATTTCAGCCGGCACAAAAACACAATCCCGGCCAGGCGCAAACTCGCCGTCTCCCCGTAGACCCCGGCAAATGAGCGGTGAAAAATCTCCGGAAAATTGCGTCAACTCTCATGGTTGCCGGCCCGCTTCCCGACTAGGATAACGCCCGCCGGCTTCTCCGCCGGTTCCCCTTCGCCCCGCCGGCATCCCCTCGCCGGCCCCTGTTTCGCACCCCTTCATGAAAACCTCCCTGCTCCTCGCCGTCTGCCTGGCGCTCGCGCTGCCCGCCGCCGCCGCCCCGCTCCGCGTCCTCTACCTCGGCACCCCCGACAAAGCTCCCCGCTCCGCCTGCCACGTGCTCATGCGCGACCTCGGCCGCGATGCGATCTGGTTCGACTACCTCTCCGATCCCGCCGCCGCCACGCCCGAATTCGTCGCCAAATTCGACCTCGTCGTCCTCGACGCCCCGGCCGGAAAATTCCCGACCCTCTCCGGCGTCCCCGCCGCCAAGCGCCTCGCCGCCGCCGCCCTCGGCGATCCGGCCGCCGCCGATTTCGCCGCCGCCGCCAAACCCAAACTCCTCGCCGCCGCCGGCCCGACCCGCACCGCCGCCTGGGAAAAATTCCTCGCCCAACGCGAACCCGAGCAACGCGAGGCCCGCCCCACCGTCGCGAACTACGAAAAACGCGCCCAACCCGTCACCTACCAGTTTCCCCTCGGCCTCAAGGGCAGCCAGGAACGCACCCAGGTCGCCCCCGATCTCCGCCTCGAACTCTTCGCCGCCGAACCCGACATCGCCAAACCCATCTTCCTCGCCTGGGACGAACGCGGCCGCCTCTGGGTCGCCGAAACCCGCGACTACCCGCACGACGTCAAACCCGACGGCCTCGGCAACGACAGCATCAAGATCTGCGAGGACACCGACGGCGACGGCCGCGCCGACAAGTTCACCGTCTTCGCCGACAAGCTCAACATCCCCACCGGCTTCGTCTTCACCGCCGGCGGCATCGTCGTCGCCCAATCCCCGCGTTTCCTCTTTCTCAAAGACAACGACGGCGACGACAAAGCCGACGAACGCCGCGAAATCATGACCGGCTGGGGCATCAACGACACCCACGCCCAGGCCAGCAATCTCCACTACGGCTACGACAATTGGCTCTACGGCGCCGTCGGCTACTCAGGCTTCCGCGGCACCGTCGGCGGCGAGCAAAAACAATTCGCCCAAGGCACCTACCGCTTCAAAGCCGACGGCTCCGCCCTCGAGTTCCTCCACCAATTCACCAACAACACCTGGGGCCATAGCATCAACCAATGGGGCGACCAGTTCGGCGGCACCGCCAACAACGCCCCGATCTTCTTCGGCGGCATCCCCGCCACCATCGTGCCCAAGGGCACCCGCGCCCAGACCGCCAAGCGCATCAACACCGAGGACAAAACCCACACCATCACGCCGTACTACCGGCAGGTCGACGTCTTCGGCGGCTACACCGCCGCCGCCGGCTCCGCCTTCATCCACTCCGACAACCTCCCCGCCCGCCTCCAGGGCAAGGCCATGATCTGCGAGCCCACGATGAAGAACGTCGCCCTCTTCGACGTCCGCCGCGACGGCGCCGGCTACGCCGCCGACGACGCCTTCAATCTCGTCGCCAGCAGCGACGAATGGATGTCGCCGGTCTTCGCCGAGGTCGGCCCCGACGGCGCCGTCTGGTTCGCCGATTGGCAAAACTTCATCATCCAGCACAACCCCACCCCGAGCCTCGAGCGCGGCGGTTACGCCGCCAAAACCGGCGTCGGCGGCGCCCATGAAAACACGCTCCGCGACCACACCCGCGGCCGCATCTACCGCGTCGTCTGGGACCAGGCTAAACCCGCCGCCGTCAAATCCCTCAAAGGCGCCTCCACCGCCCAACTCGTCGCCGCCCTCGGCAGCGGCAACCAATTCTGGCGCGTCACCGCCCAACGCCTCCTCGTCGAAGGCCGTCGCGCCGACGCCGCCTCCGCCCTCAAAGCCGCCGTCGCCGCCCCCGCGCCCGTCCTCGCCCTCCACGCCCTCTGGACGCTGCACGGGCTCGGCCAACTCGACGACGCCACCCACCGCGCCGCCCTCGCCCACCCCGACGCCGCCGTCCGCCGCAACGCCGTCCGCGCCCTCGGCAAAGATGCCGCCGCCGTCGCGCTCTTCTTCTCTTCCGCCGTCGTCAGCGACGCCGACCTCCTCACCCGCCTCGCCGCCCTCGTGAAAATCGGCGAGTTTCCCACCACCCCGCAGATCAAGACCGTCGTCACCGCCCTCGTGCGCAACCCCGCCAACCAGCAGGATGACTGGCTCCGCGAAGTTTCCCGCCTCCTCGGCAAGATCCACGGCGCCTCCCTCTTCCGCGAAGGCCAGAATCTCCTGCCGAATCCCGGCTTCGAAACCTTCGGCGACAGCGGTCTGCCCGAGGGCTGGACCCGCCGCGACAACGGCACCCGCCCCGGCAACACCACCGCCGAATGGGCCGCCGTCACCGGCCCGCGCGATCTGCGCGCCGGCGCCAAGGGCCTCCGCATCGTCACCCGCGAAGACGCCGACACCACCCTCTTCGCGGAAGTCCCCGTCAAACCCAACACCATGTACCGGCTCGCCGGCTGGATCAAAACCCACGGCTTCTCCGGCCGCGCCACCCTCGGCGTCGCCCCCGCCGGCGAATGGCTCCGCGTCGCCCGCAACGCCAACAACAACCGCATCGAGGCCGAGCCCATCCGCCGCCGCGACACCGATTGGACCGCCGTCGAGGTCGAATTCAATTCCGGCGAACGCACCGTCGCCACCGTCTACGCCGCCCACGTGGCCCGCGGCGACGCCTTCTTCGACGAAGTGCGCCTCGTCGAATTGCTTCCCGCCGAGGAAAACACCGCCCTCGTCGCCGGCGACGCCAAGCGCGGCGAACAGCTCTTCCACCAACATCCCGCCGCCTGCGTCCTCTGCCACGCCCTCAAAGGCCAGGGCAGCGCCGTCGGCCCGGCCCTCGACGGCCTCGCCGCCCGCGCCACTCCGGCCAACATCCGCGAAAGCCTGCTCCAACCGAGCAAGGTCCTCGCCAAAGGCTACGAACACTACGGCGTTTCCCCGATGCCCCCCATGGGCGACATCTTCAACCCGCAGGAGATCTCCGACCTCGAAGCCTACCTGCAGACCCTGAAGTAAACCGCTCCGCACGTTTCCCAATTTCCCAATTCTCCACCTCCGAGCGTTTCCCGTTTTCCAATTTCCCAATTTTTCAATTTCCCAATTTTCATTTTCCCATGAGCAAGAAAATCAACCTCGCCATCATCGGCCTCGGCTTCGGCGCCGAATTCATCCCGATCTACCAGAATCATCCCAACGCCAACCTCGTCGCCGTCTGCCAGCGCGATCCGAAAAAGCTCAAGGCCATCCAGGAAGCCTTCGGCATTCCCAAAGGCTACACCGACTACGATGAGCTCCTGCGCGATCCGGAAATCGACGCCGTCCACATCAACACGCCGATCCCCGATCACGCTTCCCAATCCATCAAGGCCCTGCAGGCCGGCAAACACGTCGCCTGCACCGTCCCGATGGCGACCTCGATCGCGGACTGCAAAAAGATCGTCGAACTCACGAAGAAGACCGGCCTCCGCTACATGATGATGGAGACCGTCGTGTACGCCCGGGAATACCTCTACATCAAGGAACTCTACGACCGCGGCGAACTCGGCAAAATCCAATTCCTCCAGGCCAGCCACCAGCAGGACATGGACGGCTGGCCCAACTACTGGCCCGGCCTCCCGCCGATGTGGTACGCCACCCACTGCGTCGGCCCGATGCTCGCCCTCACCGACGCCGTCGCCGAATACGTTTCCTGCTTCGGCTCCGGCACCATCCGCCCCGAATTGGTCAAACACTACGGCTCGCCCTTCGCCGTCGAAACCGCGCACATCAAGTTCAAGGATTCGGATCTCACCGCCCGCATCATCCGCTCCCTCTTCGACGTCGCCCGCCAATACCGCGAAAGCATCGACGTCTACGGTTCGAAGAAGTCCTTCGAATGGACGCTCATCGAACACGAGCAACACGTCCTCCACACCGCCAAACTCCCCGAGCACAAGATTCCGAAAAAGGTCACGGTGCCCGACTACGCCAAGCGTCTCCCTTCCGGTATCCGGAAATTCACCACGAAGGGCGTCTACGACCTCGGCAAAAAGACGCACCTCAGCTTCACGCAGGGCGCCGGCCACGGCGGCTCGCACCCGCACCTCGCGCACGAATTCCTCACCGCCCTCGTCGAGGGCCGCGAGTGCTCCGTCAACGCCGTGAAGTCCGCCAACTGGACCTGCGTCGGCCTCTGCGCCCACGAGTCCGCCCTCGCCGGCGGCAAGATCGTCAAGCTCCCCGCCTTCACCCAGGGCTGACCTCCCGCCAAGACGAGGCCTCTCGCCTCGAATTCCCCATGGGGCCGTCGACGGACGGCCTTATTGCTTTTTCTTCCCGGCCTTCTTCGTCGGAGCGCCGCCCTTCAGCAGGCCCGCCGCCCGCGCCCGCACATCCGCGTCGCGCTCGGTGGCGGCGATTTGTTCGAGTGTGCTCCGCACCGCCGCCGCGTTGGCACCACCGAGCAAGGCCGGCGCAATCTGCACAACGGCCAGCGCGGCCTCGGTCTTCACGGCCTCGTGCTGAAGATACGGCTCGAGCAACCGCAGCGCCTCGACGCGCCGCAAATTGCCAAACGCCGACACGATCATCAGGCGCTCCGCGTCGCTCGCGACGAGAGCGTTCGCCGACGTGAGCAGGTCGAGCGCATCAAGCACCGCCTTGTCGCGGCCGGCGGCGACGTTGGTCGCGAGACGCACCGCGCCGGCAAGGGCCAGGCCGCGAGTCGGCTCGGTCTCGGTTCGCGCGAGCACGAGGAGCTCCATCGCGGGCGTCGCATCCGGCCAGTCGGCGAGGCACCTGACGGCCGCGGCACGCACGACTCCGTCGCTGTCGCGAGTTGACTCCCGAACCGTTGCAAGCGCGGCGGAACTCCCACCCACCGCCCGCACGACCGCACCGAGCGGGCGAAACAGCGCCGCCCGCTCCGCCGGAGTCTTCGCCGCGCGCACCGCTGCCAGCAACGGATCAACGCGGCGCCCGGGCTCCGGGATTTTCATTGCTGCCGAGTAGATCGCCCGGTCGGCGAGTGTCCGGGTGGCATCGTCCTCGCTGGCCGCGGACAAACCGATCAACGCCGGCAAATCGCGCGGCTGCGTCGTCGCCGCCAAGGCGCGCAGCGCGGCGCGCCTGGTCTCCGCGTCAACGCCTTGGGCGAGCTTGAGCAGCTCGGGCGTCGCCGCCGCCACTCCCCGAGCGCCGAGCACCGCGATCAGTTTGCCCCGCGTCGTTCGGTCAGTCGCGGTCGCAAGCGCGCCGAGGACAAGTGGGTCGGCCTCGCGCACCGGAATGAGAACGAGACTGCGCTGCGCGGTCTCGCTCGTCGGCAGGGCGCGTAGCAGCAACGGCACGCTCGACGCTCGCCCGATCCGGCCGAGCGCGGTCAATGCGGCGTCGTCGCCCGCCACCGCACGCTTCTCGACCGCCGTCACGACAGTCGGCCCCCCGCGATCGACCAGCGCGGCGAGAACCGCGGGCTGCACCTCGGCGGGCAGCCGATCCAACTCGGCCACCAGCGCGCTCGTGACCGACTCGCCCGGCAGCTCGCGCATCGCCTGCAACGCGACCGAGCGCAACGCGGCGTCGCGTGAACGCAGCGTTTCCACCAGCAGCGGCACGCCGGCCGCGCCGCGCGCGAGGATTGCGCCGCGCGTCGCAGGCATGAGCGCGCCGGCCGCACGACTGGCCCGCACTTCGTCGAAGAGCTCCACCGCTTCCGCATCGCGACCTTTCGCGCGCAGCCGATCGGCGGGGACGAGCAGCGCCTCGGCCGCGACCGGGTTTTTCCCGAGCGCCGCGCGCACCGGTGCCAGCGCGTCGGGCGTGCCGATGCGGGCCAGCGCCTGCAGGGCCGCACCGGCGGACGACTCATCGGCGGCGGCCGCGATCGTTGCCAACGCCGGCACGGCCGCGGTGTCGCCGCGCGCGCCCAGTGAATTGATCGCGCCGATCAGTGGCGGGCCCTCCAGCCGCAAGAGCGCGGCACGCAGGGCGGCGTCCGACTCGGGCGCGGCCATCGCCTCGAGTGCCTCGCGCGCGTAGTGGCCGAGCTGGGCGTCGCCCAGCAGCGCGGCGAGCGCGGGGACCGCGTCCGTCGTGCCGACGATGGCGAGCTGTTGGCAGGCGCGCGCTCTCTCGGCGAGCGGCGAGGACGGCTGAAGTTGCGCGAGCAGCTCGCGCGTCTTGGCGGCATCGCCACCGGCCAGCACGACGACGGCGGTGAAGACGAGCGCGACGAGGAATTTTGATTTCATTCTCATGGATCGGATGCTTTGGCCGCGAGCGCCGGCGAGGGGACGGCCGACCGCTCGCCGGCGCTCGCGGCCACCAAGATTCACGCAATCCACGGTTCGCGCACGGCGCGGGTGCGCATGCGGTTGGCCTCCTCGTCGCCGATGAACATTTCCGTCGCGGGATCGAATTTCGTTTTGCGCCCGAGCTGCCAGGCGATCGCGGCGGCGTGGCAGGCGATGTGCGTGTGGCGCATCACGCGGTGGTTCGCGGCGGGCGTGCCGCGCGACTTCACGCAGTCGAGGAACTCGCGCGTGTGCCGCGAGGGATCGGTGCCGCGCATCACGAACGCCCGCCACTCCTGCCGCAGCGACGCGGGATGCAGCTCGATCGAGCCGTTGTCGCCGGTCTCGACCCAACCTTCGTCGCCCTCGAAGCGCACGGGACAAGTGCCGGTGGAGCCGACGGCGAAGTTGGCGTTGTTGCTCTGCGCGGGCTGGCCGATCCAGCCGGCGGGACGCAGCTCGAGTTTCACGCCGTTGGCGTAACGCGCGCGAATCATGTCGCCGTCGGGCTCGAAAGCGACCGGCGTGGTGTCGTCGAAATTCCCCGCCCACTGGCAAAGGTCGACGGTGTGGGCGCCCCAGTCGTGGAGCTTGGCGCCGGAGTCGAAGTCATAGTAGCCGCGCCACCGGCGGTCGACGACGTAGGCCTTGTTGTAGGGCCGCCACGGCGCGGGGCCGAGCCACATGTTCCAGTCGATCACGTTGGGATCAGGGTCGGGCTCGGCGGGCAGCCAATCGTGCAGCACCTGCAGCTTGTAGATGGAGGCGTGGAGGGTGTGGAGACGGCCGAGCTTGCCGCTGCGCGCGAGGTGCACGGCGAATTGGAAATTCGGGACGTTGCGCCGCTGCGTCCCGGCTTGGAACACGCGGCCGGTCGTGCGCATCGTGTCGGAGAGCGACTGGCAGAGGCCGATGGTGATACCGCAGGGTTTCTCGCAGTAGACATCCTTGCCCGCGCGCGCCGCATACATCGCGGCGACGGCGTGCCAGCGATCGCCGGTGGCGATGAGCACGGCGTCGATATCCGGCCGCGCGAGCAACTCGCGGAAATCGCGATACGCGGTGCAGGCGCCCTTGCCGTAAAGTTCCTCCGCACGGGAAACCCACTCCGTGCGCAACCGAGCCTGCACATCGCAGGTCGCGCGGTAATGGACGTCCTTCTCGGCGAGCATGGTCTCGAGCACCATCTTGCCGCGCGGGCCGATGCCGATGCCGCCGAGCGCGATGCGGTTGCTCGGCGCCACCCCGCCATCACGCCCGAGCACGCGGCCCGGCACAATGAGCGGTGCGAGACCGGCGACGAGGGCGGTCTTGAGGAACGTGCGGCGCGCGGGCGACGCCGCGGGACGGAAGGAGGGCGGATTCGTCTTCATGGGGCGGGCGCGATCGGGGTGACATCGGGATGATGGGAACACGTTGGCTTTGCAACTCGCCCGCAGCCCCTTTCACTCACCGGCTCATGATCGAGGTTTCCCAGCTCACGCGCGTTTTCCGGACCTACAAGAAGCTGCCCGGCTTCTGGGGCGGCGTGAAGGGCCTGGTCAAGCGCGACTTCGAGGAGACGGCGGCCGCCAAGGACATTTCCTTTTCCATCCAGGAAGGGGAATTCGTCGGTTTCCTCGGCCCCAACGGCGCCGGCAAAACCACGACGCTCAAGATGCTGTCGGGCCTCATCCACCCGACCTCCGGCCGCGCCCGCGTCGCCGGCTTCGATCCGACGAAACGCGAAAACGCCTACCGCCGCCTCTTCGCCCTCGTGCTCGGCCAAAAGAACCAGCTCTGGTGGGATCTGCCCGCGATCGAGTCGTTCAATCTGCTCCGCGCCATCTACGCGATCCCCGCCGACCAATACAAAACGACCCTCGACGAACTCGTCGCCCTCCTCGACGTCGGCAAGAAACTCAACGTCATGGTCCGCGAGCTCTCCCTCGGCGAACGCATGAAGATGGAGCTCATCGCCGCCCTGCTCCATCGCCCGCGGGTCCTGTTTCTCGACGAGCCGACCATCGGCCTCGATGTCGTTTCCCAGAAGGCCGTGCGCTCCTTCCTCCGCGACTACAACCGCCGCCACCGCGTCACGATTCTCCTCACGAGCCACTACATGGCCGACATCAAGGAACTCTGCGAACGCGTCGTCGTGATCCACAAGGGCAGCAAGATCTACGACGGCCCGCTCGACCGCCTCGAATCCAGCGGCGGCGCCAAAAAGAAAATCATCTCGTTCATCCCCGCGGCCGGCGGCGCGTTCCCGGAAACCTGGCAGTCCGGTTTCGCCACCGGCACGACCCGCAACGACGAGGGCAAATTCACCCTCTGCGTCCCGGGCGACAAAGTCGTCGCCGTTTCCCAGGAAATTCTCGGCACCGGCCCCGTCGCCGACATCACGATCGAGGACGTCCCGCTCGAGGACGTCATCGCCGAGCTATTCAACGCGCAGGCCTGACGGCAGCTCCGGCCAGCGCCAAGCGTCGCCGACCAAAGCCCGCACCAGGGCCGCGCATCCCGTCGCGCTTTGCCCGGCCGCCGCACGCAGGCTCCGCGCCTCGAGCGTCGCCTCGATCCGCACGGCTCCGAGTTCTTCCGCCGTCGCCAGCAGCTCCAGCCGCCGCGCATCCGGAAAACTCGCTTGCCCGCGCCGGCGCCGCACCTCGTGGAGCAGCCGGAAATTGGTTTCCGCCAACTGCGCGTGCAGCCAGCGCTGCGCCGCGACCAACTCGCCCCGCGCGATCTTCCGCAGCGTCGACACGTAGTCGCAGACGAAACCCTCCGCGAGTTCGACGATCTCGGCTTCGCTCAGCCGCGGCGGCGGCAGGTTCCGCTCCACCCAGCGGAAGAGTTCCTCCGCCCCGATCTCGTCCTTCAACCGCCGGAACCCGCCCGCCAGCACGAGGCCCTGGTCCCGCAACGCGCCCCACACCAGCGGGCTCTCGCGGTAGCTCTCCGCCTGCACCGCCGCCCGCACCGCGACGAATTGCGCCGCCGCAATGATCACGGCATCGATTTCCCCGCCTGCCGTCACCGCCGTCACTTTGCGCACCCCGCCCAGCCGGCCGCTGCGCAGCACATAGGCCGTCGGTCGGCCGAGCCCGGCCCGCTCGCACCAGGCCGGCGTGTCGAACAGCGCCGGCTCCGCGGCGATGATCTGGAAATCCCAATCCGAATGCCGGTCCGCCGCCCCCGGCGATCCGGCCGCGCGCGATCGCGAGCCGATCGCAAAGAGCGCGCGAATCGACGCCTCCGTTTCGGCCCAGTCCGCCAGCTGTTGTCCCAGATCCATCATCGTCAGAGGTGCCGCAACGAGATCAGAATCTCCGTCCCCTCCATGCCCGGCCCCGCGTGGATCTCGCCCCGGTGCAACCGCAGGATTTCCTTCGCCAGAAACACGCCGAGCCGGCCCTGGTTCGGCACCGCGTCGTCGACCGGCTCGGGCAATATGCCCTCCAGTTCGAGGTGCTTGCCCTTCAACGATAGCAGCGCCGTGAGCTCCGGCCCGGCGCCGGTCGAGCGCACCTTCAGCGCCAACTCGCGCAAGCCGTGTTCCGGCCGATTCTCGCCGATGGTCCGCACCAGCGCGCGCAAAGCAAAGTCCAGCAAGCGCCGGCTCGCCATCAGCACCACCGGATCCGGCCCGACTTCCACCCGCAGGCCGAGCGAGTGGCCGAGCGACTGCGCCACTTCCCGGATGTCGACCGCGGCCGGCTCCGCCTCGTGCAGCACCTGCATCAACGCGAGGTTGTCGTTCAGTTGCTCCAGTTGGCCGACGTCGGCCTTCATCGTCTCGAACAGCGCCGGCGGCAACGGCCGGTCCGGGCCCGCCTGGCGGAATGTCGCCAAGGAGACGATCGCGTTGCCCAATTCGTGGCTGAGCGTCAGCGCCAACTCGCGCAACACCTCGCGCCGGCTCGCGGTCGCCCGCACCTGCGCGTCGTGCACCTCGCTGCTCGCCTCTTCCCAGAACGCCCAGATCCCGCCCGTCTCCGCGATCAAGCCCGCGCTCGCCCGGAACGGCTGCCCCGCCGTCGGCGTCACCCGGCAAATCTCGCGCGACCGCCGCGCCTGGCCGATCGCGTCGCGCACCACCAGCGGCACGTGCCTTGGGGCGCTGTCGCCGGGACCGAGCACCAGCGTCCCGGGCAGGTACTTGGCCCCGAGCCCGACCTGCTCCGAAAGATGCGTCAGCCGGCTGAACTGCGCCGACTTCCCCAGGAAGTGCCGCAGCAACCGGGCGAAAAAGACCCCGCGCGCGCGATCCGCCTCGTCGTACGCCTGGCCGTCGTCGCGCACCCCGAGCGCGATCAGTCCGAGCAGCCGGCCGTTGTCGTGCACCGGCACCAGCAGCCGGGCGCCCCACAGCGCGAGCCGGTTGCGCACCGCCAGTTCCGCCACCGGATCGGCCGGGCCGTCCCAACTCGTGCCGTCGATCACCGCCGGATGGTTCTCGAAAAACGCGACCAACGGATCGTCCGCCGCGAAGAACGACGTGCCCCGGTCCGCGCGGAAGCCGTCCGCCTCGCGCAGGAAAAACACCGTGTGCGACGCCCGCAGCACGTGGCGCGACGCGCGGCGGAATTCCGCGATCAGCCGGTCGCGCGTATCCAGATTCTCGATCGCCCCCTCCAGGAAATCCCACAGTTCCGCATGGTCCATCGCCGGCCCCCGCAGCACCGGCCGCGGCATTTCGCCGCGCCGCGCTTTCTCCACCAGCATGTCGACCATCGATTGCTTCTCCGCCACTTCCTCCACCAGCGGCAGCAGCTCCCGGAGCCGTTGCGCGCTTTCCTCATAGGAAAGGTAAACCTTCGCGCGCCCGGCCATCCGCGCCTGCTCGAACGGCAGGCTGCGGGGCTCGCCGACGAAAATCGTCGGACACCGCCCCAACGAGGGCGGCAACGACGGCTCGCTCGCGGCGTCGAGCACCACCACCGCGGCGAAACCCGGCGCGCTTCCGCCGGGGAAATTCTGCGCGCCCAACCGGAGACAGATCCGCCCGACCGGCAGCTGCCGCTCCCAAGCCTCCGCGAGAGCGGTATCGGCTGTAGCTAGGATAACGAGGGTTGGCATGGAAACGTGACGCGGAAGGTGGCCCCTTGGCCGGGAACGGGCGGATCGACGGCGATCCGGGCGTTGAGATGCCCGAGAATATCGCTGCAAATCGCAAGGCCGAGACCGAAACCGGACGATTTTGTGGTCTGGAAAGGCTGGAAGAGACGAGGCCGGATTTCGGGCGCGATCCCGGGACCGCTGTCCATGACCGCCATCTCGATGCCTTCGGCGGTGTTGCGGGTCGCGATCTTCACCCAGCGCGCTCCGCCGTCCCGGGCCTCGTCGACCGCCTGGATCGCGTTGAAGCACAGGTTCAGCATCACCTGTTTGGCCGCGGAGGCATCGGTGAACGCCGCATCCGGGGCGGCCTTGAACTCGGTGAAGAACTCGATGTGCCGGTGCGACGCCTTGGCGGCGACCAGATCGAGACTGGAACGGAGCAACGGATGCAGCTCGATCAGTTTGGCTTCGTAGGTCCGCGGGGAGGCGAGATCGAGCAGTTGCTCGGTGAGCTGGTCGATCCGGCCGACCTCGTCGCCGATCAACTTGAAGAATTTCTCCCGGAAGAGGGGATCCTGGTGGTGGGTCGGCAGGAGCTGGACGAAAGTCTTGATGGAAACGAGGGGATTCCGGATCTCGTGGGCCAGGCTGGCCCCGAGCAGACCGACGGTCGCCAGCTGCTCCGTCTGCTGCACCTTGGCCGAGAAATGCGCCCGCTCCAGCGCACTCTCCATAATGGACGCGAGTTCCATCAACTGGGTGACCTGGGGATAAGTATAGGGCCGCCGCGAAGCCGGAATTCCCACGCCGACAATGCTGGTCAGTGAGGTACCCTCGACGATCACCACGACGCCAAGTTTTTTTTGGCTTAGAAACAATCTCAGTGCCTCCCTTTCAGGACTTCCGCGCTCGCGCACAAGACGCTCCGGCGTTGCCCAGCGAAGTTGCCGCATAGCTTGAAACTCCAAGCCCTTCTCATCCAAGACTACAGGAGAATCTACCGCAAAAGTACCTTTTCCTCCGGAGATGATTACTGCTGTTTCGGCTTGGCCCCATCCCTTAAGGACTCCGAGAAACGCCGACTCTAGCTTCTCAAGACGGCTCTCTCGCTGGGCAACCGAGAAAGCAGCTTTCCGGGCAAACATAGCTTTGGGATAAAACTGAAAATACCGATCCAGCAGCGAATCGAGAGAAGCCGCCAGCCAAAGAGCGACGGCAGTCGTGATTAAAAACGAAAAAAGCTTTGGTACGAAAAGCTCTATACTGCTTTGCACAAAGTAAGCGACGACAGCAATCGACACGATTAGCGTCACGCGCTGTATTGAAACAAGGAATATCTGACGGGCATCAAATATCCTAAAACTTGTGACCGCATAAGCGGTACCGGCGTAAAAAAGCAGCACGGCAAGGGGCTGCAATCTACGAAACAACGGATTACCCGTAAAAGCACTCAGCCCCATCAGGGCGTAAACCGTGACCGCGAGCACACAGCCGCCGCCAAGCCAAACCTGAAGCTCAACCCGCTGCCCACCCGAAACTTCTTTTGACCTAACAAAAGTGTCACGAAAGAGCACAATATAAAGCCCAACAAGACCCCATATGTAAACACCATAAGCCCAGCCATGAATTGGATTGCGGGCCGTTGACTCCGGCGGAATAAACGCATCAGTAAAAGGAAGTATAGCAAATACGGCCGGCGCAATTATCCACACCGAGCTCCTCGCCAACCAACTCACCCACGGCCTACCCGGCTTGTACAATATGCACTCTTTTACTATCCAGAACGTAAGAGGAGCAAGAGCTCCAACTGCACACGTCCAACGAATCCAATACAATCCGTTTTTCGAAGTCGCGGCAAAATGCCAGCAAAGGAGCCAAGCCGCCATCTGGACCGCACCGACAAAGACTGCACGATTAACCCCTCTGCCAGGATTGGACCACAGAATAGTCAGACCAACAACAACGACGACTATCGTGACAAGGAACGCGAGTGTGATTACGAACATTGTTGCAATACAATCGACGCGTTTACATTTCCAACCCCATGGGCGTTAACCAAATCAAATCGATGTTGAATCTCCCTAACCCTACCCGAGATATTCAAAGGGCATGAAGGATCAGGGAACTGCCAGTTCACGGTTCCCGGAATTACACCAGAAGCCAGCGCAAGGGCCGATGCGCCGACTTGAATTGCGGGCGCAGCACCCAAGGCCGAGCCAACAGCCCCCTTAAGCGAGAAAGCAGCAACACCAGGCAATCGCGCACCAAAAACATTCTTCATGGATTTAGCCTCCGCCTCGTCAATTAGTCGATGCCCCGGTCCCCACGCATTGATCACATCAATCTGCATTGGACGAATAAACGCATCGGCAAACGCAGAGTTGGCTGAATCGACCAATCCACTGCATAAATCATCGGGTTGATCGTTTGCCGTCCCATAACCCGCAACAAAAGCATACCCCGGGCGAGGACTCTCTTCTGGCTCAAGCACTAAAATACACGCACCTTCACTTACAACGCCGGTTGTCCTCCAAAGATCAAAGGGCCGTGCGATACGATCTGACATTTCACTACTAAGTGGCGTCAACCCAGCAGCCCTAAGTTCCAACATCGGGAACTTATGGAGCGGTGCCTCTGTTCCTCCGCATATCGCGATATCGATTTCCCCACTCGAAACCATTCTGAACGCTTGGCCAATTGCATCCATACCAGCACAGCAAGAAGTCTGTACCGATAAACTCTTTCCTTCTACACCACAGACACGCGCAACAATCTCAGAAACGCTTGTCAGGGTGGCGGTGTACACCACACGCGCCTGCGCGGCCCTAGGACCACGTTTATTTACACTATCTATTGCAGATCCGATGCCCCCAAAGTCCAACAACGAGGACCCTATAACGATCCCGCAATTCTTAGTTGAAATCTGCCCAACGATCAGCCCCGCGTCAGTCAGAGCTAGTCTTGCCCCAACTGCCGCAAGCAGCGCCTGCCGGGAAGTCCCCTTCGGCACATCAAATCCTCCAAGATTTGTTTTGATATCAGGAACATTGATATAAGCCGCGCAGAATGCACCAGCCTCCTCCCCTAACTTTCGATATGGCCGAATGAAACTTTGTCCGGACAATATCCCCCGCCAGAAATCCTCCCGGCCGATCCCGGCCGGGGTGACCGGGCCGATGCCGGTGATCTTGACTCGCCGGCGCTTCATCCCAGCGGAGCGGCGGGGAAGGTGAGCCGGACCGTAGTGCCGTGGCCCAGAGCCGATTCGAGCGCGAACGTCGCGCCGTGGGTTCCGGCGAGGTGCCGGCAAATACTGAGCCCTAGGCCCGTGCCGCTGGCCTTGCTGGTGAAACCGCCGTGCAACGCCCGCTTCACCCGTTCCGCATCCATGCCGGAGCCGTTGTCCGCCAGCGTCAGCTCCGTCTGGTCGCCGCGGCGCGCGAAACGCACCTCGAGGCGCGTCGCCCCCGCCTCCAACGCATTTTTGAAGAGATTCTGGAACACCCGCATCAACTCGTACTTCGAACCCCGCACCACCGCGTCGGCCAGGCCGGACAAGTGGATCGCCGGATTGTCGAAGAAGATCACCTGCCGCACCTCCTGGGCCACCTTGACCAAATCCACCCGCGTGAATTCGGCCGCCTGCTTGGAGGCCGCGCGCCAGTTTTCGGACAGATGATGGCAGTACTCGGCCGCCTTTTCCACCATCCCGGAATAGTCGAGCAACTTGCGCGCCGTCTCCGGATCCCGCTGGGCCAGCGTGCGCGCCTCTTCCGCCACCAGAGCCGCATAGCCGATCACCACCGTGAGCGGATTGTTGAGGTCATGCACCAACTCCACCGATGCCCGCGCCTGCCAGATGTGCGGTTCGTTGCGCTCGATCTCGCGCTTCAGCGCCGAATTCAAGTTGAGCGCATCCGCCGCCGCCTGCGCCTGCGCCCGACGCAGCCGCGTCGCCTGGGTCTGCTTGCGGACCGACTCGATCAGCTCGGGAATGTCCGGCGGCTTGCGCAAATACTGGTTCGCTCCGGCCACCATCGCCTGCTGCGCCGTGTGCAACGTGCCGTACCCGGTGAGCATAATCACCGACACGTGCGGGTCGATTTTGCGCAGCTCCTCCAACGCCCGGATGCCGTCCATTTCCGGCATGCGGATGTCCATCACGACGGCACTGTAGCTCCGGAGCCGCAGTTTCCCGAGCGCCTCTTTCGCCCGCTCCGCCGTGTCGACCGCAAAATCGGCCGCCAGACTGAAAGCGATGGATTCGCGCGGGCCATACTCGTCGTCCACCACCAGCACGGGCGGCTTGTCGGTGGCTGCGCTCATAGCGAGGGCCGGAGGATTCTCGGTCAGCATGCGGACAGGTAAGGATGAAGCGAACCGGACTCCGAGGGGTTGCGGAAGCACGGCGCCTCGGTGTTTGCAGCCCGTGAAATCCACTGTCAAGGCGCGCATCGGAGGTTGCACCGGGAATTGCATCCGCTGCACTTTTCGGAGTGCAAAATACTGTAATCGCACTCGGTGCGGCGGTGCTTTCGGGAGTGATGGTTTGGCTCGTTGCCCGTGCCCGGCAGGCCGCCTCCGCCGCCCGGATTGCCGCGCTTACTGAGGAAAACACCCGTCTCGCGGATGCCAATTCCGCCCAGCAAGCCGAGGTCCTGCACCTCACGGCCCGCAACGCGGAGCAAGCCGCCCAGCTCGACGGCGCCCGGCAGCTCCACGAACGGCTATCCGTCGAGTTTCGCGCCCTGTCCGCCGATGCGCTGAGCGCCAACCGGGCGGACTTCCTCGCCCAAGCGACCTCCGCGTTTGCCCAACTCCGGCAGGAAGCCGCCGGCGACCTGGAACATCGGGCACACGCCGTGCAGTCGCTCGTCCAACCGATCCGGGAGTCGCTCGACCGGGTGGATGCCAAAATCGCGGACGTGGAACGCACCCGCGCCGGAGCCTACGGCGCCCTCACCGAGCAATTGCAGTCGCTGCACACGGCGCAAAGCCGGCTGCAAACCGAGGCCGCGCGCCTCGCCACCGCCCTGCGCTCGACCACCTACGCGGGCAGCTGGGGCGAACTGCAGCTCCGCCGCGTCGTGGAGATGGCGGATATGTTGCCGTACTGCGATTTCTCCGAACAACAAACCTCGGAAACCCTGCGCGCCGATCTCGTCATCCGCTTGGCCGGCGGCCAGCACATCGTGGTCGACGCCAAAGCGCCGATCGAAGCGTACCGCGCCGCGGGTGAAGCCGATCTGCCCGAGGTTCGCGAAGCCCGCCTGGCAGAACACGCCCGCAAGGTGCGCGGCCACATCGACGCCCTAGGCGCCAAAAACTACTGGGAACAGTTTCAGCCCTCGCCGGAGTACGTCGTGCTGTTTCTTCCCGGCGACCACTTCCTGACCGCTGCACTCCAGACCGACCCGTCGCTTCTGGATCGCGCCCTCGGCCGACGGGTGCTGCTCGCGACCCCGACGACCTTGATCGCCCTCCTCAAAGCCGCCGCCTACGGCTGGAACCAGGAAGCGCTCGGCCGCAACGCGGAGGAAATCAGTGCCTTGGGCCGCGCCCTTTACGACCGGATCGCCACCTTCGCCGACAACCTTGACCGCGTCGGCCGCGGCCTCGAGGCCGCCAACAAAAGCTACAACGCAGCCGTCGGTTCGTTCGAGGGCATGCTGCTGCCCGGCGCCCGCAAGTTGTCCGAACTGGGCGCACGCGGGGCGAAGCCGCTCAAAAGTCCAGACATGTCAGAAACGCCGCCACGGGAAGTAACTAGAAGGGTCTAGCAATTTCCGCTTCGCCCATGGGTGCAGATGAACTGAGAAACGCACCGGGTGCGGTTGAAGAACGGTATCTCCGAGATTTGAACAACTGCTGGGTCAATCGGATTTTTGACCCAATTTCGGTTTTGCTCAAAACTTGTAACTAAACGAAGACAAATCCCCATTGCATGCGGTGATTCACCCCAATCACATCCGCCGGTTCTTCCCGAGCATGATGACCTTTAATGCACCACGAAGTTTTTCGATGGCCGTGCGGACGGACTCGATTGCTAGTCTCTCCGAGAGCAGCATGCCCAATATAGCCCTCAAACGCACACGATGGGACTAACCTTCCTAGGAGCTTCTATATTCACCGGAGGGCTCGCGCTTTTCGTACTATGGGCCAACCACAGGCGGCCGACCAATCAAGCATTCTTCGCGGGAGGTCTAGTTAACTGCATCTGGCTTCTACTGGTTTTCTTCACTTACCTTGAAAATCGGAAGCTTTCCGCGACAGGCAGCTCCAATTCAGAGATTTTGCATCGAGCCAACGCCGCAATCGCCTCATTCCATATCTGGGCTCAGTGGCTTGTAGCCAAATCCATAATAGCCCCAAAGCTAAAGAGCATCCAAATCTTAATACAATCTAGTCCGATTTTCATTATCAGCTGCATAATTTGCAGCGCAACGTTCCATCCAAATTTCATCCAATCATTTCCGCATGGACCAAAGCTCATCCGAGGATCTTCATATGTAATATACTCATCGCTGATGTTTGCAGGTACCATCTATGTTTTATATTATTCGAAATCGATCCTGAAGCACTTGACGGGCACGAGCCGCCATGAGCTTAGATTTCTTACGATCAACCAATCTATCGCTGCCGTATTGACTGTATCCGCACACACAACCGGTGCCCTCCTCGCAGTACCGACCATCTCTCGCCTAGGTCCCATCATCGCGTTCGCAGCCTATGGAATCTCAGCATGGGCCCTAAACTACTACAAAATCTTCGACCTCAAGCGCGTCGCCGTTTCCTTCCTCCACTGGACCCTCAACGCCGCCGTTCTCACCCTGCTGGGCATCTTCGCCTCGCTGCAACTCGCCGCCACCTTGCCTCTGCCCGCGGCGATCGGCGGCGGCACTCTCGTCGCCGGCGCCGCGGCCTTGCTGCTCCATCGCCTGATTCTCCGCCAATTGGGCAAAGCCGACGAAACCTGGCTCGCCGACGTGCGGCAGGAACTCATCCGGGCCGGGGAGGGTGAGAAAAACGAGACGCGGCTCACCGGCCGCTTGCGGCAGGTCCTCTGCGAACACTTTTCCGCCACCGGCGCGCGGTTCTTTTTCGCCCCGGACGATGACCGCAAAACCAATCCCGCCAATCCGACCCCGCCGCCCATCCCCGCCCTCTTCGCGCCGCTCGTCGGCCTCGTCTGGGCCACCCCCGAGTCTTTGCAGCGCCGCGGCGGCCCCCCTGCCCACGCCGCCCTCGAAGCCTACCTCGAAAGCGAGAATCTCGGCGCGATCGTCGCGATCCCGCAAGGTTCGCCCCACCCCTCCCTCATTCTCGCCCTGGGCCGAAAAACCAACGACTGGCCCTTCACGTTCACCGAGGTCCAGCGCCTCCAGAATGTCGGCGAACTGGTGGACAACCTCCTCACCCGCTCCCGGCTCGCCGCCCAAGCCGAACTCCAGGCCCGCATGGAACACATGGCGATGATGTCGCGGGGCCTCGCCCACGACCTGAAAAACCTCATCACCCCCGTCGATTCGTTTCTCGTCCACACCGCGGAAAAATTCCCGCCCGGCAGTCTGGAAGCCGATGTCCACACGACCGCCAAGCACTCCATCGCCACCATGTCCGACTACCTGCGGGAGGCGCTCTTCTTTTCCGAGCAACTCGCCCCGAAGTATGTCGCCGCGGATCTTCCGCTCCTCCTCAAGGGCGTCCGCGAGGTCACGCGCGACCGGGCCGAGCGCCGTCAGGTCCAACTGGACTTCGACGCGGGGCCGGCCCCTGAACTGCGCGCCGACACCGTCCTGCTCCAACGCCTGCTCGGCAATCTCGTCGCCAACGCCATCGACGCCTCCGCCCCCGGCCAAGTCGTCCGGCTCGCGATATCGGTCCCGCGCGAGGGTGCCGTCCGTTTCACCGTGGGCGACTGCGGCTGCGGTATTTCCTCCGCGCACCTCGAACGGGTCTTCGACGCCTACTTCACGACCAAAGAATTCGGCAACGAGATGCGCGGCATCGGGCTGGGACTCACAATCGCCCAGAAAATCACCCACCTGCACCGCGGTCGGATCCGGATCGAGAGCACGCTCGGCACCGGGACTGTGGTCACCGTCGATCTGCCGGCCCGCCCTCCCGCCGATGCCGTCGCCACCGCGGCGCCGACACGGCACCCGGCCCGAACCGCGGCTTGACCCGCGCCCCCGCGTTTTCATCGTCCCCGCCGCCCCAACCCCATGCCCACCGACCCCGCCGCCGGGATGACGCCGCGGATCTTGCTCGTGGACGACGAACGCCAGATTTTCGCCGCCGTCCGGCTCCGCCTTGGCCGGGATTACGAGCTCTGCCACCGCACCGACGCCGCCTCCGCGCTCGCCTGCATCCGCACCGACCGCTTCGACCTGTGCTTCGTGGATATCCACATGCCCGGCAAGGACGGCCTCACCTTCATCGCCGAAGCCCAGGAGGTCGATCCGCAACTCGGCTTCGTCGTCATCAGCGCCTTCGACACCGCCGAGAATCTCCGCCGGGCGATCCCGTTGCAGGTCTACGCCTTCATCGGCAAACCCCTGCCCGACAAAGCCGGGTTCGAGGGCAAGGTCCCGGAATGGATCGAGCGCACGCGCCGCTGCCGCCACGACCAGGGTCTCGCTCGCCGCGCCGATGCCATCGCCACCGATCTCGCCTCCGCCCGGATGGCCCAGGAGATCGAGTTTGTCGCATCTGAATCCGCCCGCGATGCCCTGCAGCAAACCGCCAATCTGCTCACCACCATCCAAGCCCTGCTGGTTTCCGCCACGTCCACGCTCGGCCAACGCGCCCGTGGCGACGCGACCCTCGCGACTTCGATGCGGAATCTCGAACAGGCCCGCCGCACCGCCGACGCCGCCATGATCGTCTCCGCGGGATTCTTCGATTCGGCCTACGGCAACCGCGACACCTCCCCCGCCCTGATCGGCTCCGGCGTGCGGCATGCCCTCGAAATCGCGCGCCGCATCAGCCGCGCCGACGAGGACGAAAAGGTCGCCGACTGCACCGGCCTCGACGAATTCACCGCCATCCGCGGCCTCTCCGGCATCGAGTTTCTGCTGCTGATGGTCTGCGCCCAAACCGTGGCGCTCAACCGGGCCCGCCCCCGCTCCACCGTCGGCCTCCACGCCGCGCCGCTGGCCCGCCTCGAGCATGTCACCCGGGAAAACTCGTCCCGCCCCTGCGCGTGGCTCAACCGGAAACACGTGCTTTCCAGCCAGCCGGGCATCCAGTTCACGATCACGGCCGACGCCCCGGCCATGAGCCGGACGGAATTCGAAGCCTGGCTCCAGGGCGAACTGTCTTCGCTCCGGGGCGTTCCGGCCCACGGCCTCGTCATGGGCATCCAAAAAAGCCGCGGCTTGCTCGGTCTCGCCACCGCGCCGCAAGCGGACGGTTTCCGCCTCGTGATCGCGTTGCCGGTCTGAGCTGCGCTGTCCGCCCCGGCCATGATCGCCCTCGTCGCTTCGCACCCGGGCGAACGCCGCGCCCTGCTCGCGCTCTGCGACAGCCGGCAACTGCCGGCGATCGAATGCGCCAGCCTGCGGATCTTTCTCCGCCGGCTCGCGGCGGATCGCCCGGGCCTCGTCGTCACCCGCACGCGGCTCGTCGACGGTTTCGCCGACCAGGTCATCACCGCCGTCCGGCAGGAAGCCGGCACGCAGCCCGCCCGCGTCGTGGTCATTGCGCCGGCGGGCACTCCGCACACCACCGAAGCCCGCTACATTGCCCTCGGCGCCGATCTGGTCCTGCGGGACCCGGTGCATCCGGAGGTGCTGGCGGCCTATCTCGTCCGTCTCGGCTCGCAACCCGCCCCGGCCTCCGTCCTGCGGCCGGCCACCGCGGTGATCGCGTCGCTCGCGTTCGCCGGCGCTTCGCTCGATCCGCTCCGGCGGCACCTGCGCAAAGGCCGGCGCGGCATCGTCCTCACGCCGCGCGAGGTCGCGCTCGCCCGCCTGCTGGCCGAAACCGCCGGCACGGTGGTTTCCTACGACCGCCTCTTCGACGAGATCCTCGGCCGGCGTTTCGACGGCGAAACCGCCAACCTGCGGGTCCTCCTCGGCAAACTCTGCGCTTCCTGCGCCGCCGTCGGCATCCGCCTGCGCGCCCGGGTCGAGGTCATCGCCAAGGCCGGGTACCGCTACACGGCGCCGCCCGCCCGGTAGTCCGCCCCCCGGAGCGGCCAACGGACGTTACGGAAAAATTACGGCCGGGCCGTTGGCCGGACGCCCGGGAATGCATCCGAATGGACCCATCAACCCGGTTCGTTCCCACCCCGTCCCGGACCGGATCCTCCCGCTGCGTCACCCCGTCCACCCCATGAGTGCCATCCTGATCCTGAAGCCCGATACGCTGTACGCCGAAATTCTCCGGCAACGTCTCCTCACCGTCTATCCGGGCGCCCGGATCGAATCCGTCGCCACCGTCGGAGCCGCCCAAGAGCGCCTCCAGGCCGCCCGCTACGATCTCCTTGTCACCGGCGTCGGTCCTCAGCTCGGCGGCGATGTCCTCGATCTCCTTTCCGCCTGCCAAGGCACCGCTTCGCGGGTCCGCCGCTCCCTCGTGATCGCGAGTCCCAACGACTACCGCGAACTCAGCACCCTGCGGCTGCTCGGCGTGCCCGCCGTCTTCGACTCCAGCACCGAATCGCCGGAGCAGTTCACCGCCGCCGTCCGCGCCGTCGCCGACGGGAAATGCTACTGGAGCGCTTCCATTCTCGCGTTCATGCAACGCAGCCGCGCCACCTCCAACGCCCTCTTCGCCCTGCTGACGAACTTCGAGCAGGTCGTCCTCTCCGTGATCGGCGACGGCTGCGACGATGTCGTCGCCGCCGAAGAGCTCGGCGTCACCGTCGCCACCGTCTCCGCCGTGCGCCGGGGCCTGCACCGCAAACTCGGCGTCCAGCACCGCGGCGAACTCGTCCGCGTCGCCGCCCAGCAGGGCTTCATCCGCTTCACGCCCGCCGGCGTCGAACGCCCCGGCTTCGGCCTGCTGCGCGCCTCCTACCATGGCCGCCGCCCGAAAACCGCGGCCGCCAACGAAGTCGCCGTCGGTCCCTCCGGCAAGTAAACCCGGCGCGCCGCCCGGCGCCGCTTTCGCCTTGCCGCAACCCGCCGTCCGGCGGGCAATCGCCGCGTGCCCACCGTCGCGCAGGTTTCCGGACTCTTCCTCTACCCCGTCAAATCCCTCGGCGGCATCGCCGTCCCGACCGCCGAACTCGACGCCCTCGGCCTCGTCGGCGACCGCCGTTTCCTCGTCGTCGATCCCGCCGGCCGCTTCGTCACCCAGCGCACCCTCCCGCGCATGGCGCTCATCGGCACCGCCCTCACGGCCGACTGCCTGGTCTTGCGTCACGCCGATGCCGCCCCGCTCTCCGTCTCCCTCGCCCCCGACCCCGGCGCCCCGCTGCTTCGGGTCAGCGTCTGGGGCAGCGAAGGCCTCGCCGCCGAAGATTGCGGCGACGCCCCGGCCCGCTGGCTCGAAGCCCGGCTCGGCGTTGCCTGCCGGCTCGTCCGGATCGGCCCCGCTTTCCATCGACCCATCTTGAAATCGGGGAGCGCGCGGCTGGGCGATGTCGTCACCTTCGCCGACGCCTACCCCTTGCTCGCCCTCGGCGAGGCTTCGCTCGCCGACCTCAATGACCGTCTCGTCGCCTCCGGCGAAGAGCCCGTCCCGCTGGACCGCTTCCGGCCGAATCTCGTCCTCTCCGGCTGCCCCGCCTACGCCGAAGACACCTGGCCGACCTTCCGCATCGGCTCCGCCCTCTTCCGCGCCGGCGGCCCCTGCGCCCGCTGCATCATGACCACGACCGATCAGCAATCCGGCGCCCGCGGCCCGGAACCGTTGCGCACCCTCGCCCGCTACCGCCGCGATGCCGCCAAGCCGTCGGACGTGAACTTCGGCCAGAACCTGATCCACGAAACCAAAACCGGCCGCATCCGCGTCGGCGATACCGTCTCGGTTCCCTGACCTCCCCGCACGCCCGCCCCGCCGCCGCGCCGTTTCCCGTTTCCGCTTCCGCCCCTTTCCCCGCCCTCGCCGCTCCGCCATGAAGACCTTCGCGCTCATTTGCCTCGTCTGCTGCCTGACCTTCGCCGCCACCGGCGCGGAACGCCCCGAAACCGACCGCTGGCGCGAACAGGCCGGCCGGGTCACGATTTTCCGCGACACCTGGGGCATCGCCCACGTTTACGGGAAATCCGACGCCGACGCCGTCTTCGGCCTGCTCTACGCCCAAGCCGAGGACGACTTCAACCGGATCGAACTCAACTACGTCAACGCCCTCGGCCGACTCGCCGAGATCGACGGCGAAGCCGCCCTCGCCGCCGACCTGCGCATGAAACTCTTCGTCGATCCCGCGGACCTGCAGGCGCGGTTTGCCTCCAGCCCGGTCTGGCTCCGCGAGCTGATGCAGGCGTTTGCCGACGGCCTGAACTTCTTTCTGCACACGCGGCCCGACGTGAAGCCGAAGCTCATCGTGCGCTTCGAGCCCTGGATGGCGCTCGCGTTCACCGAGGGCAGCATCGGCGGCGACATCGAATCCATCGCCCTGCCGCCGCTCGCATCCTTCTACGGCCTGAAATCGCCCGCGCCCGCCGCGCCGGCGCCCACCCCCGCCGTCCGTCCCGTCCTCCCCGAATCCCGCGGCTCCAACGGTTTCGCGATCGCGCCCGCCCGCAGCGCCTCCGGCCACGCCCTGCTGATGATCAATCCGCACACCTCGTTCTACTTCCGCCCCGAAATCCACGTCGCCAGCACCGCCGGCCTCGATGCCTACGGCGCCGTCACCTGGGGCCAATTCTTCGTGTATCAGGGTTTCAATGACCGCGTCGGCTGGATGCACACCTCCGGCGGCGCCGATGTGATCGACGAATGGGCCGAAACGGTCGTCGAGCAGGACGGCCGCCCCCTTTATCGCTACGGCCTGGAACTCCGGCCCTTCGCCGCCAAGACCATCGCGTTGCCCTACCGCACCGCGGACGGCGGCCGGGCCGTCCGCACCGTCACCGCCTGGTCCAACCACCGCGGCCCCGTGATCCGCAAGGCCGACGGCAAATGGATCACCGTCCGGCTGATGTTCTCGCCGATCGACGCGCTCTCCCAGTCCTACCTCCGGACCAAGGCGCGCACCTACGCCGAGTTCCGCCGCACGATGGAGCTGCGGACGAATTCCTCCAACAACACCGTCTACGCCGACGCCGACGGCACCATCGCCTACTTCCACGGCAATTTCGTGCCCGTGCGCGACCCGGCCCTCGATTGGCGACGGCCCGTCGACGGCACCTTGCCGGCCAACGACTGGCGCGGCCTGCACGCGCTCGACGATCTCATCGCGCTGCGCAATCCCGCCACCGGCTGGATCCAAAACACCAACAACTGGCCCTTCGCCGCCGCCGGCGCCGCGAGTCCGAAGCGCGAGGCCTTCGCCCCCTACATGTGGCGTACCACCAACCCCGGCTACGGCGCCGAGAATCCCCGCGGTCTCAACGCCGTCCGCGTCCTCGACCGCGAACGCGCCTTCACCCTCGATTCCCTCATCGCCGCCGCCTACGACCCGCGGCTCGCCGCCTTCGAATTCCTGCTGCCGCCGCTCTTCGCCGCCTTGGACGCGCTGCCCGCGGCCGATCCGCTCCGGGCCCGCCTCGCCGGCCCCGTCGGCGTCCTGCGTACTTGGGATTTCAATACCGGCGTCGGCTCCGTGCCCGCCGCCCTCGCCATCCTCTGGGCGCAGGATCTGGCGACGACGTTTGCCGCGCGGATCAAGGCCGAGGACGCCGTCGTGCACGAATTCCTGCGCGACCGCCTGGCCGCCGCCGACCGCCTCGCCGCCCTCGATCGCACGCGCACGCGGCTCGAGCGCGACTTCGGTTCTTGGCAGACGCCGTGGGGCGAGATCAACCGCTTCCAGCGCCTGAGCGGCGAAGTGAAGCCCGTGCACGACGACTCCAAGCCCAGCCTGCCCATCGGCTTCGCGCCCTCGGCCTGGGGTTCGCTCGCCGCCTTCGGCACCGCCGCCGACACCGGCACCAGGCGCATCTACGGCAACCGCGGCAACAGCTTCGTCGCCGCCGTGGAATTCGGCCCGCGCGTCAAAGCCAAGACCAGCCTCGCCGGCGGCGTGAGCGGCGACCCGCGTTCCCCTTACTTCAACAACCAGGCCGCCGTCTACGCGCAGGGCAAATTCAAGGACGCCCTCTACTACCGCGACGACATCGAGCGCGCCGCCCTCCGCCGCTACCGTCCGGGCAAGTAGCCCGCCCCCGTAGCCCGGGGCTTCACCCCGGGCCTATTCCGCCCCCTCAACGCGCCGCGCCTTGTGTTTCGCGCGGTGCAACTTCGTCTCGATCATCCGGCCCCTCCGCCCGCGGCTCTTCCGCCGTTTCCACCGCCGCTCGGGGCCGGCGTTTCGGCCCCGCCATCCTGCCCCTCTGCTTCCCCCTTGCCCGACGCCCGGCCCTGCATATCCCAGTTCTGCCCCACCCCGCGCGCCATACGCGCGGCCCCATCCAACCGCCGGTGCCGCTTTCCCGGCCTCGTGCGCCCCAGCTTCCCCATGTCTACCCCACCTCGCTTGTCTTTGTTCGCGGCCGGCTGTTTGGCCCTGCTCGGCGCCATGCCCCGCTTCGGCTCCGCCGCCGTGGATTCGTCCGTCGCGCAAACCACGGGTGCCGTCTCCGGTCGCGTCCAGAACGTCGCGACCGGCCAATATCTCAACAACGCCCGCATCACCCTCCCGGGCACCGAGCGAACCGTCTTCACCGACCAAAGCGGCAGCTATCGCCTCACCGGCTTGCCGGGCGGCCCGGCGGTTCTCCAGGTGTTTTTCACCGGCCTCGATCCGCTTCTGGTCCCCGTCACGATCCGCGCCGGCGAAATCCTCGAACAGGACATCGGCCTCACCAGCGCGGCCCGCTACACCACCGATACCTCGGGCACGGTCAAACTCGATGCCTTCACCGTCGCGACCGCCCGCGAGACCGACGCCGCCGCCATCGCCATCAACGAGCAGCGCTTCGCGCCGAACATCAAGAACGTCGTCGCCGCCGACGCCCTCGGCGACGTCATGGACGGCAACGTCGGCGAGTTCCTCAAGTTCATGCCCGGCATCACCGCCGAGTATGACCGCGAATCCGGCGGCTCCGTCGCTTCCGTTTCCGTGCGCGGCTTCCCGACGGCGCAGGCCGTTGTCTCCGGCGACGGTCTCCAGATGGCCAACACCGGCAACCCGCAGGGCTCGTCGCGCGTGTTCCAGTTCACCCAGGTCTCCATCAACAACATCGCCCGCCTCGAAGTGACCAAGGTCCCCACGCCTTCGACGCCCGCCGACTCCATGGCCGGCTCGATCGACATGGTGAGCAAGAGCGCCTTCGAACGCAAAAACGCCCAACTCCGCTACAGCGTCGGCATCTCCGGCAACCACCGCACCGCCCGCCTGCAGAAGATGCCGCACACGACCGACGAGCGGGTCTACAAGACCCTGCCGAGTTTCACCTTCGACTACACGTTGCCGGTCACGAAAAACTTCGGCCTCGTCGTCACCGGCCAGAGCCAGAACCGCTTCATCGAGATGCAGTGGGTACCGCGCGGCTTCAGCACGAACGCCACCGGTGTGGGCGGCGCCTCCATCAGCCGGCCCTACCTGCAATCCTTACAGCTCAACAGCGTGCCGCGCACCAACGCCCGCAACGCCGTCGGCCTCAAGGCCGACTGGCGCGCCACCCGCAACGGCGTGCTCTCCCTCAACCTCGAGCGCAGCCGCTTCGTCTCCGACCGCTCCAATGCTTCCATCTCCCTGACCACCGGCACCAACGGCGTGCCTGTCCCCGCCACCGGAGCGCCCCTCACGTTCGGCGACAACTTCACCTCCGGCGCCACCGGCCGCGGCGCGATCACCATCGGCAACGGCGGCGCCGGCGTCCGCCAGCAGCTCGATACCGAGGCCGTCGGCCTGCGCTACCGTTACGACGACGGCGACTGGCGCGTCGTCGCCGCCCTCGGTTTCTCGAATTCCTCCGGCGGCTACCAGGACACCATCCACGGGCGTTTCCGCGCGCTCGTCATCGTCAACCGTGTGCCGGTCCGCGTGAGCTTCGCAGGGATCGACGACGTCCGCCCGCAGTCGATCCAAGTCTTCGACAACGCCGGGCGGCCCTTCGACCTCGCCAACCTCGACAACTACCAGGTCAACTCCGCCACTTCCACGCCCCGCGTCATCCGCGACGGTCTCGCCAACGGCAAATTGGATGTGCGGAAAACCCTGCCGGCCCTGTCGTTCCCCGCCGCGTTCCAAGTCGGCGGCCTGCGCCGCGAGCAAACCCGCGATGTCCGCCGCGAGAGCATCAACTGGAACTACAACGGCCCCGACGGAAACCCCGCGACGCCCGATTCGCCCGCGCTGTTCCGCAACACCGTCTACGTGAACCAGCCGGAAAATTTCGGCTTTCGGAATCTGCCCTTCGTCTCCACGGCCAACGCCCTCCGCGCGTTCCAGGCCAACCCGAACCTCTTTTTCAAGACCGCCGCGCAGGCGACCGCCGAGGAACTCTTCCGTCTCAACAACTCCGAGTGGCTGCAGGAGGACGTGACCGCCGGCTACCTGCAGGCCGAGCTCGGACTTTTCCGCAACCGCCTGAAAGTTCTGACCGGCCTCCGCTATGAACGCACCGATGCCGCCGGCCAGGGCGTCCGCAACGAACCCAACGCCGTCTGGGTGCGCAACGCCGACGGCACCTTCGCCCGCACCGCCGCCGGCGCCCGCATCCGCCGCCCCGAGGCCGGGGCCGTCGGATCCTTGCAGGAACTCGCCGTCACGCGCCAAGAGCGCGGCACCCAGGCCTCGCGCACCTACGACGGCACCTACCCGAGCCTGCACCTCACCTGGCAGATCCGCGAAAACCTCCTCGCCCGCGCCGCCTACGCCAAGACCTACGGCCGCCCCGATTTCTCCAGCATCGTCCCCAATACCACCGTCGACGAAACCGACTTCGGCAACTCCACCCCCGACCCCAACCAGATCCCCGGGCGCATCACCACGCGCAACACCGGCCTCCGGCCATGGACGGGCGACAACTACGACCTCTCCCTCGAATACTACACGCCGCAGGGCGGCCTGTTCAGCGTCGGCGCGTTCCGCAAAGAGATCCGCGATTTCTTCGGCAACGCCGTGAAGGTCGCCACCGCCGCCGACCTCGAGTTGCTCGAGCTCGATCCGCGCTACGTCGGCTGGCAGATCACGACGGCCTTCAATGTCCCCGGCACCGCGCGCGTCGACGGCATCGAGTTCAACGCCCGCCACTCGCTCCGCCCCCTCGGCACGTGGGGCCGTCATTTCAGCGTCTTCGCCAACGGCACGAAATTGAAACTCCAGGGCGGCCGCGATTCCGACTTCAGCGGCTTCATCCCGGAGAGCGCCAACTGGGGCTTCGATTTTTCCCGCCGGCCCTTCAGCGTCATGCTCAAGTGGAATTACCGCGGCGAACAACGCCTCGGCCGCGTGGCCGCCCTCGGCCCCGACGCCTACGAGTATTCCAAGGCGCGCACCCGCCTCGACGTGAACGTCGACTACCAGCTCCGGGCGAACCTCTTCCTCTACGCCAGCGCGCAGAATCTCTTCGACGTTCCGGAGACGCTGCTCCGCTTCGGTTCGCAAACGCCGGCCTACGCCCGCGTCTCCCAAGTCCTGACCACCGGCGTCCAACTCACCCTCGGCGTCAAGGGCACCTTCTGACCCGACGCGCAACGCGAACGCGCGCGCCGTAGCCCGGCGCTTCAGCCCGGGCCTATTCCGTCCGCGCGCCGCCGCCGCAATTCCCGCTTCACCAATCCTGCACGCGTCCGCGCCGCGCCTTGTGTTTCGCGCGGTGCTTCTTCGTCTCGATCATCCGGACCTTTTGCCCGCGGCTCTTCTGCCGGTTCCGCCGCCGCTCCGTTTCCCGCTCGTCGACCGCCGCCGCCTTGGCCGTGCGCACCTGCGCCTCGAGCCGGCCGCACAACTCCTGCCACGCCTGCAACCGGTTGGCCGCCTGCGACCGCTCCTGCTGGCAACGCACCTCGATCCCCGTCGGCCGATGCCGCAGCGCCACGGTCGAACTCGTTTTGTTGATCTTCTGCCCGCCGGGGCCCGTGCCGCGCACAAAGCGTTCGTCGACGTCGGCCGCACCGGTGCCGAGCGCAGCCAGACGGGATTCGATTTGGGGTGGTAAAGCCATGGGCGCCGCGTTTCCTCGCAGGGAAACTTATCGGCGGTCCCCGAGTCAAACCGCCCCTTGCGCTGCGGCCCGCGGCGCGTTTCTCTTTTCCGCTTCAACCCACGTCCCTCCCACTTGTTCTCATGCTGACAGGTCCCGCTTGGTCCCAGAAACTCCGCGCTGAAATTGGCAAGGCCGTGATCGGCCAGGATGCCGTGGTCGAACGCCTGCTCGTGGCCCTCCTCGCCAACGGCCACGTCCTCCTCGAAGGCATGCCCGGCCTCGCGAAAACCCTCCTCATCAAATCGCTCGGCACCGCCCTCGGCGTGCAATTCGAACGCGTGCAGTTCACGCCCGACCTGCT
The DNA here is from genome assembly GCA_002288455.1 of Opitutia bacterium Tous-C1TDCM. Lineage (GTDB taxonomy): Bacteria > Verrucomicrobiota > Verrucomicrobiia > Opitutales > Opitutaceae > ER46. Next base: position 32,904 of record NEUS01000036.1, read on the forward strand.
GCCCAGCGACGTCGTCGGCACCATGATCTTCCAGCCGAAGAACGGCGAGTTCACCGCCCACCGCGGCCCCATCTTCGCCAATCTCGTGCTCGCCGACGAAATCAACCGCGCCCCCGCCAAGGTCCAGAGCGCCCTGCTCGAAGGCATGCAGGAACGCCAGGTCACGATCGGCGGACAAACGCATCCGCTGCCGCGGCCGTTCTTCGTCATGGCCACGCAAAATCCCGTCGAGCAGGAAGGCACCTATCCGTTGCCCGAGGCCCAGACGGACCGCTTCCTCTTCAAGCTCATCGTCGACTACCCCACCGCCGAGGAAGAATCCTCGATGATGAGCCGCTGGGGCCAGGTCACGAAACAGCCGTCGCTCGTCCCCGCCTCCAGCGGCGAGGAACTGCTCGGTCTGCGCACACAGGTCGACGCGATCCACGTCTCGCCCGCCGTCCAAGGCTACATCCTCTCCCTGGTCCGCGGCACGCGCGCCCTCGCGGAACGCGGCGGCCCGCAGAAACGCTATCTCAATTTCGGCGCCTCGCCGCGCGCCTCGCTCGCCCTTTACCAATCCGGCCGCGCCCTCGCCTGGCTCCGCGGCCAGGACTACGTCTCGCCGGCCCTGATCCAGGATCTCGCCGCCGATGTCCTCCGCCACCGCATCGGTCTCACCTACGAGGCCGAGGCCGAGGAAATCTCCGCCGACAAGATCGTCGCCCAAGTCGTCGAACGCACGCCGGTGCCCGCCCAGTAAATCGCCCGCGCCGCCGCGCGCCGCGTTTTCCGATGCCTTCCGCCGTCGCTTCCCCGCCTCCCGCCGCTTCGCCGCTGGCCCTTCTGCGCCAGCTCGAATGGCGCGTGCGCCATGCGGTGGAAAACGTGCTCAGCGGCGAATACCGTTCCGCCTTCCGCGGCCGCGGCATGGAGTTCGACCAGGTCGTGAAGTACGAGTTCGGCGACGA
>NEUS01000037.1 GCA_002288455.1 Opitutia bacterium Tous-C1TDCM
GCCTTGAACGCCTCGTCATAGGGCCGGGGCTTCGCCCCGGCTTCCTTCTGCTGCTGCTGCTTTGTCATCGTTGAGTCCTTTGTTTGGCCTCAACCCGTGTCCGTCAAATCGGGGCAAGCTCAGATTGTGCCCGACTTTCAACTTTCAGCTTTCAACCTTCAACTCCCGGCGGCAGGCGGCGCCGGTTCCGGCCGCTGGCGATGCAGCTGCCACGAGTTCCACAGGTTGTGCCAGATGACGTAGCAGGTCGGGCCGAGGGCGACGACCGGCCCGGCGTAGAGCAGTGCCAGATAGATGGTGAACGTCGTGTTTTTCTGTCCCAGCGCCTGGCTTGCCTCGCGCGCGAATTCCCGGCCGCCGATCAGCCGGCCGACGCTGAAGTTCACGATGCAGACCACGAGCGACGAGCCGGCGATCTGCAGCAGCAGCACGAGCGGGGTGTCGGCGTGGCCGCGCAGGAAGTAGGAGGCGTTGGCGGTGATGAGAAACATCGACGTCACCCACATGCCGAAGGACAGGTTGCGGAGTTTCGGCGGCCAGGCCGCCGCCCCCGGATAGACGAGCCGCAGCAGCCACGCCGCGCCCATCGGCACGAAGACGACGAGCCCGACGCTCCCGAACACCTGCGCGAAGGCCTCGGGGGTCGCGCGGCCGAGCACGATCGGCAGAATCAACGGGAGCAACGCGGCGACGCCGACGTTGGTCAGCACGAAGGCGGCCACGACGTAATCCACCCGCCCGCGCAGAAAACTGATGATCACCGGGGCCGCGATCGCCGTCGGCGTAATGCCGCAGAAGAAAGCAGCGAGCGCGATTTCCCGGCCGCCGACGAGCCAGCCGCCGCCCCAGGCCGCGAAGCCGAGCGCGAGATTGGTCGCGAAGAGCACGAGGTGTCTCCGCGTCACGGCCGACCGCGAAAACCGGGTTTGCAGAAACACGATGAAGAGCATCGCCATCACCAGCCAACGGATGGCCCACGCGAGGCTGTGCGCCTGCGGCACCAGCGCGCCGAGCACGATGGCGGAGAGAATGGCGGCGGTGCGGCTGAATCCGTTCACGGCAGGGAAGGCGCGACGACAACGCCCGCCGGCCGGCGACGCAACCGCGCAGCGCGGACCTTGACCGGGCCCGCGGCCCGCGCGAACTTGCCGCTTCCCCGGTCGTGCGTCGCGCGGCCGGTCGCCGCCATGGACTTCCCCTCTTTCCTTCTTCGCCGCGGGGCCGGTTTCTGCCGAATCCGGTCGTGGCGGGCTGCGGTCTGGTGGGGCGTGGCGACGCTGCTGTTGACCCAAGCCGGGCGCGCGCAGCCGTTCACCGTGACGTGGACGATCGGGGCCGATTCGGCCGTCGTCGAAGTGGACGGCATCTGGAAAAACTCGATCGACGACCTCGTCCGCACCGAGTGGCCGCCGGAACTTTGGGCGCAGCTGTTCGTGGTGTTTGCGGAAGGGGAATTGGATCCGGGGGCGCCGGGTTTTGGCGCCGCCTTCGTGCCGGGCACATGGCGCGTGGAAGGGCGGAAGGTGCGGTTCGAGACCTTGGCGCCGCTGCAACCCGGCGTGCCGTACCGCGCCGAGTTTCGGCCTTGGCGTTTGCCGGGCAACGGCCTGATCCCGAATTTCGGCGGCGGCGGCGGGGCGTCCGGACGCATGCCGGTGTACTCGTTCTACGAAGTCCCGGCGAAGCGGAACGAGGGCGCCGCGCTTACGCAGATTTTTCCCTCCGCGGCTTTGCTGCCCGCCAATCTCCGCGCGCTCGAGCTGCATTTCTCCGCCCCGATGCGGCGCGGGGCCGCCGGTCACGTCCGCCTGCGCAGTGCGGGCGGCGCCGAACTCGCGCTCGGGCTCGGGCCGGCCGAAACGGAGCAATGGAACTCCACCATGACGCAGGTCTCGCTGCCGCTGCCGTCGGGCGCGGCCCGATTCAAGGTGGGCGAAACGTACACGTTGGAAGTGTTGCCGTCGTGGTTGGATGCGGGCGGGCGGCCCGTGCGCGCGGCGGTGCAGAAGCGCTTCCGGGTCGGGCCGCCGGACCGCGTGCCTTCGGATCCCGAGGCTTGGGAACTGCGGCCGCCGCCGCCCGGTTCATACCTGCCGCTCGAAATCGTTTTCGACGAACCGCTCGATCGCGAGCCGGCCACGCGGCTGATCCGCCTCCGGCGCGGCGGCGAGATCGTGTCGGGCGACAGTTCCGTCGGCGGCGAGGAGCGCCGCTGGCGCTTCATGCCCGTGCAACCTTGGGCGGCCGGCGACTACGAGATTGTGGTCGCCCCGGCGCTCGCGGATCTGGCGGGCAATCCGCTCGGCGGCGGGCCGGCGGCCGGCGCCGACAAAGCCGGCCGCGCCGCCGCCCCCGGGCAGATCGTGCTGCCGTTTGCGCTACGCTGATTCCGCCGGTGGGTGGCAGTCGGAGGGTTGCCAGATCGCACCGCCATGCCCGCGCCCGCCCACAACCCAAAACTCAAAACCCAAAACCCGCGCCCGGCGACAACTCCGAACTCCAAACTCCATATTCCAAACCGCGCGCGCCCCCGTGCGCCCCCGTTCAACCGGGCCCGAGTCCGTTTATCCAAACTTGTCTGTAACTTTGCCCGGCGTGGCGTGTTTTTGTGCCATGTCCGCAGCCGTACCGTGCCGTTTTTCGACCGCCACCCTGCCGCGTTTCGACGCGGGCCGGGCGGACTTGGTAGCAAATTCGTTCCCGGCGGCGGCCGCGGTCGTTTCCTTCCTGCCCGTTCGTAGTCATCAGTCGTGGGGTGTGGCCGGCTCGTTGTGGGGCCGGCCACTTCGCTTTGACGGGGAGGAACCAAGGGCCGCTTGCGTCGGCCCTGCCGATTTCATCCGATCACCGTTCCCGTTTCGACTTTCCTGATTTCCATGAACGCTCCCGCTGCCAAATCCGCCGCCAAATCGTCCCGTACCGTGTGGTACGTGGTCGGCGGCCTCCTCGTTCTCGCCCTCCTCGGGGGCGGCGCCTACTTCAAGGCCAAGTCCGCGGACAAGAGCGTCGTCGTCACCGCCGAAAAAGCCGTCACCAAGACGATCACCCAATTGGTCAACGCCACCGGCAAGATCCAGCCCGAGGTCGAGGTGAAGATCGCCCCCGAAGTTTCCGGCGAGATCGTCGAATTGCCCCTGCGCGAAGGCGCCGTCGTGAAGAAGGGCGACCTGCTGGTGAAGATCAAACCGGACAACTACCGCTACCAGCTCGACCAGCGCGAGGCCGACCTCGCCGCCGCCCGCGCGTCCTCGATGCAGAGCAAGGCCCAGCTCGTGAAACTGCAGGAAGACCTCAAGCGCACCTCGGAACTGTTTGCCAAAAAGCTCGTTTCCGATTCCGACCTCACGGCCGGCAAGACTTCCGTCGAGGCCGCCCAGGCCGGCTTCGAAAATTCCCTCGCCCAGATCCGCCGCCAGGAAGGCCTGCTCAGCCAGGCCAAGGATCAGCTCGAGAAGACGGTGATCTTCTCGCCCATGGACGGCACCGTCAGCTCCCGCACCTCCGAAGTCGGCGAGCGCGTCGCCGCCACCGGCCAATTCAACGCCGCCGAAGTCATGCGCGTCGCCGACCTCAGCCGCATGGAAGTCCGCGTCAACGTGAACGAAAACGACGTCGTCAACGTCAAGGTCGGCGACAAGGCCCGCGTCAGCATCGACGCGTATCCGAACCGCAAATTCACCGGCGCCGTCCGCGAGATTGCCTCCGCCGCCAAAACCCAGGGCCTCAACACGCAGGAGGAAGTCACGAATTTCCAGGTGAAGATCAGCATCGCGGACAAGGACGTCGCCCTCCGCCCGGGCATGAGCGCCAGCGTCGACATCGAGACCAAGACGGTCGAAGGCGTCGTCGCCGTGCCGATCCAGGCCGTCACCGTCCGCAGCCGCGAGGGCAGCAAGACGATCGAGCAGCTCTCCCAGGACCGCGAGAAGAAGTCCAAGGAAAACCAGGGCGAAGGCGCCGCCGCCGCCGTCAACGAGAAGCAGCAGCGCGAGCGCGAGAAGGCCGACCGCGACGCCCTCCAGCGCGTCGTGTTTCTCAAGCAGGGCGAGACCGTGAAAATGGTCACGGTCGAGACGGGCATCAGCGACACCTCGCATCTCGAGATCAAGGCGGGACTCAAGGCCGGCGACGAAGTCGTCAGCGGTCCGTTCAGCGTCATTACCCGCACGCTCAAAGACGGCGCGAAAGTCCGCCTCGAAAAACCGAAAAAGAAAGACGAGGAGAAGAAGTAACATGACCCCGTCCCCTTCCGCCGCCGCGTTGGAAAACCGCCCCGTCCGGCCGCCCGGCGCGCTCGTCATCGAGATCGAGGGCGTCACCAAGCTCTACAAGATGGGCGCCGAGACGATCCACGCCCTCCGCGGCGTCAACGTCCGGATCCACCGGAACGAATACCTCGCCATCATGGGACCTTCCGGTTCCGGCAAATCGACGCTGATGAACATGCTCGGCTGCCTCGATACGCCGACCGCCGGCCGCTACGAGTTCTCGGGCAAGAACGTCGCCACCATGGTCGACGACGAACTCGCCGACATCCGCAACCGCGAGATCGGTTTCGTTTTCCAGACCTTCAATCTGCTCCCGCGCTCCGACGCGCTCCACAACGTCGAGCTGCCGCTGATCTATGCCGGCGTGTCCAAATCCGAGCGGCTCGAACGCGCCCGGCTCGCCCTCGAAAACGTCGGCCTCGGCGACCGCCTCCACCACAAGCCCAACGAACTCTCCGGCGGCCAGCGCCAGCGTGTCGCCATCGCCCGCGCCCTCGTCACCCGTCCTTCCATCATCCTCGCCGACGAGCCCACCGGAAATCTCGATTCCAAAACCGGCGTCGAGATCATGAACCTCTTCGAGCAGCTCTACGCCCAAGGCAACACCCTCATCGTCGTCACCCACGAGGAAGACATCGCCCGCCACTCGCGCCGCATCGTCCGCCTCCGCGACGGCCTGATCGAAAGCGACGCCCGGGTGTAAGCGACCAAGGGACAACAGACCAAAGGACCCGAAAGGGACCAAAGGACTAAGGACAAAAGGACCAAAGGACTACGATCCGCCGAACCAAGACGACCTCCGCACTTTGGGCATCCGCGCTTTTTCCGCGGTCGTTTCGTCCCTTGGTCCCTTGTCCTTTGGTCCCTGCATCCGTCCTTTGGTCCCTTAGTCCTTTCCCAGCCCCCATGCGCCGGTTTTACATCGAGATCCTCGAATCCATCCGGATCGCGTTCGCCCAGATCCGGGCGAACAAGCTGCGCTCCGCCCTGACGGCCCTCGGCGTCATCATCGGCATCGTCGCCGTCACGCTCATGGGCACCGCGATCAAGGGCATCGACGCCGGCGTCGACCGCAGCTTCTCCGGTTTCGGCGACGACATCCTCTACGTCACGAAATGGCCGTGGCGCGACGTCGACGATTGGTGGAATTTCCGCAACCGCCGCCCGATCCGCCACGACTACGCGCGCCAGATCAACGATTGGGTCGCCGCCAATCCCGACGGTCCGCTCAAGCTCGCCGTGCCCACCGCCAGCCGCGGCACCAACGTCTCCCGCGGCGAATACCGCGTGAACAACATCTGGACCCTCGGCACGTCCGCCGACTACGCGCGTATCACCCGTTCCGATCTCAAGGAAGGCCGTTTCTTCTCCGACTTCGAAGCCCAGACCGGCCGCAACGTCGCCGTCGTCGGCTTCGATGTCGCCGATGCGCTGTTCCCCGGCGAAAACGCCGTCGGCCAGAACATCCGGATCCGCGACCAGATTTTCCAGATCGTCGGCGTCGCCGCCCGCCAGGGCAGTTTCCTCGGGCTCTTCAGCTGGGACTCGATGGTCGCCATGCCGCTCACGACGTTCCGCCGCTATTACCGCACGGGCGAGGACGGCGAGGTCCGCGTCCAGGTCGACACGACCCGCATGGCCGCCGCGCGCGACGAATTGCGCGGCCTCATGCGCCGCCTCCGCCAACTTACGCCGGAGCAACGCGACGATTTCGAACTCAACGAACAGGGCACGATCCGCTCGCAGCTCGATCCGATCAAAAACGGCATCGCCCTCGCCGGCTTCTTCATCACCGGCCTCGCGCTCTTCGTCGGCGCCATCGGCATCATGAACATCACCTATGTGAGCGTGAAGGAACGCACCAAGGAGATCGGCACCCGCAAGGCCCTCGGCGCCCGCCGCCGCACCATTCTCCTCCAGTTCCTCATCGAGGCCGTGGCGATCTGTTTCGTCGGCGGGCTGGCCGGTCTCGCCGTCGCCGCCGGACTCACCCAGATCGTCGCCGTGGTCGCGCCGTCCTTCCCGCTCGTGTTCTCCCTCGGCCTCGTCTCCGTCGGTCTTATCATCTCCGCGCTCACCGGCATCTTCAGCGGCTTCGCCCCCGCGTGGCAGGCGAGCAAACTCGACCCCGTCGTCGCGCTGCGTTACGAGTGACGCAGCGCCGCCGTCCCGCCTTTTCCCGATGCTCTTCAACGAAATCCTCCGGCTCGCGCTCTCGTCGCTCCTGGCGAACAAATTGCGCTCCGGGCTGACGATGCTCGGCATCGCCGTCGGCGTGTTCTCCGTCATCGGCGTCATGACGGTCATCACCGGCCTGCGCGGCTCGATCGAGTCCGGCCTGAATGTGCTCGGCGCAAACAGTTTCCAGATCACCAAATTTCCCGCGATCAACTTCTCGGATCCGTCGACGCGTTTTCGCAATCGCCGCGACATCACCTACGCCCAGGCCGACCGCTTCAAGGAAATGATGCGCGGTTCCGCCGAGGTCAGCCTCACGCTGCGCCGCGCCGGCCGCCGCGTCAGCTACCTCGACCGCAAAACCAACCCCAACGTGCGCCTGATCGGCTCCGACGAGAATTTTCTCTCGAGCCGCAATTTCGAAATTTCCGCCGGCCGCAACATCCAGGCCGACGACGTCGAGTTCGGCCGCGCCGTCGTGCTGATCGGCGCCGACATCGTGAACCGCCTTTTTCCCAACGAGGAAGCGCTCGGCCGCCTCGTCCGCATCGACGGCCAGAGCTACACCGTCATCGGCCTGCTCGCCTCCAAGGGCACGACGTTCGGCGAAAATCTCGATATCAACGCCGTCACCCCGATCACGCAGTACCTCGAGGTCTACGGCCGTTCCTTCCGTTCCCTCAGCATCAACGTGCAGGCGCGCGACCAGGAATCGCTGGCCGGCACGCAGGACCAGGCGATCGGTGCCATGCGGCTCGTCCGCAGTCTCGAACCCGAGTTTCCCAACGACTTCGAAGTCTTCTCCAACGAATCGCTCATCGAAGCCTTCAACAACATCGCCGGCGTCGTCGCCATCGGCGCCTTCGTGATCAGTGCCATCGCGCTCCTCGCGTCCGGCGTCGGCGTCATGAACATCATGCTCGTGAGCGTCACGGAACGCACCAAGGAGATCGGCATCCGGAAAAGCATCGGCGCGAAAAAGAAAAACATCCTCATGCAGTTCCTGATCGAGGCCGTCGTGCTCTCGCTCGCGGGCGGCCTGGCCGGCGTCATCTGCGGCATCGTCGGCGGCAATATCGGCGCGATGGTGCTCAACGCCTCCGCGGTTTTCCCATGGGGCTGGACCATCGCCGGCCTGCTCGTGTGCTCCGCCATCGGCATCGGCTTCGGCTTCTATCCCGCCTGGAAAGCCGCCTCCCTCGATCCCATCGAGGCACTGCGGTACGAGTGAGGTATAAGACCGGAAACCGGAATTCGGAAACCGGAGCCGGGGGAGCAATTGCGGATCGCGGATTGCGGGTTGCGGATTGATCCGGCCGCAACCCCAAACCCAAAAACCAAAACTCAAAACCCGGAGCGCGGTTCTTCGCCTCCGCAACTCCGAACCCCGAACTTCGAACTCCGAACCGCCGCGGCTTTAGCCGCGGCGGATTTCCGAGCCCTGGAAACGGATCTGGATCCGGTAGACCTTTTTCGTGCGGCACTTGATCGCGCCGGTGGCGAGGTCGACCTTCTCCGGGATCTCGATTTTGTGGATGTCGACGACGGCGTGGTAGCCGCGCTCGGAAAACACGTCGATCAGCATGGCCAGCGACATCGGATCCTCGAGCACCGGATCTTCGGTATTGATCAACGCCACGCCCGAGATCGCGTGCCGGATCACGATCGGAATCATCTTCTTTTCGATGAAGGTGACGACCGTCGCGAACTGCTCGCGGTGTTCCAATTCGTAGGAGTCGAGCCGGCGGACCATTTCCTGCCGGGCGCCGACGATGATCTCGCTCGCCACCGGCACGCCGCGCAACCGGTCCACCGTGCGGGGATCGAGCTCGAGCGTGCTCTGGTATTCGAGTTCGTGAAGGATATTGCGCTCCACCTCTTCGATCGGGCCCTGCGCGTTGATGAAGTGGTAGTGGAAGATTTCCTTCAGCGACTGCAGCGCGTCCCAAGTCTGTTCCTTGAAGACACGGTAGCGCCGGCGCGCCAGGGTTTCGTCGTGGTCCGTCGGGCGGTCTTCCCAGAGCTCGCCGATGCCCGTGCGCGCGACTTCCTCGTTGTGCACCTTGGTTTCGCGGCCGCGCTTCAGTTGGCGCGCGATCGATTCCTTCTCGTCGACGAAGAGCACCATGATGTGGATCGTCGGCTGGCGGAAATGGATGCTGAGCGGCGTGTGGTAAAACTCGCGGCGCAGCATGTGCATTTTGTCCACGAGCAGCTTGAGGCACTCGACCTGCACATTGGTGCGCGGGAAACCGTCGAGGATGACGCCGTCCTGATATTGCCGTTTCAGCAATTGCCGGAGCAGCAAACCGACGACCTCGCGGTCGCCGACCATGTTGCCCGCATCCTTCAGCGCCTTGGCTTCGGGCGTATCGAGCAGCGCACTGATCACGATGGGCGGGCAGGTGAGGCCCCGGGTTTTCGTGATGAAGGCCGTGTTGGTGCCCTTGCCGGCGCCCGGCGCGCCGCCGAGCAGAATGATTTCCTTGGGAAACCGCAGGTGCTCCAAGCCTACCTTCGCCACCAAGTCGCGCCAGACGGATTCGAAAATCAGGTGCGCGTCCTTGATCTCAAGATCGGTGAGCTTTCCCGGGGTCGGGGCGGCGGCGGCAGGTGCGGTCGCAGGGTTTAGCGGCATGAGAGGGTTTGGCAAAGGGCGGAGGGCTAGAGGCATTTGCCCGCAAGTTCGACACAAGAAACGCCCCGCCTCCCAAATGCCAGCCGCTAGCCGCCAACTCCAAACTCCGAACCCCGAACTCCGAACTCCAAACCCCGTTCCCGAACCCAGAACCCAGAACCCAAAACCCAGAACCCAGAACCGCGCCGCGCGCCCCGCTGCGCGGCGCCGGTTCACGTTTTCCGCCGGATCACCTGCGCCGCGGTCTCCATCTGGCCGCGCGTCACGCCGAGCTGGTTGATCAGCTTCAGTTCCCGCCACAGTTCGTCCCCGGAAATCTCGCCGCGCAGCAATTGCGCGTAGCGGCCCAGGGTGCGCGTCATTTCCTCGGCCGGTTCGTTCACGAATTCCACGCGGAAACTGCGCGCCCCGAGCTCGACCAGCCGCGCGGCGTATTCGGCGCCGGTCTGGGCGCGGTTGTTGAAAACCGTGTTGCGGCAACCGGCGTCCGCCTTGAGCGGCAGCTCGGCCCCCACGCGGTCGCGCAGCGCCACGCGGTGTTTGTCGCAGGGCCGGCCGCAGTCGCGGTAGTCCTTGCCCGAGGACAGAAACGCGCAAAACACGCAGTGCTCCATATGGAACATCGGCATGTGCTGGTGGATCGTCAGGTCGAACCACGTCCCCGGCGCCGCCTGCAGCAACGCTTCCAATTGGCCGATGTTGAGGTCGTAGCTGGCCGTCACGCGCTCGAGGCCGTAACGCTGGAGGTAATACGCCGCCGTCCACGGATTCGCCACGTTGAGCGAGAAGTCGCCGCGCTTCCGGTCGCCCGCGAAAAACGCGAGGTGGTCGTGGTTGCGCACGAGGTAGCCGTCGGCTTCGGACGAACGCACCTGTTTGAGGATCCACTCCTCGCCCGGCTTGAAGATGCGCGGCGCCGCCACCCAGATCGTCGCCGCGGCCGCCGGATCCTGCGGTTGCAATTCCCGGAAGCGCGCGACGGCGTCGCGGTAGTGTTTCGGGTTTTCGAATTCGCAGTAGATCGTCCGCACCCCGGCCGCCCAGGCCGCGTCCAATTGTTCGAGCAGCCGGATGACCGCGATCAGCTCGGGCGCCCGTTCCGGCGGCGGAGCCGCCCGGAAATCCGGCGCCGCGAACGATTCCCGCAGCTGCCAGCGCTTGGGCTGCGCGCGCAGCCGTTCCAGGGTCGCCGCGGCTTCGCGGCGCAGGCGGTTGAGTTCGCTGACCGGCAAAATCACCGCGCCCTCGAGGTGCGATTCCAGTTTGCCCAGGCGGAACGGCGTACCGCCGAGCCGCCCGAGTTGCTCGCGCAGTCGTTCCGCGGAAAGCGGCTGCTTCTCCGCCGCCGCGAGCGGCACGGCCGACTCGACCTTCGCCACATGGCCCTCGCCATCGCTCGCGATCAGCGTCAGCGGCGTGCCCGCGCGACCGTGGATCTCGAGGTCGACGGGCCGCTGGAAACGGATCTGCTCGCCCTCGAAGGTACCGCGCAGTTCGCGGTCGAGCGCGGGGTCGTTGGTCTTCCAAAGCCATTGGCCGACCCGCACGCGGCGCCAGTCGATGTCGCCCTGGCCGAAGCGCAGCGTCGTCTCGCCGCCCGCCCCGCCGCGCGGCTCGACCTGATAGACGCGGCCGCCTTCCTCTTTCTCTTCGGGCTTGCCGGCGTCGAAGACGATGCCGTCGCCGGGCTTCAGCGGCGCGGCGAGTTTCAGGGTGACGGATTCGTTGGCCACCGCGGCGATTTCGCCGAGGAAGACGCCGCGCTTGGTGCCGAAGCGCGCGTGCGCGAGTTCCTGGTTGTGGATGCCGCGGAACCAACCCGTGTAGAGCCCGCGGGAAAATGCCATCTGCAGTTCGTAGCGGGCGGGATCGGCCGCGGCGTCTCCCTTTGCCTCGCGGTCGGTCGCCCGCGGTCCGGCGAGCTTGTCCAAGGCCTGCCGATACACGCGGGTGATGCTGGCGACGTATTCGGGCGCTTTCAGGCGACCTTCGATTTTAAGCGAAGCCACGCCGGCGCGCACGAGCTCCGGGAGCACGTCGATGCCGGCGAGATCCTGCGGGCTGAGCAGATAGCGGCGGTCGCCGAGATCGATCTGGCGGCCGTCGGCGATCAGGTCGTAGGGCAGGCGGCAGGCTTGGGCGCATTCGCCGCGGTTCGCCGAACGGCCGCCGAGCGATTCGCTCGTCAGGCACTGGCCGGAATAGGCGACGCAGAGCGCGCCGTGCACGAAGACTTCCAGCGGCAGCGCCACGGGAGCCGTTTTTTGCGCGGCCTGGATTTTTTCGATTTCGGCGATGGAGTTCTCGCGCGCGAGCACGACCAGTTGCGCCCCGAGCTCGCGGGCAAAGTCCACGCCGGCCGCGCTCGTGACCGTCATCTGCGTCGAGGTGTGGATCGGGAAATCCGGCGAGAGCGCGCGGATCATCCGGCAGATGCCGACGTCCTGCACGATCGCCGCATCCACGCCCGCGGCGATGATGGTGCGCAGGTAGTCCGCGGCGTCGGCCAACTCGGGCGTGAAGACGAGGGTGTTGAAGGTGACGTAGCCGCGCACACCGCGGCGGTGCAAAAACTCCATCAGCGCCGGCAGGTCCGCCTGGGTGAAGTTCTTCGCGCGCATCCGCGCGTTGAAACGCTCGAGGCCGAAGTAGATCGCGTCGGCGCCGTTTTCGACCGCGGCTTTGGCGCATTCCCAATCGCCGGCGGGCGCGAGCAGTTCCGGGCGCACCGGGACGGGCGTGGGCGACGGCGAAAGGGCGGGAGCGGAAACGGAAGACACGCGGAAAACTGTGGCGGCGGCGGAACGCAGTGCAACGTCACGGCGCCGCTGGCGGCCGGGCGGGGTTGCTCGCCACGTGCGGCGCGGCCGCCCGGAGTTCCGCGGCCAGCAAGGCGGTGAGCACGAAGAAACCGATCGCCGCGTAGCCGAGTTGCGGCAGGCCGGCGAGTTGACCGCCGGGCGTGCGCGTGACGAAGACGCCCGCGAGGACGTTGGCGCTCGCGCTCGCCGCCTGTTGCAGCGCGGCGTTCACGCTCATGAAACCGCCGCGGTAGCGGGCCTCCACGGCGTTGGTGATCATCGTCATGGCCGGGGAGAAACGGCCCGACATCGTCACCATAAACAGCGCCATCACGATCGATGCCGTTGCGACCGAGGCCGGGCCGAGCCGCGTGATGACCAGCACGGTGCCGATGGCGCCGATCGAGATGAACACGAGCAGTTTCAGCCGGTCCATCCGGTCGCAAAGCCAGCCGACCAACGGCGTGCTCAGCGCGGTGGCGAGACCGCCGACGGCGTAGGTGATCGGCAACTGCACGGCCTCGTTGAGCCCGACGTTGGCAACGAACGAAGGCGCGATGAACGGGATGAGAATGCCGCCGGCCATGACGAGCACCGCGCCGAGGGCGAAGGCGCGGAGGTGGATGCCGTGCGACATGATTTCCCGCATTTGCCGGATCGGGCGGTGGTCCTGCACCGCGGTGCGGATCGGCGGAAGGGTCGCGATCGCGACGCCGAGAATGACGGCGACGAAACCGACCAGCAGGAAAAACGGCGCGTGCCAGCCGAATTTGCCGGCGAGCACGAGCCCGAGGGGCACACCGAGTACGGAGGCCAGGGGAAAGGCCGACATCACGATCCCCATGGCCCGGCCGCGGCGTTCCGGCGGGATGATGTCGCCGACCATCGCGCCGACCATGGAGCCGGCGAGACCGCCGAAGGCGCCGGCGGCGATGCGCGCGAGCATCAGCGTGTGGTGGGTCGGAGCCAGGGTGCAGGCGAGGGTGGCGAGGCCGAAGCCCGCGAAGAGGACGACGAGGGAGCGTTTGCGGTCGAAGCGATCGAGGAAGAAGCCGCCGGCCAAACCGGCGAAGGCTGCGGCGATGCCGTAGGACGCGACCAAGTAGGTGAATTGCGCCGGACCGATGTTGAAGACCGCCATCAGCTGCGAGCCGAGCGGCATCATGATCATGAAATCCATGACGTGCGTGAACTGGACGGCCGCCAAGGTCAGCAGCGTCGCCCGCTCGCGGGCCGGCGAGAGGGCGTGGTGCTGGAGCGGCGCGGACATGGAGAGCGGAGAGTTGGGCTTTTGCTCCAAAGCGCAACCGGCGGTCCGGCCCGCGGTCGGATTTGCCGCGGCTGAATCAGGCCGGATTCGCGCTCGCGGCGGCTTCCCGGGCTTTCACGTACTCCCGGAAATGCGTCAGGAACTGCTCGGCACCGCGGCTTTGGTAGCGTTGCAGATGCCGAATCACCACCAATTGGCGGGTCGGCAGGCTGCCGGTGAGACGCAGGTAGGTCAGCGCGTCGCGGTCGTCCGGTGTGCGGGCCAATTCCGGCAAGATCGAGATGCCCGAGCCCTGGGCGACAAACAGCTTCAGGGTCGCCACTTGCGCGCAACGGATACCGATGCGCGGCTGGAATTTTTGGTCCCCGAAGAAGCTGCGGATCTGCGCGCTCAGGGCGCTTGAGTCACCGAGCGAGACAAAGGTCTCCGCCGCGAGATCCTGAATGCTGATCTCGCTGCGGAGCGCGAAGGGATGCTCTTTTCCCACAACGAGGAGCAACGGCTCGGTGAGCAAGGGCTCGATTGAAACGCGGTGCTCCACCACAGGCAACGGGACTACCGCAAGGTCGAGATCGCCGTCGACCACCGCGCGGATGAGGTCGGAGCGGAAATCCTCGCGGGCATCGATCAGAAGATTCGGATGATGATTTCGGCATTCCGCGAGGAACGGAGTAACCAGATAGGGCATAACGGTTTGAACCGCACCGACCGTGATCCTTCGGCCTAGGCTCGGATGATCGCTCAACTCGCGGGCGGCGTTTTCGACTTCGAAGAGAATGCGTTTCGCCCGTTGCAAGAACGCCGTGCCGGCCTCGGTCAGCACGGCCTTGCGCCCGAGACGGTGGAACAGCTTGTGCCCGACCTCGGCTTCGAGATTTATAATCTGCTGGCTTAGAGAGGGCTGAGATACGTTGGAACGTTCCGCGGCACGGGTGAAGTTATGCGTCTCAGCGACGGCAACGAAGTAACGCAGTTGGTACAGTTCCATAGGCAAAAACGATACATACGATAGGGAAGTTCGATTTCAACTATTTCGTTTTGGGCCTATACTAGGTGCGTCGGACCAATTGTGGTTCGGCAAACCAAACGAAACTATGAATAAGAACATCCTCCTTGCGGTTACCTCCGGCACGATTGCCGCCGCCGCCCTCGTGCTTTCTTTCCGTTCCTCGGTTACTGCGGATTCCCTGATCGGCTTTGCCAGCGTCCTCGGACTGCTGGGCATCGCGACCTTGGAGTATCGCATCAACTGGAAGCGGCTCCTCGGCCTCAACTAAGCCGAAGAGCAGATAACCTGAACAGGGGTCCGGAGCAATCCGGGCCCCTTTTTATTGCCCGGATCCGGCGGCCGGGGCGGAAAAGGGCACTTTTGGTCCAACGGTAGACAAAGCACGTCGCCGCCGGCGCTTCCTTGGCATCACGATCCCGTATCAGCCCGCATGGAGGAATTGCCCGCACATGACACTTGGCAGCATTGGTTTCAGTCCCACGGCCCGAAGCTGTTGCTCTGCGCCCGGCAATGGACGCGGTCGGCGGCCGATGCCGAGGACATCGTCCAAGATGCATTTGTCCGTTTCTGGCGGCATCAACGCCACCTGCCCGGCGACCCGATGGCGCTGCTCGTCACTTCGATCCGGCGCGCCGCTTTGGATCGGGCGCGCGGCGAAGACCGGCGGACGCGCCGCGAAGATTTCTCGCTCGTCGGGGCCGGGGAGCCGACGGCGGAGTTCGTTTCTGCCTTGGAGGCGGACGACCGTCGGCTCGCGCTCGAGGATGCCCTGGGTCGCCTGCCGGCGGAGCAACGCGAAGTGCTCGTGCTCAAGATCTGGGCGGAGCTCACCTTCGACCAAATCGGCGGCGAACTCGGGCTTTCGCCCAACACGGCGGCGTCCCGCTACCGTTACGCCCTTGCCGCCCTGCGTCGGGAACTGACCCCTGCCGATTGCCATGGATGACGAACTGAAAGATCTCGAAGCGGAACTGCGCCGCCTGCGACCGGCACCCGTTACCGACCGCCTTTGGGCGCGGTTGGAGGGCGAGTTGGCCACGGCGGCGCCGCCGCCGGCCGCGCCGGCCGATTGGCGCTGGCTCTGGAGTTTCGTCCTGCCGGCTGCCGCCGCCGCCGCTCTCATGGTCTGGCAACCGGGCCGGCCCGCGCCGGCGCGGGGAACCGGCGCGGTCCTGGCCGGGGGCGCCCTGCGTCCCGTCGCCGCGGAAAACCTCCTCGTGCGCGCCCGCGACGAAGGCTTGGTGACGCTCGACGACGGCACGCCGGCCCGGCGCGAGCGTTGGACTTTTGTGGATACGATCACGTGGAGCGATCCGCGGACGAATGCTTCCCTCACTTGGACCGTGCCGCGCGAAGAGGTCCGCGTGGTGCCGGTCGTTTTCCAATAATCCAACCTCCTCCTCCTATGCTTCCCTCCCTTTTGAAACTCCGCCCGCTCACTTTGATGGCGGCCCTGTTTGCCCTCGGCGTCGGCGCCTTGGCCGCGGCCGATGCCCCCGCACCCAAGTCCCCTCTGCCGGCGGAGCGGCGCGAACTCCGGGTGCTCTCCGGCCCGGAACGCGAACTCCTGACCGTGATCGAGGCCCGCGTGGCGGGGGACGGCAAAATGGAACTGGAGCAGGTCACCTTTCTCGGCGTCGAGACCGGGCCGGTGGCCGGAGCGCTCGCGGCCCAACTCGGTCTCGCCGAAGGCACCGGGCTCGTCGTGAACCATATTGTGCCGCAAAGCGCGGCCGCCGGGGTCCTCGCGGTCCACGATATCCTCGTGAAACTCGACGACCAGATTTTGATCGAGACGCGGCAACTGGCCGTGCTGATCCGCGGCAAAAAGGCGGGCGACGAAGTGACGTTCACCTACCTGCGCGGCGGCAAATCCGCCACCGCCAAGGTGAAGTTGGGCCAACGGGAAATGCCGAAGACCGCGGCTTGGTCGGAGGGAGGTGCCAAGACCTTCAATTTTGTCGGCGTCCCCGCGTCGGAAGACGGCCGCCCGAATTCCGCGGCGGACCGCGGCGAGGTCGATCGCGTGCTTGGCTTGCTGAAACGTTCGCACGCGGCCGGCACGGTCCGCGAAGAGATTGCGCGCGGCGAGGGCCCGGGCTTCCGCGTCATCGCCATCAACACCGGCAACAGCACCCTGAATTTCAACGACGACCAGGGTTCCCTCGAGCTGACGGTGCGCGAGGGCGTCAAATCGGTCGTGGCGAAGGACCGCGACGGCAAAGTCGTTTTCTCGGGCCCCGCCACGGGTGAAGCGGAACGCAAGGCCATGCCCGCCGAGGTGCGCGCGCGGCTCGAGAAGGTCGAGGGCATGCGCGAAATGAGCTTCCGCACCGACGGTGAATTCAAAGGCGTGCAGAACCGCACGGTCCGCACGCGGGGCATTTCGCTGCCCGTGGAAAAATCCTTGCCGGCCGCGGCCGGTTCCCGGTCGTGGCCGCCGCGGGTGCTCTGACGATTCGCTCAGTTGGCCGCCGACGCCGGGTTCGGCAGTTCCGGGCGTTGGCGGTAGAAGATCGCGATGAGCAGCGAAAGGCCAACCGACCAGATGAAGCCGAAGATGGCCTGGAAAACCGTCATCGCGGGCGGCGACATCCACTTCCGCATCATCGGTTCCGTTTCTTCGGCTTTGGCGGCCGGCAGGCCCGCTTCGATCATGGCGTCGATCTGCGCCTGGACCATGAGATCGCTCAGGCCGGGATTGATGATGGCAAAATAGAGATAGGCGAAAACGGCTCCGAGCAAGGCCCCCACGAGGCCCGTCAGCACGCCGGCGCCGAGCGCATTGCCGTAACCCCAATCTTCTTCGGTGGTGTAGGTGCGGCGTTTTTCCTTCATCGCGAGCGCCAGCGAGGCGACGCCGATGGCGATCCCGCCGACCATTCCGACCCATTGCGCCGACTTCAATTTGGCCGTGTCGTCGTGCAGCCCGGCGAAAAACATCAGGAGAGTGAGCACGGCGCCGGCAAACGCCATCAACGAGCCGTAGGTGAGAGCGAGCTTCATGCGGCGCAGCAAGGCGGCCGCCCGCGCCGGACTCAATCCGGTCGTGATCGCCGGTCCGGCGGCGGGATGGACGGCACCGCGCCGGCCCGCTCAGCCGAACTCATGCAGTTGAGTGGGCTTGGTTGAGAGTTGAGAGCAAAACCGTTCGGTCTCGAACGTACCGTGCTGCGGTTGCGTTTTCCGTGCCGCGACGGATCGATCTCTCAACCCTCATCTCTCAACGCGCAACCGCATGATCCCGGATCAGGAATTGTCGCCGTCGAGCCGGCGGCCGAGGCCGCCCAGCAGCGAACCTTCTTCGCGGCCGCCGCGGCCGGTCTGCGGCGCCGCCGCAATGATCCGGCCGGCGAGGCGCGAGAAGGGCAACGACTGCAGCCAGATCTTGCCCGGACCGCGCAGGGTCGCGAAGAACAGGCCTTCGCCGCCGAAGAGCGCGGTCTTGATGCCGCCGACCATCTGGATGTCGTAGTCGACCGTCGGCTGGAAGGCGACGATGCAGCCGGTGTCGACGCGCAGGATTTCCCCGGGAGCCAGCGTGCGTTCGTAGAGCGTGCCGCCGGCATGGATGAAGGCCCAGCCGTCGCCGGTGAGCCGTTGCATGATGAAGCCTTCGCCGCCGAAGAGACCGGCGCCGAGTTTGCGTTGGAATGCGATGCCGACGCTCACGCCCTTGGCGGCGCAGAGGAAGGAATCCTTCTGCGCGATCAGTTCGCCGCCGAGGTCGGCCAGATGCACGGGAATGATTTTCCCGGGATACGGGGCGCCGAACGCGACGCGGCGTTTGCCGGCGCCTTGGTTGAAGAACACCGTCATGAACAGCGATTCGCCGGTGAGCAGGCGTTTGCCGGCCCCGAGCAACGCGCCCATGAAGCCGGACGTTTTCTGGGAGCCGTCGCCGAAGACCGTCTCCATCGCGATCCCGTCGTCCATGAACATCATGCCGCCGGCTTCGGCCACGACGGCCTCCTGCGGATCGAGCTCCACTTCGACGAACTGCATATCGTCGCCGTGGATCTTGTAGTCGATTTGGTGCATCTGCGTGGAAAGAAGGGGCGGATTCATGACGGTGAGAGTTGGCAGGAAGAATGCGGGTTCAAGGCGAAGTCGGCGCGGCGCGCTCCGGTCAGGCGGCGAGCGGCCGCGTTTCGGCGCTCGTCTCGGCCGCGATGCGCCGCGTGTAGGCTTGGCGGGGCGCGTAGTCGTGGGCGCCGAGCAGCGCGATCATGGCGACGGTGAAGGCGCCGAAGGCCGGCAGCGCGGCCACGCCGGCGGCGAGACCGGCCGCGGTGGCGGCGGCGGCAACGAGGGCAAGGGCAGGGAGGACGGTGGAAGTTTTCATGCGGTGTTTCCGTTGATTGACGGAAAAACCCGCGGCCCGCCGGAAAGTTGCACTCGGCCGCCGAAAATTCCCGCGCGGGGTCAGCGCGATTCCGACCGCAGCGCGGCGCGGGTCACGGCCGCATCGCCGTCGTGCTCCGCGGGCGTCAGTCCCAGCACCGCGCACAACAACGCGTAGACATTGACGTTTTCGAAGGCCGGCAGCGTGACGCCGCGCGCGAACGACGGTCCATGCGCGAGGAAAAATCCGTGCATCGAGGGCAGCGCCGGATCGTAGCCATGGTCGCCGCCGAGGTACCCGCGGGCGGCGTAGCGTTTTTTGAGCCGCTCGAAATTGGCCCGGGTTTCCACGTGCCAGCCCTCTTCCGGCAGAATCCAGAGCGGGGCGATCCGCGGATTGTCACGGAGCCGGAAATGCGCCGGCAGATCCGCGGCGCGATAGACCCGGGCGCGGGGCACGCGGGTGAGCCGCGCGTGCAACGCCTCGACGTCGCCGTCCAGCGGCCGCAGCGAAACGACGCTGCCGTCGGCGTCGAGCTGCACGCGGTCGCGGTCGATGTAGTCGTCGAGGATCACGACCCGCTCGGCGCTGGTCGCGGTCATGCCGTGGTCGGAGACGACGACGAGGTCGGGGGCGATGCCCGCGGCGTGCAGGCGCGCGAGCAATTCGGCGATGCGGCCGTCGACGAGGCGGACGGCGGCGGCGGTGGCCGGATCGTCCGGGCCGTGCGTGTGGCCCGCGCTGTTGGTTTCCTCGAGGTACAGGGCGAGGAAGGAAACGCGTTCGCCGGCGGGGCGCGTGAGCCAGCCGGCGATTTCCTCGAGCCGGGATTCCCAGGGTTGGGAATAGTCGTAGCGTTTCCAGAAAGTCGGGCGGCGGCCCTTGATCTCGGCTTCGGAGCCGACCCAGAACGAGACCGCGGTTTTCAGCCCGGCACGCTCGGCCGTGACCCAGATCGGCTCCGCGCCCCACCAGACCGATTCCTGCACGGCCGCGGGCTGGAAGTAGTGGAAGATCTTTCCGAGGTCCGGATCGAAGAAATCGTTGTTCACGATCCCGTGCTTCGCCGGGTAACGGCCCGTGATGATCGTGTAGTGGTTGGGAAACGTGTTGGTCGGGAAGACGGGAATCAGACTGCGGGCGGTCGTGCCCTCGGCGCGCAGGCGCCGCAGGGTCGGGGTTTCGTCCGGATACTTTTCGCAGTAGTCCCAGCGGAATCCGTCGAGCGAAAGCAGAATCAGCGGTCGCTCCGGGGCCGCGGCCCCGGCAACGGCGAGCGCGCAGAAAAGAAGGAACCAGCGGCGCGGTTTCATGGTTGCAAGGTCACGACCGTCTCTCCCCAGGAACCGGCCGATTCGTCCGCCAGCCGGAACGAGGCGATGCCCGGGGCGCAGCGGAGCCAGGCGTGGACGGTGCGGCGCAGCGTGCCGGTGCCCTTGCCGTGGATAATCCGGATTTCGTGCCGGCCGAGGCGGCGGCATTCCCCGACATAGGCCGGCAGGAGTTCGCCGAGGTCCTGCGGCCGGAAGGTATGCAGGTCGAGCTCGCCGGTGATCGGTATTCGCACCGGAAGTACGGTGTCGCCGGCGGCAGCCACGGCTTCAGGCGGTTTTGGCGGCGGTTTCCGCCGGGGCCGCGGCGGGGACCGCCGGCTTGGGCTCGACGGTTGCGACCGGGACGTCCGGAACCGGGGTGGCGGCGGGCGACGGCACCGGGGCGTCCGCGGGCGCGGCGGCCGGCGCGGCGGTGGCTGCGGAGGCCGGATCGGTCGCCGGGGTGGCGTCGGGGGCGTTCGGGCCGGCGTCGTAGGAACCGTCGTATTGATAATGATGCGGATCTTCGTACGGCGTCGCCGGCTCGGCGGCGGGCGTCGTGGCGGCCGGCGGGGGCAGGAGGGCGGTGTTTTTCTTGCGCTCGTCCTCTTCCATGGCGCGTTTGAATTCTTCTTCCACGCCGGCGGCGGCCTTTTTGAATTCCCGCATCGTCTTGCCGAGACTTCGTGCGAAGTCGGGCAGCTTGTTGCCGCCGAACAGGACCAGCACGATGATAAACACCAGGACCATCTCGGGGCCGCCGATGCCGTCGATGAAGGCCAGGGGTTGGAACGCAGGGTCCATTGACGCAATGTGACGCATTTCCGGCAAAAAGGTAGTGCTAAATTCGGAGTCAGCGGGCCGCGACCGTCACGGCGAAGCGCTGCGTGTCGCCCGGTTGCACCCAATGCAGACCGACCCGGTTTTCCGGGGCATTGGGCGGGCCCATCCACGGTTCGACGCAAAAAAACGGCGACTCCGGGGCGAGGGTCCACGTGACCAATGTTGCTTCGGGATGCGGCACTTTCTCGGTGCCGAGCTTCATCACGACGTCGCCGGGCCGGCCCTTTTCCCCGAACACGATTTCGTTGCTGCGGAGTCCGAGGTGGAGCGCGTCGAGCAGCGCCGGGTTGTCGAGCGGTTCCTCGAGCCGGAGTTGCGGCCCGGCAACCAAGGCGCCGGTGGCGTCCTGCCGCAGCCGGCGCGAAGCGGGGATCCGGATCAGATAATCGCCGCGCGTGGTGCCTTCGCTCCACGGCAGGGTGAAATAGAAATGGTGACCCGCGGACCACGGCAGCGGCTCGGTCCCGAGATTGGCCAAGGCGAATTCGCAGCTCAGCCCGAACGCCTCGAACCGGTACGTCACCGTAAATTCGTAGCTGAACGGATAGCAGGCCTGGGCCTCCGCGCCGGGCATGAACTGGGCCACGAAGCCGCGCGCATCGAGGCGCACGATCTTGAAATCTCCCTGGCGGGCGAGGCCGTGCATCGGCATGGGGCGGCGGACGCCGTCGGCGGCCCGCCAGTGGTAGATTTCACCGCGGTCGAAGACCCGGGCGTTGAACGGAAAGAGAATCGGGTTGCCGCCGCGGACCTTGGCGAGAGCGGCGAAGTCCACCTGCTCGGGCCAGTAGAGCACATCGCGGACGCTGCCGTCGCCGAGCGTGAGGTTCCAGTTCATCAGGCGGGCGCCGCGTTCCGGCAGGGCCAGAAACGTCGAGGGACCCACGCGCCAGCGGGTGAGAGTTTGGCCGGCGTAAGGAACTTGCTCCATGGTCGCGCGGATTTACGGACCGGGTCCCGTCGGCGCAAAGGATTATTGCGCCGAAACGGGACGGGAAAATTTCCGGCGCTGGAAATGCCCCGGTGGATTCCGAGTCGGCGATGCTTGCGCGGCCGACGGACGGACGTAGGGTCCGGGCGTGTCGTCGATGAAATGGATCACTTTTTTGCTGCTGGCCGCCGCCACCGCGGTGGCGGGTGACGTCCCGGGGCCCGCTTCCGGCGCCCCGACGCCGGACGGCCCGGCGGCTCCGGCGGCGGAAGCTGCCCGACCAGCCGCCGAAGCGGGCAGCGCCAAGCGGCGCGTGGTGGTGATTCCGGTACGCGAGCAGGTCGATTCGCCGCTGTTGTTCATTATCCGTCGCGGATTGAAGGAAGCGATCGAGGCCAAGGCCGATGCGGTCGTGCTCGATATGAAGACCCCCGGCGGAGCGCTCGATGTGACGTTCGAGATCATGGAGGCGCTCGGCAAATTTCCCGGGGAAACGATCACGTTTGTCGACGACCAGGCGATCTCCGCCGGCGCGTTCATTTCCGCCACGACGAATGAAATTTGGTTTTCACCCCGCGGAAAAATCGGGGCCGCGGCGCCGGTGGCCGCGACGGGGCAGGAAATCGACAAATCGATGCGCCAGAAAGTGGTCAGCTATCTGCGGGCCGAGGTGCGCTCGATTTCCGAAGGCAAGGGTTATCGCGGCCAAGTGATTTCGGCGATGATCGACGAGGACTTTGAGCTCAAAGTCGGCGACACCGTGCTGAAACCGAAAGGGGAATTGCTCACGCTCACGGCGAGCGAGGCGATGAAAACCTACGGCGACCCGCCGCAGCCGCTGCTCGGCGCCGGCATCGCGGGCAGCGTCGACGAACTGCTCGTACGCAAATACGGCGCGGGCAATTTTTCGGTCACACGCTTGGAGATCACCTGGTCCGAACACGTGGCGGTTTTCCTGCGCGGCCTCGCCCCGATTTTGCTCGGGCTCGGCCTGCTGGCGATCTACGTCGAGTTCAAGACGCCGGGATTCGGAGTGTTCGGCATCTCCGGAATTGTGTGCCTCGGGGTGGTGTTTCTCAGCAATTACGTCGCGGGAATGTCCGGGCACGAGCCGATGCTGATCTTCGGGCTCGGGTTGCTGCTCGTGCTGGTTGAGCTGTTCTTTTTTCCCGGGGTGGTGGTGGCGGCGCTCGGCGGGCTCGTCCTCATGTTCGGCGCGCTGATCTGGTCGATGGCCGATATTTGGCCCAACGAACCGGTGCGTTTCGACGGCGACCTGCTGCTGAAACCGCTTTCCGACCTTGGTCTCGGCATGTTGGTCGCGGTGGGGCTGGCGCTCGCGTTGGCCAAATTCATTCCGAAAGGCTGGTTTTTCAACCGGCTGGCGGTCGCGCAACCGATCGCGGGTTCCGCCCAGGTTGCCGGCGGCGCGCCGGGGTCCGAAGTCGGGCTCGGCGCCTTGATCGGAAGGCAGGGCATCGCCGTGACCGGCCTCTATCCCAGCGGCCAGATCGAGATCGACGGCCAGCGCCATGAGGCGCGGCTGGAGGTCGGCTCCGTGCCCCCGGGCACGCGCATCGTGGTGCGCCGCCGAACGTCGTTCGGGTTGCTCGTCGAACCGCAGGACTCCGCCCTATGACTCTCGTGGTGATTCTATTCATGGCCGGCGTGCTCCTGCTGGCCTTCGAGGTCATAGTCCCGGGCGCGGTGCTGGGCATCGTCGGCGGTTTGCTCTTTCTCGCCGGCACATTGGTGTCGTTTGCGCGCTTTGGCTTCGACGGCGGGCTGATCGCCGGCGGGATCGCGACCGCCATCCTCGGCCTGGCGCTGTACCTTGAATTTGTGGTTCTGCCGAAATCGCGGCTGGCGAAGGCCTTTTCCATGACCGCGACCGTCCAGGGCACGAGCCAGCCCCCGCTCGCCGCCGCCGCGGATGTGGTCGGCCGCGGTGCGGTGGCCGCCACGGCGCTCGTGCCGAGCGGCTACGTCGAGGTCGCCGGCAAGCGCTACGAGGCGTATTCGCGCAGCGGACACGCCGCGGCCGGCGACCGGCTCGAGGTCGTCGGGATCGACACTTTCCGTCTTATCGTATCCAAACCTTCCACACCCAAATCCCTATGAGCATTCCCGTACTCGGCGTCGTTATCGTCGTCGCCATCGTCGGCCTGATCGTTTTCGCCATCGTCTTCAGCCTCGTCGGCGCGTGGGTGAAGGCGATGTTCAACGGCGCTCCCGTGCCGCTGTCCAAGCTGGTGGCCCTCAAGTTCGCCAGCATCCCCTACAACCTGATCGTCGACGCGCGCATCACCGCGGTCCGCGCCGGCATCGCGCTCGACGCCGACCAGATCGCGTCGCACTTCCAGGCCGGCGGCAACGTCGTGCCCACCGTGCAGGCGCTCATCGCCGCCCAGAAGGCCGGCATCGAACTCGGCTGGGACCGCGCCTGCGCGATCGACCTCGCGACCAAGGGCTCCGGCAAGAGCGTCGTCGAGGCGGTGCGCACGTCCGTCGACCCGAAGGTCATCGACTGCCCGAATCCCGAGGGCGGCCGCACGACGATCGACGGCGTGGCCAAGGACGGCATCCAGGTGAAGGTGAAGGCGCGCGTCACCGTGCGCACGAACCTCGACCGCTTCGTCGGCGGCGCCAAGGAAGACACCATCATCGCCCGCGTGGGCGAAGGCATCGTCTCCACGATCGGCTCGGCCGAAACCTACAAGGTGGTGCTCGAGTCGCCGGACAGCATTTCGAAGACGGTGCTGGCGCGCGGCCTCGATGTGGGCTCGGCCTTCGAGATTCTTTCGATCGACATCGCCGACGTCGACGTCGGCGAGAACGTCGGCGCCAAGCTCCAGGAAGCGCAGGCCGAAGCGAACAAGAACATGGCGCAGGCGCAGGCGGAAATCCGCCGCGCCGCGGCGGTCGCGGTGGAGCAGGAAATGAAGGCGCGCGTGCAGGAGATGCAGGCCAAGGTCGTCGAGGCGCAGGCGCAGGTGCCGTTGGCGATGGCCGAGGCCTTCCGCTCCGGCCGGCTCGGCGTGATGGACTATTACAAGATGGAGAACGTGCAGGCGGATACGTCGATGCGCAGTTCGATCGCGCACCCCGACGGCAAGAAGTAAGCTCCGGCTGCACTGTCCCGTTAACCCAGCGCGTCCGCCTTCCGCCCCATGATCGAGTGGATCCTCGAAAAGCTGCCCGTCATCATCTTCGTGGTGATTTTCATCGGGCAGATGGTGCGCGGCCTGATGAAGGCCAAGGACACCGAGGCCGAGCCGCCGGTGCGCCACAACGAGCTCGAGGAGCAGCGCCGCACCGAGGAGATCCAGCGGGAAATCCGCCGGAAGATCGCGGCGCGGCGCGGCGGGGCGATGCCGGCGGGAGAAGCCGCGGAGGCTCCGCCGGTGATGCGCCGGGATCCGACGGCGATTCCGTTGCCGGAGCCGCTCGGCGGACCGTTACGGAAGCTATTCGAGGAGCTCGAGCGCCGGGCCGAGCCGGTCGCGGCCCCCGTCGCCCCGCCGCCGCTGGCGGCCGAGCGGCGCAATGAGGAACTGGAACGGCAGCAACGTCTGGCGGAAGAGTTGGCGGCGCTGAAAGCGCGGCGGGCCGCGCAGACGGCGGCGGCCAAAGCCGAGGCGGCCGCGCCGGGTCGGCGGGCGGCAGCGGCGGGAGGTCGCTCCGCCGTGGAAGAACTCAAAGATCCCGAGCGGCTGCGCCGGGCCTTCCTGCAACGGGAGATTCTGGGGCCGCCGGTCAGCCTGCGACCGTAACCGTGGGCCCGAATACGGGCGAGGGAGAGAACCGACGCCTTTACGGCGCGGGCAATTGGCCGCGTTTGTAGCCGGGACCGAACTGGGCGAGCATCTGGCCGAAGTTCATGCGCCGGCCGTTGATTTCCAGTTCGAGGTTCTCCGGGGTGTCGGCTTCGACGTAGAGGGCGCCGGGGCGGGCCACCGAGCGGGTCTCGCCGGCGGCGATGAAGCCGGAGAAGTAAACTTCGCCTTCGCTCTCGTCCGCGTTGCGCTTGAGGACGGTGACTTTGACCGGGCGCACGGCGTAGAGGCCGATGACCGGGCCGCGGGGGGCGGTGGCTGAGGTCGGGGCGGGGCTCGGCGCCGGCGCCGGGGCGGCAGGGCGGTTGCTGCCGATGAGATTCCAGCCGAGAATGAGCACGAGCAACCCCACTGCGCCGCCGCCGCCCCACTTGATGTATTTGAAAACGACGGCGGGGTCGGGACCGGTGGGCAGCGAGGTGGAGCCGCGCGGATAGCGGGGCTGGGGCTGCGCCCCGCTGCCGGAAGCGGAATCCGCCTGGCCGTCGGCCGGCGGGGCGGAGCGATCGCCGGTTTCGCCCGCGGTGGCGACCGTGATATCCATGCGACCGTAGACTTCGCGGTTGGGTTGGCGCGGGCGCACCTCGCCGCGGCCGAGCGCGGCGTAGTCGTTGAGGATCCGGTCGCCGGGGAGCTTGAGAAAATTGGCGTAGGTCCGGAGAAAGCCGCGGGTGTAGATTTCGGTCAGGCCGATATCGAAATGGTTGGTCTCGAATTTCTGCAGGTAGTCGCCGCGGATCTTGGTGGCTTCGGCGGCTTCGCGGATGGAGATGCCCTTTTTCTTGCGCGCTTCCTCGAGGCGTTCGCCGATGGTCTGCATGGGTGGGGATTAGGGAGAAATGCGGGGAGAGGGAAGACCGATCTGCGCGGCGCCGGGGCGCGGGGCTCAGAGCGAATCCAGATCGACGAGGATTTCGCGCGGGCTGGAGCCGTTCTCGGGCCCGACGATGCCTTTTTCCTCCATGATCTCCATGATCCGGGCGGCGCGGTTGTAGCCGATCCGGAGCCGGCGCTGCAGCATGGAGGTGCTGGCGCGTTTCGTGGATTTCAGCACGTCCAAGGCCTGTTGATACAACTCCTCGTCGTCGCCGAGATCTTCGTCGTCTCC
Organism: Opitutia bacterium Tous-C1TDCM; assembly: GCA_002288455.1. GTDB lineage: Bacteria > Verrucomicrobiota > Verrucomicrobiia > Opitutales > Opitutaceae > ER46. The sequence goes on from NEUS01000037.1 coordinate 26,541, forward strand.
GCCGCCGTCCCCGTCCTCGTCGTCCTCGCTCGCGGCGCGGTCGATCTGCTGCTGGACCGACTGCGCGTACTGGGGCGGGCCGTTGCGTTTGAGGAATTCGACCATCTCTTGGACTTCCTCGTCCGAGACGAAGGCGCCCTGGGCGCGGACCAGGCGGGAAGTGCCCGGCGGGGAGAAGAGCATGTCGCCGCGGCCGATGAGGGTGTCGGCGCCCTTGGTGTCGAGGATGGTGCGCGAGTCGACCTGCGAGGCGACCTGGAACGCGATGCGCGAGGGGAGGTTGGCTTTGATGACGCCGGTGATGACGTTCACCGACGGGCGCTGGGTGGCGATGATGAGATGGATGCCGGCGGCGCGGGCGAGTTGGGCGAGGCGGGCGATGCTCGTCTCGATCTCGGCCGGCGCGACCATCATGAGATCGGCAAGTTCGTCGATGATCGCGACGATGTAGGGCAGGCGTTCGGGAATCTCGATTTCGTCGGCTTCCAGCGGATCGACGCCGGCGAGGGCGCCCTGGGCATCGGGGGCCGGGACGGGTTCGGCGCCGGCTTTCTTGCGGCTGTTGAAGCCGACGATGTTGCGGACGTTGCACTTCGCGAAAATCTGGTAGCGCTGCTCCATCTCGCTGAGCAGCCACTTGAGGGCGCCGGGGACTTTTTTCGGTTCGGTCACGACCGGAATCAACATGTGCGGCAGCGAATTGAAGATCTTCAATTCGACGACCTTGGGGTCGACCATGATGAGGCGGAGGTCCTTCGGGCTCTTCGAATAGAGGATCGAGGCGACGATGGAATTGATGCAGACGGATTTGCCCGAGCCGGTGGCGCCGGCGATGAGCAAGTGGGGCATCTTGGAGAGATCGGAAACGAGCGGCTTGCCGGAAACATCCTTGCCGAGGGCGATCGGGATTTCCGATTTCACCCCGGCCCAATCTTCGCTTTCGAGCAGCTCGCGCATGCCGACGGGAGTGGGATGCTGGTTCGGCACCTCGACGCCGACGGCGGCCTTGCCGGGAATCGGGGCGAGGATGCGCACGGACTGGGCGCGCATGCCGAGGGCGATGTTCTTGTCGAGGCCGGCGATTTTCTCGACGCGCACGCCGGGCGCGGGGACGACCTCGTAGCGGGTGATGACGGGGCCGACGTGGATTTCGCCGAGGGTCACCTCGACGCCGAATTCGCGGAGAATGCGGAGCAGGTTTTCCGCATTCTGGCGGTGTTCTTCCTCGCTGTTGCCGGCGGCCGGTTTGGCCTGTTCGCGCAGGAGGGAGAGGGGCGGGAACTGGTAGGTGGCGTCGTCGCTCTGCGGCAGGGAAATCTTGGCGGCCTTCTTCGGTTCCTCGGGGCGGACGATGTTGAGTTCGACTTTGCCGGCGGCGACCGCGAGTTGCTTGGGATCGGTGGCGGTGGCGGATTCGGGGGCTCTGGCGACGGGCTTGGGCGCGGGTTTCTCAGGCGGGGGGACAACCGGCCTCGGCGCGGGGGCCGGACTTTCGGACTCCGGCGCGCGAGCGACCGGGCCTTTGGCGAGGGGATCTTCCGCGGATTTCGGCACGAAGGTTTTCTTGCCGGAAGGACCGACGGGACCGGCAGGTTGGGCGGCGGAGTTCGCGGCGACGGAGGCGGCCGCGGTTTTCTGTTTCGCGCGGGCTTCCTTGGCTTTGAGCAGGAGATCGCGTTCCTCGGCTTTGCGTTTCGCGCGCTCGGCGCGCCACGCATGCCAGCCGGAGAAAAGTTTCTCGAACTCGCTGCCGATATCGCGGGTGAAGATGAAGAGCAGCGAGCCGACGTAGATGGTGCCGAAAATCAGGCCGGAACCGAAGGGCCCGAGGGCATCGGCGAGCAACCGGTAGTAAAGGGTCACGCCGACCAGGCCGCCGTAGCCATGCGGGAAGTAGTCGCTGCCCCACTTGGGTTCGCTGAACATCGCGAGGCCGCCGGCAAAGGAAACGCAGGCGATGAGCATGGCGACGGCGCGCGTCCCGGTGACGTGCTTGGAATTCCGCACCGAGAGATAGAGCAGCCAAAACAGGAAGGGCGGAATCAACCAGGCGCTGACGCCGATCGAATAGAAGAGAGCCCAGACGGAGTTGGCGCCGATGACGCCGGCGGGATTTTTGCCGACGGTGGTGGTGCCGCGAAACGTGCTTTGGCCCGGATCATACCAAAGAAACGCGACGAGCAGAAACGCGCCGAAAGCAAAACAGAGCAGGGCGGCGGGCCAATTGGGCCGATAGCGAGGAGCCTGAAAAGACGGTCCGGCGTTTGGGTTTGAAGTCTCCGGCTTGGGCATTTGGTGTGGTCCGTCTGCGAAAATTCAGGCGAATTCCACGGTAACGTGCCGGGTGGTCAAATGTAAACACCCCCCGCAGGCTTTTCACGACTTTCTCGACAACTCACATGCAGGACTTGTTGCTCTTCCAGCCTTTGTATCAGGAACGTGTCTGGGGAGGCAAAGCATTGGCCGCGGCGCTCGGGCGGACGTTGCCGTCGGGGGGGCCGATCGGGGAGAGCTGGGAAATCGTGGATCGGCCGGAGGCCCAATCGCAGGTGGTGGGCGGGACTTGGGCGGGGAAGACGTTGCGCGAACTCATCGCCGAGGCAGGTGCGAAGGTGATGGGGCCGGGATGGCCGGCCGGGAAGGCGTTTCCGATATTGGTCAAGTGGCTCGATTGCCGGGAACGCCTCAGCCTGCAGGTGCATCCGCCGGCCGCGGTCGCGGGCGAATTACGCGGCGAGCCGAAGACCGAGAATTGGTACCTGGCGGAGGCGGCGGCCGGGGCCGAATTGATCGTGGGGTTGCGGCGGGGCGTGACGCGCGACGCTTTCGAAACGGCAATCGCCCGCCAAACCTTGGAAACGTGCGTGCACCGCTTTCCGGTGCAGGCCGGCGATTCGATTTTGGTCCGCAGCGGGCAGGTCCATGCGATCGGCGCGGGCAACCTGATTCTCGAGATCCAGCAGAATTCCGACACGACGTACCGGGTTTACGACTGGGGGCGCGTGGGGCTCGACGGCAAACCGCGGCAGATGCACGTGGCGCAGTCGCTGCGGTCGATCGATTGGCAGGATTTCGAACCCGAGCCCGTGCGCGGGGCGGCTGTTTCCACGATTTTGGCGGATTGCGCGGAGTTCCGCATTCGCCGCGTGGTGCTGAACGCGGGGGAAACGTGGCGGATTGCGCCGCGGCAAGAGGCGCGCCTCGTCAGCGTGGTCGCCGGCGCGGTAGCGGTGCGCGGCGGCGCGGGCGGCAGCGCGGAGCAACGGCTGGCCCGCGGCACGAACGCCCTGGTGCCCTTCGCGGGCGCGTGCGAGTTTGAAGCGGAGCAGGCGACGACCTTGCTGGTGACGGAGGCGTTTTCCCGGATTTGAAACGCGGGCGGGGTTTTGTGCCGCGGACCGCACACCGCACTTGAAGACGGCGGGTGCCGCGGCTACGGTCTTTCTCTTTTTCACTATGTCCGAGCCCGAAACCAAGATCCCTGCGTCTCCTTCCGAAACTGCGACCGACGCCTCCGGCGGCGGATCAGCTGCGCCGCAGAATCCAAGCGCCGGTGGCGCCGACCTGGCTGCCCAATTGGCGGCGGCCAAGGCGGAGGCGGCGGCCAGTCTCGACAAGTTTCTGCGCACCGCGGCCGATCTGGAAAATTTCCGCCGGCGCACGGTGCGGGAAAAGGAAGACCTGCGCACGGCCGCCACGGGCCGCGTGCTCGAGGACATTTTCCCGGTGCTTGATACGCTCGGTCTCGCCATCACCGCGGCGAAGCAGCCCAACGCCGATCTCAAGACGCTGGTCGGCGGGGTCGACATGGTGCTGACGCAGCTGAAGACGGCGTTGGCGAACCACGGGTTGAAGGAAATCAATCCCGCGGGCCAGGCCTTCGATCCGCACCAGCACGAGGCGATCTCGCATGCGCCGAGCGCCGAGGTGAAGGAAGAGCACGTCGTGACCGTCGTGCGCACCGGCTATTCGTTGAACGGCCGGCTCCTGCGCCCGGCCTCCGTGGTGATCTCGAGCGGTCCCGCCAAGTAACACTTTTTCGCACCCTCCGGCGGTTTGCCGGCCGATCCCGGCGTCCGCCGAATTATCAACATGGCCAAGGAAGATTACTACGAACTGCTCGGAGTCCAAAAAGGCGTCACCGCCGAGGAACTGAAGAAAGCCTACCGCAAGAAGGCCGTGCAGTTTCATCCGGACAAGAACCCGGGCAACAAGGAGGCGGAGGAGATGTTCAAAAAGGTCTCGCACGCCTACGAGATCCTGAACGATCCGGACAAGCGCGCGGCCTACGACCGCTACGGTGCGGCGGCCTTCGAGGGCGGCGGGGCCGGGCCGGGGCCGCGGGGCCCCGCGGGCGGCGGCGGCGGTTTCCACGATCCGTTCGACATCTTCCGCGAAGTGTTCGGCCAGCAGGGCGGCGGGGGCGGCGGCGGAATCTTCGACGAAGTGTTCGGCGGGGGCGGCCGCGGCGGCAGCCGGGACGGCGCGGACCTCCGCTACGATCTCGAGATCACGCTCGAGGAAGCGGCCCGCGGCATCGAAAAGGAGATCACGTTCCGCAAGAACATGGCCTGCGAGCGCTGCGACGGCGCGGGGGCCGAGCCCGGTTCGAAACGAGTCGTGTGCCCGACCTGCCGCGGGGCGGGGCAGGTGCGGCGTTCCGGCGGCATCATCACGTTCACGCAAACGTGCCCGACCTGCGGCGGCGCGGGCAACAAGGTCGAGCGCCCGTGCACCGCGTGCCGCGGCGAGGGCCGGATGCCGAAGACGTCGAAGCTCAACGTGCGCATCCCGCCGGGCGTCGACACGGGTTCGCGCCTGCGTTCCTCGGGGAACGGCGAAGCGGGAATGTCCGGCGGGCAAGCGGGCGATCTCTACATCGTGCTCAGCGTGAAGGAGCACGAGTTGTTCGAGCGGCAGGGCGAAGATCTGTTCTGCGAGATTCCGATCAAGTTCACGCTCGCGACGCTCGGCGGCACGATCGAGGTGCCGACCTTGTCGGGCAAAGCTTCGCTCAAGATTCCGACGGCCACGCAGAGCGGCACGACCTTCCGCCTGCGCGGCAAAGGCATGCCGAGTCTGCGCGGCGGCACGCAGGGCGACCAGCTCGTGCGCGTGCATGTCGAGGTGCCGACGTCGTTGTCGGGCGAGCAGAAGAAGATCCTCGAGGAATTCGCGCGGGTGAGCGGCGATGCCGCGGAGCCGACGTCGAAATCGTTCTTCGAAAAAGCGAAGAAGTTCTTCTGAGCACAAGGTCCGGCCAGCGGCGGGCCCGCGGGCGGGCCGCGTTGACAGACCGGAGCGGCGGCGGTACGGCGAAGCACCATGCTTTTCCGTTACCCCGCGGCGGCGTTGCTCCTTCTTTGCCTGAGTCTAGCGCTGCGGGCCGCGCCCTTGCCGCGCAGCACGCCGGAGGCGCAGGGCGTGGCCGCGGAGGCGATCCTCGGCTTTGTGGCCGAAGCGGAGAAATCGATCCAGGCGCTGCACAGTGTGATGATCGTGCGGCGCGGGCACGTGATTGCCGAAGGTTGGTGGGCGCCCTATGCGGCGAACGAGCCGCACCAGCTTTTCTCGCTGAGCAAGAGCTTCACCTCGACGGCGGTCGGCCTCGCGGTGGCGGAGGGCAAATTGAAGATCGAGGATCCGGTGCTGTCGTTCTTCCCCGAATTGGCGCCGGCGAAACCGAGCGCGAACCTCCGGGCGATGCGCGTGCGCGATTTGCTCACGATGGCAACGGGGCAGCACAACGAGGACATCCAGAATTTCCCGTACCGCGGCGATGAGAACGTCGTGAAGAAATTTCTCGAACTGCCCGTGGCGCACAAACCGGGAACCTTCTTCGTCTACAATTCGCCCGCTTCCTATATGCTCTCGGCGATCGTGCAGAAGGCGACCGGACAGAGCGTGCTCGATTACCTGAAACCAAGGTTGTTTGCGCCGTTGGGAATCGAGCAGCCGACCTGGGAGGCGAGCAAGCAGGGCGTGTCGATGGGCGGCTTCGGCCTGAGCCTGCGGACGGAGGACATCGCGAAATTCGGGCAACTTTACCTGCAGCGCGGCCGTTGGGATGGACAGCAAATCGTGCCGGAAGCGTGGGTGGCGCAGGCGACGGCGCGCTGGATGTCGAACGGCAGCAATCCGGCGAGCGATTGGGAGCAAGGCTACGGCTTCCAGTTTTGGCGTTGCCGCCACGGCATTGTTCGCGGCGACGGGGCGCGCGGACAATTTTGCCTGATCATGCCGGAGCTGGATGCGGTGGTCGCGATCACGGCGGGAACGGGAAATTTGCAGAAGGTGCTCGATGTCGTTTGGGCAACGCTGTTGCCGGCGTTGCAAGCGGCGCAGGCGCGGACAACGCCGCTGGCGGTGGAGACGGCGATACAGGCGAAGTTGAAAGCGAAACTTGCGACGTTGACCTTGGCGAAACCGACGCCGGCGGCGACGACGCCCGAGCTGGCGGCGAAGATCGCGGGCCGGAAATTTGTCTTTCCGGAAAATCCGCTGAAGTACGAGAGCCTCGTGCTCGCGCCCGCGGCCGGCGGCAACGGCGCGACGGACGTGCGTTGGCGGAGCGGCGGCGAAGAGATGGCGGCGACGGTGACGCCGGCGAATTGGAGCCGCGTCGAGGCGGCGAATCGGGAAAGCGCGGTCGCGCTGAGCGGCGCGTGGACGGGGCCGGCGACGTTTGCGCTGGAGACGGTGTTGTTCCGCACGCCCAACACGGTGCGGCTCGAACTGCGGTTCGATCCCGAGGGCGAGACCGTTACCCTGAAAGCGATGCCGAATTCCGGGGGCGCCCCGCGGGAGATCGTGGGCCGGTGGGCGCGTTGACGCGGGCGCGGCGCGGCGTCAGCGCCGGAGTTTGACGTCCATCCAGACGGCGAGCGTGAGGACGGCGCCGCGGGCGATGAACTTGGCCTCGGGGGAAACGGCGAGGAGCGTCATGCCGTTGAGCAACGCAGTCATGATGAGCGCGCCGAAGATCACGCCGCCGACGGTGCCGCGGCCACCGCGCAGGGCGGTGCCGCCGATGACGCAGGCGGCGATGGCGTCGAGTTCCATCAAGTCGCCGACGGTGGTGGTCGAAGAGCCGGAGTAGGCCGTCGTCATGAAGCCGGTGAGCGCGACGGTGACGCCCATGAGCGCGTAGGCGCCGACGAGGACGCGGGAAACGGCGATGCCCGAGAGGGCGGCGGCTTCCTCGTTGCCGCCGATGGCGTAGAGGTAGCGGCCGAACGGCGTGTGCCGGGTGAGGAACCAGACGCCGCCCGCGGTCGCGGCGAGAATCACGAGCGAGAGCGGCACG
>NEUS01000038.1 GCA_002288455.1 Opitutia bacterium Tous-C1TDCM
CCTTCGCCATCACCAACATCATCAGCGCCCAGACGGCGTTCTCCTTCGGCACCTCCGGCCTCACCTTCAATGCCGGCGACGAGATCGTCGTGATGTTTTCCGCCCGCGGCAGTTTCCTCTACGATCACGGCTGGTGGGACGTGGCGCTGACGGAAGTCCCCGTCACTCCGGTCGTACCGCCCGGCAACGCCGTGCCGGAATCGGCCGGCACCGTCGGCCTGCTCGCCTGCGGTCTGCTCGGCCTCGCCGTCACCGCGACCCGCCGGCGCTTCTGACCCGTCGGCCGTCGCATGCCGACACTCTCGACCGGTCATCTGCCCGGTCGATCATCCCGCGCGCTGACCACGATCAAGGCCGGATTGGCCGGCAAGGGAACGAGCCGGCAGCGATAGGTCGCCGTGCCGGCCGGAACGGCGTGACGCGGTCGGGCAGGTAAGCGCAGCCCGCAAAGCAACCGAGCGCCACACCCGGCAGCGTAACGGCACCGAAGATACGCGCGGCGTTACTTCTTCTTCGGCACGTGGTCGCCCTTCTCGTCGTGCGCATGGCCGGCGGACTTCGCGAACCGCACGTCCTGCTTCGGCGCCGCGAGGATTTCCTTCGGCAGGCGGGCTTTCGCGAGTGCGAGCGCGGCCTTGAGGCGGCGCTGCGCCTCCGCGGCCTTGTCCGCTTCGTTGTGGTGCGCGGCGTCGAGCAAATCGTCCGCGATCTTGGCGGCCTGCTCGAACGCGCCCTTCAGGCGCTTCGCGCGCTCCGGGTCGTCGATCTTGATCTGGTCCTCCAGCGCATGCGCCGCGAGGTGGATGGTCTCCGCCCAATCGGCGACGCCGTCGAGTTGCTTGGCCGCGAGAGCGGTATCGATCTTTTCGCTGGCCGCGGCGGCGCTTTGCCAGACGACCGGCAAAGCGGCGCCGCCGAAGGGTCCGGCCCACTCCGGCGCGGCGGCTGGCTTGGTTTCGGCCGCCCGGGTGCCCGGGGCGAGCAAGGCGGCAGCGAGGGCGAACAATAGGGCGAGGAGGCGATGGATTTTCATGGCAGCTGTCATCGGGCGGTTGGGGTTGCGGGTTGAACAAAATCGGGCGTCGGCATCTCCCCGAGCGGATCGCGGCGCGCATTTTCGAGCGCGCGTTCCGCCGCGCGGCGGCCGAACTTCAAAAACACGGCGGGAGTCACTGCCATGTCGAGGAGCGTGGAACTGACCAGGCCGCCGAGAATCACGACGGCGACCGGATACAGAATTTCCTTCCCGGGTTCGTGCGCGGAGAGCACGAGCGGAATGAGCGCGAGTCCGGCGGTGAGCGCGGTCATCGTCACGGGCACGAGCCGTTCCAGCGAACCGCGGATGATCATCTTTTCGCCGAAGGACTCGCCCTCGGCCTCCATGAGATGGAGGTAGTGCGAGATCATCATGATCGTGTTGCGGGTCGCGATGCCGGCCAGCGTGATCATGCCGACGAGCGTCGCCACGGTCACCGTGCCGATGAGCAGATAGGTCAGGACGAGCGCGCCGACGAACGCGAGCGGACCGTTGATCAGCACCTGCACGACGATGACCCCGGAATGGAAGTGCGCGTAGAGCAGCAGGAACACCACGACCAAGGTCAGTCCGGAGAGGATGGCGATGAGCCGCGACGCCTGTTCCTGGCTTTGGAACTGCCCTTCGTAGCTGACGAAGTAGCCCTGGCCCAGGGGCACTTTCGCCGGCAGCTCGCGTTGGATCTGCGCCACGATGGATCCGAGATCGCGCCCGGCCGCATTGGCGGAAATCACGATGCGGCGCATCGCATCCTCGCGACTGATGGCGTTCGGCCCCTGGCTTTCGAGCACCTCCGCGATCATGGCCAGCGGGACCCGGCCGCCGGACGGCGTGTCGACCAGCAACTCGCGCAACCGATCCGGGTCGGCGCGCGCCGCATCGGCAAAACGCACCACCAGATCGAGCGTGCGCGTGCCCTCGAGCACCTGGCCGACGACGCGGCCGTTGAGGCCGGCTTCAAGTCGCGCGGCCAGTTCGCCGGGCTGAAGCCCGTAGAGCGCCGCGCGCTCGCGGTTCACCTGGATCTTCACCTGCGGAATCAGCACCTGTTTCTCGACCTGCAGATCGACGACACCCGGCACGTCCCGCATCGCGGTTTCGACCTGCGCGGCGTAGCGGCGGAGCAGCGCGAGATCGGGGCCGTAGATTTTCACGGCAATCGCCGCCTGCACCCCCGAGAGCATGTGGTCCAGCCGGTGGGAGATCGGCTGGCCGACGCTGACGACCGTCCCGGGCAGTTCGGCGAGTTTCCCGCGGATTTCGTGCAAAATATCCGCGCGGCTGCGCGCGCTCGCGGCGAAATCGACGTCGAGTTCGGAGCGGTGCACGCCCTCGGCGTGTTCGTCGAGTTCGGCGCGACCCGTGCGCCGGCCCGTGAGCTTGATTTCCGGAATCGTGAGAAGGATTTTTTCCGCGATGCGTCCCACGCGGTCGCTTTCCTCGAGCGAGGTGCCCGGCGCCATCGCGACGGTGATCATCGCGGTGCCTTCGTTGAATTCGGGCAGGAAGGCGCGTCCCATCAGCGGATAAAGCGCGGCACTGCCGCCGACCAGCAACAGCGCCAAGCCGATGACCGCCCACGGATGCCGCACCGCCGGACCGAGAATGAATTTCTCGTCGGCGCGCTTGAGCACCCGCACGAGCCAGCCGTCGCGCTCCTCCTTCATCCGCTTCATCCGCGGGAGGAGATACGAGCAGAGGACCGGTATGACGGTCAGCGAAACGACAAACGACGCGAGCATCGCCACGATCGTCGCGATGCCGATCGGCGCGAAGAGGCGGCCTTCGATGCCGCCCAGCGCGAACAACGGGAGGAACACCAGCACGATCACCAACGTGGCGAACAGAATCGAGTTTCTCACCTCGCCCGAGGCGTCGGCGATCACCCGCAGCACCGGCCGCGGATTCGGGGCGTGGAAGTTCTCCCGCAGCCGCCGGTAGACGTTCTCCACATCGACGATGGCGTCGTCGACCACCATACCGACCGCGACGGCAAGGCCGCCGAGCGTCATCGTGTTGATCGAAATCCCCAACCCATGGAAAACCAGCGCCGCGACCGCGAAGCTCAATGGAATCGCGGTCAGCGTGATGAGCGTGGTCCGGAAATTCAGGAGAAACAGAAACAGCACGATGACGACCATGAGGGCGCCGTCGCGGATCGCCTCCTGCACGTTGGCAATCGCGTTCCGGATGAAGGTGGCCTGACGGAACAGGACATCGATCCGCGCATCGGCCGGCAGCGACGGACGGATTTCCGCGAGCGCCGCCTCGACGCGGCGCGTCAGCACCGTGGTGTCCGCCCCCGGCTGCTTCTGCACGCCGAGGATGACGGCCGGCCGGCCGGAGACGCCCGCGTTGCCGCGCATCGGCTGGATGCCGAACTGCACGTCCGCGACATCGCGGAGGAAGATCGGCAGGTTCGCGCGATACTTCACCACGGTGGCTCCGATTTCCTCCGGATCGGACGTGCGGCCGAGGTTGCGCACCAGCACCTCGCGCGCGCCGCTCGCGATGAAGCCGCCGCCGGTGCTGCCTTGGGCGCGCTCGGCCGCGGCGTTGACCTCGTCGAATGTGACGCCGTGGGCCGCCATCCGCTCCGGCACCGCGCGCACCTGCACCTGCTTCCGGCCGCCGCCGATCACGATGACCTGCGAGATGCCGGGAATCGTGAGCAACCGCGGACTGAGCTGCCAGTCGGCGACCGTGCGCAGATCCATCGGCGCGGTTTTTCCGTCCGCCGACGAAAGTCCGATGAGCAAAATCTCGCCCATGATCGAGGAGATCGGGCCCATGTGGACTTCCGTGCCCGTCGGGAGCTTGGCCTCGGCGAGCGCGATGCGTTCCTGCACGAGTTGGCGCGCGCGATAGATGTCCTGCCCCCAGTCGAATTCCACGTAGACAATCGACAGGCCGACGCTGCAGGTCGCCCGCACCCGGACGACACCGGGCGCACCGTTGAGCGCGGTTTCGAGCGGCAGGGAGACGAGCGTTTCGACCTCTTCCGGCGCGAGACCGGGGGCCTCCGTCATCAGGGTGACGGTCGGCCGGTTGAGATCGGGAAACACATCCACCGGCAAGCGCAGCGCGATAAAGGCGCCGTAAACCAGCAGGAGCGCCGCCGCCGCCACGACGAAGAGCCGGTTGCGCAGCGAAAAGGCGATGAGTCGGGTAAGCATGGCGCGTCCTCAGTGCTTGTGCCCGCCCGGACCGTGCGAGTGGCCGTGGTCGTCCTCGATTTTTTGCGCGCCGCCGCCCACATATTGGAGCTGGTAGTTTCCGCGCGTGACGACCCGGTCGCCGGGCAACACGCCTTCGATGATCTCGATGAAGCGATCGTCGCGCAGGCCGACGACAACCGGCGTGCGCTCGTACGCAAACGGCGCGGTCATGATTTGCCGGTAAACAAAGAGGTCGCCGGCTTCGCCGAGCACGGCAGAGCGCGGCACGACGACCGCGGCTTCGGTTTCTTCGGTAATGAAGGCGAGCTGCGCCCGCATGCCGGGGAGCAGTTTTCCCTCGGGGTTGGCGGTGTGCACGAACACGCGCAGCGTCCCGCTGTCGCGACTCAGGCTCGCCGCGGTCGACTTCACCTCGCCCTTGAACGTGAGCTCGGGAAACGCCAGCGCCTTGATCCGGACGGTTTGGCCGATCTTCACGGCTCCGATCTGCGACTCGAAGACCTGCGCGACCACGTCGACCTCGGAGAGATCGATGAGCGTGAGGAGGTTCGTGTCCGGCTCGACCGCGCCGCCGGGCACGACGTTCGTCTCCAGAATCACACCATCCATCGGCGCCTTGAACGTCAGCCGCGGCGGCGGATCGGCCACGACGCGCGATTCGACTTCGAGGAGGACTTCGCCCGCATTCACCCGCTGGCCGTCGTGGACGGTGAGCTTGGTCACCCGGCCGGCGACGCGGGACGAGATGGCCGCAACCTTGCCGGGTTCGGGATCGACGGTGGCGAGCGCCGGAAAAGTCTTCTCCATGGGCTTGAGTTCAACCTCGACCGTTTCGAGCCCGAGATTGTCGACCATCATTTTGGTGAGTCGCACGGGGCCGCTCTGGGCGGTCGCGGTTTGCGCGCCGGGGGCATCGTCGTGCGGGTGCTTGTGCTCCTGGGCGCTGGCGCAAACGGCGGCGGCAAGGAAGAGAGGGAAAAGGTGTTTCATAAAGGGACGATTCAGGGTTGGGCGGGAACGACACCGGCCGCGGTCTCGGCTTCGGCGAGCACCGCGGCGTAGCGCGCCGCGGCGTTCAGAAAATCGCCTTCGAGCGCGAAGCGCGGCTGGCGAGCTTGGATGAGTTGCAGACTCGTGACTTCCCCTCGCGCATACGCCGCGCTCAGGGAAGCGGGAATCGCCGGGCCGGGCGTCAAAGCCGCCTGGTGGGCCAGGAGCACCGGCCGGAGAGCCCGCGCGGCGGCGGCCGCGGCCGTGATCTCGGCATTTAACTCGAGGCGGAGCGCGGCCAGTTCGGCTTCGGCGATTTTCACCGCCGCCTGCTTTTCGCGAATGTCGCCGCGGTTCGCGACACCCCGCGGCCACGGCACCGACGCGCTCACGCTGAGGCGCGGCTCGTTCTCCAGCTGGCGCGTGAAATCGTTGGCGCGACGCTCGAAGTCGACACCCCCGCCCACCGTCCAATCGCCGCGCGTCTCGGCCCGGGCGAGCGCGAGGGCGGCTTCGGCGACCCGCACCTCGTGCGCAGCGAGCGCAAGCGCGGGCCGGGAGTTTTCGAGCGACGCGATGTCGCCCGGGATCGGCCGGGCAAGCAGGGTTTCAAGGTCGTCGCTGAGGGTAAGCGGGGCGTCGACCGGCAAGCGCAGCCGGCCTCTGAGTTTGTGGGTGATCGCCGCGAAATCGGCTTCGGCAAACGCAAGGGTCTGCTCCGCGCGGACCACTTCGAAGGCCAGCGGTTCGAGCTCGGTCGCGGCGATCTCGCCGGCGGCGCGCTGTTTTTCGAGCGACGCGCGCAACTCCCGCTGCACCTCCGCCGTGCGGCGCGCCACATCGCGGCGGGTCCGCAGGACGGCCGCTTCGTAATACAGTTTCCGCACTTCGCCGGCGACGTGCCGGCGCTGCTCCCGCACCTGCAGCTCCGCGGCCGCGCCGCCGAGGCGCGCCAGCGCGCGCGCCGGCTCGATCCGGTCGCGGCGAGGCAGGCGTTGGTTCACGCCGACGCCGACGGCCCATTCGCTGTCACCTTTCACCGGGACGGCCCCGCGGAATTCGACTTCGGGATTCGGCCGGATCCCGGCCTGTTCCTCGCGGGCGCGCGCCAACTCGGGCGTCAGCGCCAAGGCGGCAACGGAGGGATCGTTCGCCCACGCGACACGAATGGCGTCGTCGAGGGAAAGCGGAGCGGTTTGGGCGGTGGCGCACGCGGCGCCGAAAACAAAGAGAAAGAGTCGAGTAGGCATGGGGGCAGGCGTTGGGAGGACGCGTCCGGAAGGACGCCACACGCGCGCGGACAACATGGTCCGCAAACGCGAAAACGCGCCGCCTCGGAAAGGCGGCGTCGAATCAACCCAATACCGGAGGTGCCGCCGATTCCGGCGCGCACCGCTGCACGAACTGCCAGACCCGAGCCAAAGGCGGATCGGTTTCCCTTCGCCGTCGATGGGTTTTCGGAGCCGCGCGCGGCAGTCGCACCGCGACGATCAACCACGCCGCAAACGCGAGCCAGGCAACCGACACCGCGCCGGCGCGAACCTGGTCCTTGGCGACATCCCGGGCGAAGACCTCCTCGTGACCGTCATGTACGCCGACCGGCGCGTGGTCCGCATCGTGGTCGCCATGCGCATGGTGCCGGTGTTCGAGAATCATGCCCAGCGCCTCCAGGTCGACATGCCAAGCTGCCGAGCACCAAGTGACGGCAAGGAGGACGGCGAGAAGGGCGCGGACGCGCGGCATGGGAGCGCACAAGGATGAAGATCCGCCGCGCTGGCAACATGAGTTTGCACAATGCCGAGGGCGACCGGTGGAACCGCCTGGCGGTCGCAAAGCCGCCGGCGAACCCGCGGAAACCGGGGTGGCCGGGCATGAGCTCAGAGCCCACAGCTTAAGGCCCTGCCCTCCCGCCGCCTACCCGCTCCCAAATTGCGGGTGCGCCTCGATCCGCGCGACAAAGCCGGCGCGCTCCTCCGCCGGCACCGACGCCGGTACCTGCGCCGTGCTGCGCCGCCAACGGGCCAACCACTCCGGGCCGAGCAAGCGCGCCCCGGAAGGATGCACGCGCAGGGGTTCGGGTCGGTTGCACGCGATGGTCGTTTCCGCCTTCGGGCCCGTGCCCACGCCGGCCCCGACGAAAAATCCCGCCGCCAGCAAGGCCACCCGCGCCGCCGTCGCCGCCGAATACGTGTACAGCTCCGTCGGCTTCGGCGCGCAAAACTCCGCGAGCCGCGCAAAGGTCCCCGCCGTCCACAGCGCGGAATCCGTTTTGTAGGAAAACGGATCGTAGAAAATCACGTCCGGCCGCGGCGTCGCGGCATACTTTTCCAGGAAATCCCCGTGCTGCAGTTCCCAGCGCAGCCGGCCCGTCGGATGCGTCCACGCCCCGGTCGCGAGCAGCGCCGACGGCGCCCCGTGCCGGATGTGCGGGAAGTAGCCGCCCCACCGCACCGCGAGCCGCAGCGGATCGAGGTCGCATTCGAAACTCACGAGCCGCACCGGCCGGATCGTCTCGGCGCCCCGCGCCGCCAGCACCGCCTCGAAACAGCGCAGCACCGCCATGGCGTTGGTCGCGGCCCCGAGGCCGACATCCCAAATAACCAGGTCCTCCGCCGCCGGCGCGTCCGCCGCCAGCCGTGCGGTCAACTGCGACTGCCCGATGTAAAGGCGCTCGGCCTCGTCGTCGGGCCGGTTGACGGAATGCATGGTCTCGCCGGAGCTGATCTGGCGGACGCTGTTGTAGCCGCCGGTCCCCGGCACGATCTCGTAGTCTCCGCAGCTTGGATACCGGAAAACCTTGGCCGGCTTCGGATGGACTTCGGGGTTCTCCTCGTCGCCGCGCGCGAGATCCGTGCGCATGCGTTCGTAGAATGAACCGAAAGTATCCGCCAGAATGTGCGCGCGCATCGCCGCCATCAGGCGGTGGTAGAAGGTGAGGTTGTGGATCGAGAGCAGGTGCCAGCCGAGCAATTCGTCGGCCTTGACCAAGTGATGCAAATACGCGCGGGAATACTCGCGACACGCCGCGCAGGGACAATTGGGGTCGAGCGGCTCCGTCGAAAACTTGTGCACCGAGCGCCGCAGGTGCAGCCGCCCGAGCGAGGTGAACACCGTCCCCCGCTGCGCCAGTTGCGAGGGAATGATGCAGTCGAACATGTCGACGCCCCGGTGCACCGCCTCGAGCAGGTCGAGCGGCGTGCCCACCCCCATGAGGTAGCGCGGCAGGTGTTTCGGCAGGTGCGCCGTCGCGAGCCCGGTAAACTCGTAGCGCTGCGCCGGCGTTTCGCCCACGGCCAGCCCCCCGATCGCCAGACCCTCGAACGGCAACGCGCGCAGAAACTCCGCGCTCCGCCGCCGCAGGTCCGGATGGCAGGCCCCCTGCACGATGCCGAACAGGGCCTGCGGCGAATCCCCGCGCGCCGCCAGCGACCGCACCGCCCACCGGTGCGTCAACTCCATCGCGGCCTCGGCTTCGGCGAACGACGCCGTCGACGGGATGCACTGGTCCAGCACCATCATGATGTCGCTGCCGATGGCGCGCTGCATCCCGATGCTCGTTTCCGGCGACAGCAGGTGCGTCGCGCCGTCGACATAACTCTGGAACGTCGCCCCCGCCTCCGTCATCCGCCGCGATCCCGGCAGCGAGAAAATCTGGAAACCGCCGGAGTCCGTCAGCACCGGGCCGTCCCAGTTCATGAAACGGTGGATGCCGCCGAACTTGCGGAAAACCTCCGGCCCCGGCCGCAGCAGCAAGTGAAACGTGTTCGCCAGCAGCACGCGCGCGCCCGCGGCCTTCAGCGTGTGCACGGTCTGCCCCTTCACCGTCGCCTGCGTGCCCACCGGCATGAAGACCGGCGTTTCCACCGGGCCATGCAACGTGTGCAGGCGGCCGGCGCGGGCGCGGGAGCCGGCGGCTTCGCGTTCAAGGGTGAAGGAGAGTCGTGACATGGCGTTCGCCCGCAAGGGCGCCGCCACCACAAAGCGCCGCGGCCCCGCAGGCGACGCTTCTTTGCAGGGTCGAAGCGGCCCCGGGGCCGCCCCGCCGCGCCGATTCCGCAAAAATCATTGTCCAAAAACGCCGCCCTGAGACCTTGGTACTCCGACATGGACACCCCTGCCGAAGTCAACGCCACCGGCGAGACGTTCCTCCGCACCCTGGCGGAGCATGAACGCTGGCTGGCCGGCTATGTCCATTCGCTCGTCACCCGCCCGGCCGACGCCGAGGACATTTTGCAGGAATGCAAAATCGTCCTGTGGAAAAAGTTTTCGACCTTTCAACCCGGCACCCACTTCCGCGCCTGGGCCCGCACCATCGCGCTGCACCAAATCCTGAATTACCGGCGCGCGGAGCAACGCCGCCCGTGGTCGACACTGGAACGCGAATTCATCGAGGCCGTCGCCGCCGAGATCGACCGCCGTTCCGACCACCTCGACCGCCGCGCCGAAGGCCTGCGCGCCTGCCTGCGCAAATTGCCGGAAGCGCATCGCGCCATCGTCGTGTGGCGCTACTACGAGGACTGCGACATCGCCGCCATCGCCGCCCGCAGCGGCCGCACCGAGGAAGCCGTTTACCGGCTGCTCAGCCGCATCCGCGTCGCCCTCAACGACTGCATCAACCGCCGGCTCGGCTCCGTCGCCCCCGCATGAAGCCGCCCGCCCTCTCCGCCGCCGACGCCGACCGCATCGAGCGCGCCCTTGAAGGCCTGCTGCCGCCGGACGCACTCGCCGCCCTGCAGGCCGACGTCATCCGCGATCCCGCCCTGCGCGCCGCCTACGCCGATCGCGCCTCGCTCCACGCCGCCCTCCGCGCCGAACGCGAGGCGCTGCCCGCGTTGCTTGAACGCCGCGACGTTGCCGCCGACGCCGCCCTTCCCGCCCCCGCCCGCTGGCCCTTCTTCACCGCCGTGGCCGCCGCGGTCGCCGCCGCCGGCGTCGCCCTCCTGCTCGCCCTGCGCCCCGCGCCGCTCCCGGCCGTGCCCGCCGTGCCGCCCGTCGCCGTGCTCGTCAGTTCCCAAAACACCGTGTGGGCACCGTCGACCCTCCCGACCGCCGAACGCTCCGCCCTCGGCCCGGGCACGCTGTCGTTGCTCGAAGGCATCGCCACCGTGACGTTCGCCTCCGGCGCTTCCGTCACGCTCGAGGCCCCGACCAAACTCGAACTCGTCGGCCCGATGCTCACGCGCCTCATCGAAGGTTCGCTCACCGCCGAAGTCCCGCCCGGCGCCCACGGTTTCACCGTCGAAACCGCCGACCTCCGCGTTGTCGATCTCGGCACGCGCTTCGGCGTCACCGCCAGCTCCACCGGCAACTCCCACGTCATCGTTTTCGAAGGCTCAGTGCAGCTCGACGACGCCAAAGGCTCCTCGCGCACCCTCGCCGCCGGCAAATCCTACCACGTCCGCTCCGGCGCCGTGAACGCCGGCCACCTCGAGCCGGCGCAGTCGCAGGCGCTCGAGCATATCGACGGCTGGACCTCGATCCCGACGTCGTTCGGCCGCGGCAAAGACGCCTTCGCCCGCCGCAGCCACACCGTGCCCGAACCGCAGCCGCTGCTGATGGTGAAACATTCCGACCTGCCGGCCAGCTACCAGAACGAACGCCGCGCCTTCCTCACCTTCGATCTCTCGGATGTGAAACCCGCCGCCTTGACCGAGGCCGAACTCGTCCTCGACCCGGAACCGAGCGGCCTCGGCTTCACCGCCATGGTCCCGGATTCGCGTTTCGCAATCTACGGCGTCGCCGACGAAACCGCCGATGCCTGGAGCGAAACCGGCCTCGCTTGGGAAACGGCTCCCGGCGCCGGCGACGACCTCGATCCCGCGCGCTTCCGCCGGCTGGCGGAATTCACCCTCGCCCGCGGCGCCTCCGGCGCGCCGTTTGCGGTCCGCGGCAAAGCGTTGCACGAATTCCTCAAGTCCGACACCAACGGCCTCGCCACCTTCGTCCTTGTCCGGGAAACCGGCGAGACCGAAGCCGCCGGTCTGGTCCACGCCTTCGCCTCGAAAGAACACCCCACCGCCCGCCCCCCCACCCTGCGGGTCCGCTGATTCCCCGTTTCCGCCCCATGATTTCCCTCCGCTCCCTGCGGCGCCGCGTGTCCGCGGCCTTTGGTCTCGCCGCCTCGGCCCTCGCCGCCGCCGCCGTCCCGCCGGCGCCTACTCTCTCCGACGCCGAACGCGCCCAACTCCAGTTCTTCGAAAAAGAGGTCCGCCCGATTCTGGCCAACCGCTGCTACGAGTGCCACGGCGACAAGAAGCATAAAGGCGAGCTCCGCCTCGACCACATTTCCCATATCCTCAAGGGCGGCGAAAGCGGCCCCGCCCTCGTGCGCGGCAAGCCCGACGATTCGCTCCTCGTCACCGCGATCCGCTACGACACCGAGGACCTCCAGATGCCGCCGGACGAGAAATTGCCGGAAGCGGAAATCGCCGTCCTGGAAAAGTGGATTCAACTCGGCGCCCCCTGGCCCGCCGCCGATGCCGCCGCCGGCAAGACCGCGGAACCGAAAGACGAATTCGGCTTCACCGCCTCCGACCGCGCCTACTGGGTCTTCCAGCCGCTCGCCAAACCCGTCCCGCCCGCGCCGAAATCCCCGGCCGCAGCCGCCTGGGTCGCCAACGACATCGACCGCTTCATCGCCGCCAAACACGCCGAACACGGTCTCGTCCCCGCCCCCGCCGCCGATAAAGCCGAACTCGCCCGCCGCATCTACTTCGACCTCCACGGCCTGCCGCCCACGCGCGCGCAACTCGAGGCCTTCGTCAACGACCCGGCCCCCGACGCCTACGCCCGCCTCGTGGATACGCTCCTCGCCAGCCCCCGCTACGGCGAACGCTGGGCCCAGCACTGGCTCGACATCGTGCGCTTCGCCGAAAGCGACGGCTACCGCGCCGACGGCTTCCGCCCCGGCGCCTGGCCCTACCGCGACTACGTCATCGCCAGCTTCAACGCCGACAAACCGTACGACCGCTTCGTCCGCGAGCAGCTCGCCGGCGACGAACTCGCCCCGCACGACCCCGCCGTCGTCGTCGCCACCTCGTACCTCCGCAACCCGATCTACGAGTGGAACCAGCGCGACGTCCGCGGCCAGGCCGAGCTCATCGTCACCGATCTCACCGACAACGCCGGCGAAGTCTTCCTCGGTTTGAGCATGGGCTGCGCCCGCTGCCACGACCACAAGTTCGACCCGATTCTGCAGCAGGACTATTACCGCTTCCGCGCGTTTTTCGAACCCGTCCTCTGGCCCAGCGACCTCAAGCTCGCCACCGCCGAGGAACGCGCCCGCCACGCCGCGCAAACGGGAGAATGGGAAAAGGCCACCGCCGAAATCCGCGCCGAAATGGAGGCGATGGTCGGCGCCGAGCAAAAGCGCGCCGTGCAAAAAGCCCACGACCGCTTCACCGCCGACATCCAGGCGATGCTCCTCAAGCCCGCCGCCGAACGCACCGCGCAGGAACACATCCTCGCCACCATCGCCGACAAACAGCTGCTCTACGAAGTCGAGCGCTTCGACCCGATCAAGGCGCTGAAAAAGCCCGAGGAAAAAGCGAGATACCGCGTCCTCGAAACCGAGCTGAAGAAATTCGATTCCCTCAAGCCCAAGGACCTGCTCGAGGGCTTCGTCGCCACCGACGCCGGCCCCCTCGCGCCGCCGACCAAATTCAAAACCCGCAAAGGCGAACACGAGGTGACCCCGGGTTTCCTGTCGTTGCTCGATCCGCAACCCGCTGCCGTCGCCGCGTTGCCGAACTCCACCGGCCGCCGCTCCGCCCTCGCCGCCTGGATCACGCGCCCCGAAAACCCGCTCGCCACGCGCACCATCGTGAACCGCATCTGGCAATACCACTTCGGCCGCGGCCTCGCCGGCACCCCCAACGACCTCGGCCACCTCGGCGAACGTCCCACGCATCCCGAACTCCTCGACTTCCTCGCGCAGCGCTTCGTCGCCGGCGGCTGGAAATTCAAGGCCCTGCACCGCGAGATTCTGCTCTCCGCCACCTACCGCCAAACCGCCCGCCTCGCCGTCCCCGAGCGCGCCGCCCTCGTCGATCCCGACAACAAATTCCTCTGGCGCTTCACCCCGCGCCGCCTCGACGCCGAACAGGCGCGCGACGCCATCCTCGCCGCCAGCGGCGAACTCGACCTCGCCGCCGGCGGCCCCTCCGCGGAAGCCAACACCGCCCCCCGCCGCTCGATCTACACGATCAAGAAACGGAACAACCAAAACGAATTCCTCCGCAGCCTCGATGCCCCGCCCGGCTTCACCGGCATCGCCGAACGCCAACGCACCTCCACGCCCCTCCAGGCCCTCATGTTCATGAACGGCGACTGGATCATCGCCCGTGCCCGCAAGCTCGGCGCCTCCGCCGGCTCCGTCGAGAATCTCTGGCAGGCCACGCTCGGTCGGTCCCCTTCCGCCCAGGAAAAGCAAATGGCCGACGCCTTCCTCGCCCAGCGCATCGCCGCCGCGCAGGCACCGACCGACGCCCCCCTCGGCCCCGTCGCCCTGAGCGCCGCCGCCGCCTTCCGCGAGAACACGCCGCAGGAACGCCTCGTTTCGAAAAACGCCCCGCGCGAAGGCGACGACTTCACCGTCGAGGCCGTCTTCACCCTCGACAGCATCGATGCCGGCGCCGCCGTGCGCACGATCGCCTCGCGTTGGAACGGCGAGAAAAGCGCCCTCGAAGCCCACGGCTGGAGCCTCGGCGTCACCGGCGCCAAGTCCGGCTTCAAGCCGCGCCACCTGCTCCTCCAACTCGTCGGCGAGGACGACAACATGAACACCGCCTACGAAGCGGTCCCCTCCGGCATCTTCCTCGAACTCGGGAAAACGTACCACGTCGCCGTCCGCGTCTCCTGCTCCGACCATCAGGCGACGTTCTCCGTCCGTCCGCTCGTCGCCGGCGACGGCGCCGCCGCCGTCCGCACCGCCACCGTGAAACACGCCGTCGTCGGCAAACTCGGCACCGGCCAGGCGTCCCCCGTCATCGGCGGCCTCTATCGCCGCTCCGCCAGCCAGTTCGACGGCCAGATCACCGCCGCCCGCATCGTGCACGGGCTCCTGCCCGACGACGCCCTCCACGCCGATCCCGCGCAGTGGACGCCCGAGACCCGCGGTCTCGCCTGGAGCGCCGCCGAGGCGAAGAACCCGTACTTCACCCGCGCCGGCGGCACCGCCAACGCCGAGAGCCCCGACCCCAAAATCCGCGCCCTCACCGACCTCGCCCACGTCCTCCTCAACGCCAACGAGTTCATCTATCTCCACTGACCCGTTTTCCGCTTTTCCGATTTTCCGATTTTCGCCTTCCGCCTTTCGCCTTTCGCCTTCCCTCCGGCCTTTCGCCTTTCCGTCCGTTTCCCGCTTTTCCGCTTTCCCACGTTTCCCGATTTTCCACTTTCCCGATTTTCCGATTTTTCGAGTTTTCGCCTTCCGCCTTCCGCCTTTCGCCTTCCCTCCCGCCTTCCGCCCTCCCTCCCTCCGTCCGTCCGTTTCCCGATTTTCTTCTTTCCCGCTTTCTTCTTTTCCGCCCGATGCCCTGCCACAACTACGACCCGGTCCGTTCCCGCCGTGAGTTTCTCCGCACCGCCGGCTGCGGCTTCGGCGCCGTCGCCCTCTCCGCGCTGCTCGGCCAGCCGGTCCTCGGCCAAACCGCCGTCCTCCCGGCCAACGCCGCCGCGCTCGCGAAACGCGCCGGCAAAGCCAAACACGTCATTTTCCTCTTCATGGAGGGCGGTCCCAGCCATCTGGATACCTTCGACTACAAGCCGCTGCTCAACCAGCTCGACGGCCAGAAGCTCCCCGCGAGTTTCAAGGAACCGATCTTGGCGATGGGGGAATCCGGCAACCCCATCCTCGGCTCCAAACGCCAATGGTGCCAGCACGGCGAAAGCGGACTCTGGGTCTCCGATTGGTTCCCGCACGTCGCCGCCCACGCCGACGATCTCGCCGTCATCAAGTCCTGCGTCTCCGACGGCATCAACCACGCCGGCGGCGTCTGCCAGATGAACACCGGCTCCGTCTTCGGCGGCCGCCCTTCCCTCGGCGCCTGGGTCTCCTACGGCATCGGCACCGAGAACAAGGACCTGCCCGGCTTCGTCGTCATCAAGGACAGCGAAAAGGAAGTCATCAACGGCGCCCGCAACTGGGGCACGGGCTTCATGCCCGCCGTGCACCAGGGCGTGGAATTCAGCCCCGACGGCGTCCCGATCCGTTATCTGGATACGCCGAAGGGCCTGACCGCGGAGCGCCAGCGCGACAAACTCGACCTGCTCGGCCAACTCAACCGGATGCACGCCGCCGACCGCACCGACAACACGGAGCTCGAGGCCCGCATCCGCAGCTACGAACTCGCCTACCGCATGCAGGCCGAGGCCCCCGGCGTCGTCGACCTCCGCCGGGAAACCGCGGCGACCAAGGCCCTCTACGGCCTCGACGAAAAGGAAACCGCCGTCTTCGGCCGCAACTGCCTGCTCGCCCGCCGCCTCGTCGAGCACGGGGTTCGTTTCGTGCAACTCTACAGCGGCGCCGGCAGCGGCTGGGACAGCCACTCCGCCCTCGAGCCCAACCACTCGCGCCTCTGCCGCTCCGTCGACAAACCCATCGCCGGCCTGCTCGCGGACCTGAAATCCCGCGGCCTGCTCGACGAGACCCTCGTGATCTGGGGCGGCGAATTCGGCCGCACCCCGATGAGCGAGCAAAACGGCGGCCGCGACCACAACCCCACCGGCTTCACCATGTGGATGGCCGGCGGCGGCGTGCGCGGCGGCCAGGTTATCGGCGCCACCGACGACCTCGGCCTCTACGCCGTAAAGGACAAACTCCACGTGCACGACCTGCACGCCACGATCCTCCACCTGCTCGGCCTCGACCACACCAAGGTCGTCTACCGCCACCAAGGCCGCCCCGAGCGCATCGACCAAAACGAAGGCCGCGCCTACACGAAGATCGTCGGATAGAGCGGGGATTGCGGATTGCAGCACGAAGCAGTCAGCGATCAGCAATCAGCTTTCAGTTGCGCCGACGCGGCGCATCCGGCTCTCAACTCTCAGCTCTCAACCCTCAACTCAGCTATTTCCCATACCCCGCCACCGGCTTGCCGTCGGCGCCGAGTTTGCCCGCCGCCCACAGCAGCCCGCGGGTCACGAGATCGAGGTAAATGGGATCCGCCACCGTCGCGTTGTTGTGGCCGAGCGTCGTGGCAAAGACGCGGGTCTTCTTCGGGCCGAATTCGTTCGTCCACACCACCACCGCCTCGCCTTCGCGTTTCGTGCCGTCCTTCGCCGTCGTCGTCTGCCGGCCCGTCGCCAGCGACCGGTGCCCGGCATACACCGACGTCGGCTGCACGTTGTTGTAGAGTTCTTCCTTCATCGTCGTCCACGTCGTCATTCCGGCCGTGATCGGGCTCGCCCCCGCGGCAAAGGTCACGGTGATCGGTTCCTGCGGTCCGTGCCCGGAGGATTGCAGCCCGAGGAAATCGAACCACAGCGCCCCCGGCGAACCCGGCGCCTGCGGCCGGCGGAAATCCGGCGTCACGCGGTAGGAGTGCATCGCGCAGTGCAGCGCCACCGCCGGAATGCCGGCGACGTGCGGCGCCAGCACGTTCTTCACCATCGCCGGATCGTCGATACCCGCGGCGCATTCGTCGTGAATCACGAGGTCGTAGCCCGCGGCGTACTTCGGATCCGTGAGGCACGCGAGCGGCGGCTTCACGCTCTTGTCCGGCGTGTGCATGTGCTCCACGACCACATGGGCGCGTTTTTCCAAACCGGCTTTCAGAATGTCTTTCTGCGCGACGTAGTCGTGGCAGCAGCCGCCCGTCACGAGCAAAACCTTCAACGGCTTCGGCGCCGTCGCCGCGGTTGCGAGCGACCCGACGGCCAGACTTAGGGAAACGAAAAACGTACGCAGCGGGGTAATCATAGTGGGGAAAATCGGGGAGGACTCCCCGCAGGACGCACCGCCCCGGGAAACAGTGCAAGCCTGCGCCGCGGCACCGCCTCGGAATCGAGCCACTCGTGGCTGCGCGGTCCGTCCTTCAACTTTCACTTTTCAACTCTCGCCTGCCCGATTCCGGCTCACGCCTTCAGCGTGTCTTGGAACAGCACCTTGCGCTCGAGGTTCTCCACCGCGAACCGCAGCTCGCGCGTGTCCGCGTCGATCCGGATCGTCGTCGCCTGCGCCGGCAACGGCCCGCCCCCGATCAGCTGGCCGAAACTCCGCCCCGCCCGCGGCGGGAACCACGCCGGATGGTGCGTGTGCCCGCTGATCACCAGCCGCACCCCTGCCTGCTCGAGCAGGTCCTGCCATTGCTCGCGGCCGTCCTCGCACACCCAACCCTTGAAGCCGCCCCAGACCTTGAGCCAGTTCTCCGGCACCGGATTCTCCCACACGAGCGGGATGTGCAGGCACGCGATGCGGAAGGGCGCGGTCGCGAAAACCGGATCCTGGATCGCCCGCGCCAACCACGCCCGCTGCTCGCGCCGCAACGCCGCGAAATCGTTGAGCCCGGCGTACGCCGGCGTCGCGTCCGGCTTGTCCTCGCCCGTATCCAGAACCAAGCACGCCACCGGTCCCTGCCGGAACGTATGGAAATAGCGCCCGCCCGGGCCCGGCACGTACTGCCCCAGCCGCCGCGCGGCCCGCCCGCGCACGTCGTGGTTCCCGCGCCCCAGAAAATACGGGACCGTTGCGGCAAAAGCCTCGCCGCCCGGATTCAGGTATTCGTCCAGCAGCAGCTCGTCGCTCACGATGTCGTTGGTCACGTCGCCGTTCCACACCAGCACGTCGCCGGGCAGCTCGCGGTGGCGCGCCGCCAGCGCGCGCACCGTCGCCTTGTTCTCGTGCGTGTCGTTCCAGACCGTGAGCCGCGCCGTCGCCGCCCCCGGATCCAGCGTCCGGAAAGAACGCGTCGCCGTCGTCTCGGTCGCCCCGCGCTCGGCCCGCCGGCCCGACGGATTGAACGCCACCGCCGCCGCGTGCACGCGGTAATGGTACGTCGTGCCGGGCCGCAACCCTTCCAGCCGGAAGGCCAGCGCCTTGTCCTCGAAAGCCAGAAATCCGTTCGACCGCGCGTCGGCCCGCCGCCCCAGCGCCGCCGTCTCCCCGTACTCGACCCACCCCGTCGCCGGTTGCCTCAGCGCACAGACCACGCTCACGCCGTCCGGCGCGGGATTCAGCAGCACCGGCGCCGCCGCCCACAGCGTCCCGGCTTCCGCGCCGACGGTCGCCGGCTTCGCCGCCGGCGTTTCGGCCGCGCGCAGCGGACGCTGGGCCAACACCGCACTGCCCGCCGCCATCCGGCCGGCGGTTTGAAAAAAGGTACGTCGTTCCATGCGGGTTCGTTGGGTCGGGGTGGGCAGGGGTTGTTCGGCGTTCCCCGGCCCGCGTCAAGCGGCGATCCCGCCGCTCCGGTGCGCCGCGCTCGCCGGACCGGAGCGCGCAATCTGACGGGGCGATTTCTTATTTTTCGCCCATTTTCAGGCGCATCCCACAGTAGTTTTTCCCTCGCCAATCTGTTACCTTGGATCGGTCGCATCGGATCAACGGATCCGGCTTCGGCCGCCCCACCCCAACCCCTATGACCTCCTCCAGCTCCCGATTGAATCGGAGCGCAGTCCGACTGGCTGCCCTCTCCGCGCTCGCGCTCGGCCTCCTCCCGGCGGCCACGCTCGCCCAGCTTGCGCCGGCGCCCGCCCCGGCCCCGAGCACCACCCCGGATCAGAAAAAGCCGACCCCCGTGCCGGTGACGGCGTCCGCCCCGGCCTCGCCGGCCGCCGGCGAGATCCCGCTGCAGCTCTCGCCCTTCGAGGTGATCGCCGAAAACAATGGCTACTTCTCCTCCAACACGATGTCGGGCACCCGCCTCAACTCGAAGATCGAGGACCTCGGCCAGTCCATCACCGTCATGACGAAGGAGCAGATGGCCGACTTCGCGATGCTCGATATCAACGATGTGTTCGATCACCTCGCGAGCACCGAGGGCACCAATTCGTTCTCCGCCTTCGAGCTCGATCGCACCGGCGCCGTGACCGACAACGTCAGCCTCGACCCGAACAACGCCAACCGCGTCCGCGGCATCGGCTCCGCCAACATCGCCTTCAACAACATCGCGATGTCCGGCCGCGTGGCGGTCGACCCGCTCTGGATGGATTCCCTCGAGCTCAGCCGCGGCCCCAACGCCAACATCTTCGGCCTGGGCAATTCCTCCGGCACCGTGAACCAGGTGCCGTCGACCGCGAACCTGACGCGCGATTTCACCAAACTCGAGTTCCGCGCCGACAGCTACGGCGGCTGGCGCACGTCCCTCGACGTGAACCGCATGCTCCTGAAGAACAAATTGGCGCTGCGCGCGAGCTATGCGAACCAGCACACGGCCTTCGTGCGCAAACCGTCCGGCGAGGATGCGCGCCGCCTGAGCCTCCAGGCCAAGGTCCGGCCCTTCCAGAACACGACGGTGGCGGTCTCGTGGTACAACTTCCGCAACGCGTCCGTGCGCCCGAACTTCACCACGCCGCGCGATTACATCTCGAGCTGGATCGCCGCCGGCCGCCCGGGCTGGAACCCCGTCACGCGCCTCATGACCCTCAACGGCGCCAGCTTCGGCCAGGGCCCGGGTGGTACCTTGCTCGCCGGCTCAACCACCCCGATCACCACGCTGCCCACCTATTTCGCGGGCAACGACAACCGCGCGGTCTTCCGCATCGGCGCACCGGGCGAGACGCCCTACTACTCGGCCCCGTCCAACAACACCAACGCCACCTCGCCGCTGCTCAACGTCACCAACACGGTCCGCTTCGTGCAGACCGCGCCGGTCAACGCCTACGGCGCCGCGCAGCCGCTCTTCGCCTCGAACGCCGCCATCGGGGACAAATCCCTCTACGACTGGGAAGAGATCAACCTCAACGGCTCGGGCAAACAGTGGGACGACGTCGACACGTTCATGGCCCAGCTCGACCAGATCTTCCTCAACACCCAGCGGCACACGCTCGCCGCGCAGGCCACCTTCGTGCGCGAGGACGCCAAGCGCCTCCAGAATCTCCCGATGGGCCCCGCCAGCGTGAACAGCACCGTCGGCCAGCTCATGGCCGATCCCAATATCGTGAACCTCGACGGTTCGCCCAATCCCTACTACGGCCGCCCGTACCTCAAGACGACGGAGCCGTTCTACCGCGAACAACCGCTCGAGTGGACCACGGTCCGCAGCCAGCTCGCCTATCGCCTGAACATGACGCGGAACGAAGGCTGGACCAAGTGGCTCGGCACCCAGCAGCTCCTCGGGTATCACGAATACAAGGACCAGCAAAACCGCCAGTACGCCTACCGCCACACGCCCACGAACCAGAGCATCCCGTGGATCAAGGCACTGTACGATTCCGGTATTCCGATCGCCAGCCGCACCACCTCGGGCACGCGCTACCCGATCGCCCCGGGCAACGTCGGCCGCATGTACGAACAGTACTATGTCGGCAGCACGCCGGGCGGCCCCGTCCAATACGCTCCCAGCAATTTCCCCGAGGGCGTCACCCTGCCCTTGGTTTGGGGCAACACGGGCGCCTGGCGCAAAGACCGGACCGCGGTGGAGTTCACGCCCAGCCCCGACGGCGGCGGCGGGCAGGCCTCGCGCCAACTCATCATCAAGACTTTCGGCGGCGTGCTCCAAAGCACGTTCCTCGACGGCCGGCTCGTCGCGACCGCCGGTCTGCGCCAGGACAAAGTGTTCTCGCGCAACGCGCCATTCGCCACCCTGACGCCGGACCTTCGCGCCTACGACTACGGCCTCTCCGACCAGTGGCTGCCCACCTGGCTCAAGGCGCAGGGCAAGACCAAGACCTCGTCCGCCGTGGTCCGTCCGTTCCGCGATCTGCGTTTCCTGACCTCGCAGGCCAACTCCGGCAGCGTCGCGCGCCGTTTTCTGGCCGAAGCCGCGAGCAGCCTCAGCTTCACCTACAACCGTTCCGACAACTTCATCCCGCAGGGACCCGCCGTCGATCTGTTCCTCCGCCCGCTCCCGAACCAGACGGGCAAGACCGTCGACAAGGGTCTTTGGGTCTCGTTGTTCGACGGCAAAATCTCGCTCCGCTACAACCGCTACCAGACCGACCAGATCAACATCCGCAACGGCGACATCGCCACCATCGCCCAGCGCGTGCTGCGCGCCGACGGCCTCAACGCCCGCGACGCCTGGAACCTCCAGGATCGCGCCACCGAGTGGATCACCGAGCTCAATCCCTCGTTCACCGCCGCGCAGATCAAGACGGCCGTTGCGCGGACCATGGGCCTGCCCGAGGCCACGATCGACGCGCTCGAATCCAACATCGCCGCCGGCACGTTGTCCGCAACGCAGGACTATGTTTCCAAGGGCCAGGAGCTCGAAATCAACGTCAACCCCGTGCGCGCCTGGACCATCAGCGGATCCGTCACCCAGACCGAGGCCGTCAATAAAAACGCCGGCAGCACGATCTCCGACTGGATCGCGTTGCGCATGCCGGTCTGGACCACCGTCGAGGATCCGCGCTTCAACCGCTCGTCCCCGGGCGGCGCCAACCTGCCGGTCGGAGCCAACGGCAATTTGCTCTGGCGCAATATTCTCGGCGCGGCCTTCACCACCGCCAACTACAACGCCACCAATTCCGCCGCGACCAACTACACCACGTTCGTCGAAGGCCCGCTCGCGGTGTACCGCCAGCTCGAAGGCCGGCCGCGCCCGCAGATCCGCAAGTACGCGTTCAAAATGAGCACGCGCTACCAGCTCTCCGGCATGACCGACCACCGCATCCTGAAGAACTTCAACGTCGGCGGCTCGCTGCGCTGGCAGGACAAGGGCGCGATCGGCTTCTTCGGCGTGCAGTCGCTGCCCGCCACCATCACCGCGCTCAATCCGGACCGCCCGATCTACTCCAAGTCCGAGGCCTTCGTGGATCTTTTCGTCGGCTACAACACCCGGCTCTTCCGCGACAAGGTCCGCGCCCGCGTCCAGCTCAACGTCAAAAACGTGCAGGAGCCCGGCGGCGGCCTGCAGGTCACGCAGGCGTTCCCCGACGGCACCCCGCTCGCGTACCGGATCGTCGACCCGCGACAGTTTATCCTGTCGGTGTCGTTCGATCTCTGACGCCGCCCCGCGCCGAGACTTCCGCCGCCGCTCCCCGGAGCGGCGGTTTTTTGTGCCGCACCCGCCCTTTGCTCCGCGTTGCCGCACCGCCGATCGGCCGTACCGCGGCAAACAGCTTGCCCGGTTCCGGCGCCGCCGGTTCGTTGATTCCCAACGATGAACCCAAACTCCGCAGTTCAGTTTTCACCACGAAGGCACAGAGCGCCCAGAGCAAAGGAGCCGGAGGCAACGGTGGCTCGAACGGCGGATTCACCCCTGAGCCGGGATCATTCAGTTGAGAGTTGAAAGTTGAGGGTTGAGAGATCGATCCGCCGAGCCACGGAAAACACCGCCGAAGCCAGCAGCCTGACGAACCGAACGGTTTTGCTCTCAACTCTCAGCCAAGCTCTCTCAACTGCATGAGTTCGGCTCAGGTGAACCCAATTCCCTATGTTCTAGGCCGCTTGGTCTCTGTGTCCTCCCTGTCTGCTCCGTGGTTCAACTGCGTTTTATAGGATGAAAGCCCAGCTTCGCCCCGCTCCCGCTGCGCCCGCCTCCTCCCCGGCGGTCGCGGGCTGGCGGCCCGGCTGGGTCTTCACCGTGCTGCTCGCCGCGCTGCTGTGCGCCTATTTTCCCGCGCTCCGCGGCGAACTGCTCTGGGACGACGCCGGCCACGTCACCCGGCCGGACCTGCAATCGTGGTCGGGCCTCGCCCGCATCTGGTTCGAACTCGGCGCCACCCAGCAATATTATCCGCTGCTGCATTCGGCCTTCTGGCTGGAGCATCGGCTCTGGGGCGACGCCGTCTTCGGTTACCATTTCATCAACGTCGCGTGGCACGCCCTCGCCGCGGTGCTGTTCATCGCGCTGCTCCGGCGGCTCGCGGTGCCGGGCGCGCTGCTCGCCGGCTGCGTGTTCGCGTTGCATCCGGTCGGCGTCGAATCCGTCGCCTGGATTTCCGAACAGAAGAACACGCTCTCCGCCGTCTTCTATCTCGCCGCCGCCCTCGCCTGGTTGCGCTTCGAGGAAAAACGCACCCCGGCCGCCTACGCGGTCGCGTCGCTGTGGTTCGTCGCCGCCCTGCTGACCAAAACCGTCACCGCGACGCTGCCGCCCGCGTTGCTGGTCCTCGCGTGGTGGCGGCGCGGCCGGATCGCGTGGCGCACCGATACCTTGCCCCTGCTGCCGTGGCTCGTGCTCGGCGTCGGCGCCGGCCTCGGCACCGCGTGGCTCGAGACCAATCAGATCGGCGCGGCCGGGAGCGACTTCGCCCTCGGCCCTCTCGAGCGCACGCTGCTCGCGGGCCGCGTCGTCTGGTTCTATCTCGGCAAACTGGTTTGGCCGGCGGACCTGGCGTTCTTCTATCCGCGGTGGACGATCGACGCCGGCGTCGCCTGGCAATGGCTGTTCCCCGCCGCGGTTGTGGTCGTGCTTGCCGCGGCCTTCGGGTGGCGCCGGCGCGACCGCGGGCCCCTCGCCGCCGCGCTGCTCTTCGGCGGCACCCTCGTGCCGGTGCTCGGCTTCGTGAACGTCTACCCCTTCGTCTTTTCCTACGTCGCCGACCACTTCCAATACCTCGCCAGCCTCGCCGCGATCGCGTTTTTCTCCGCCACGGCCACCCGCGGCTTCGCCCGGCTCGCTTGGCCGCGCGGCGCCGGCCCCGCGCTCGCGACCGCCGTTTTGCTGACCCTCGGTACGCTCACGTGGCGGCAAAGCGGCCACTACCGCGACGTCTTCGCCCTCTACCGCGCGACGCTCGAACGCAGTCCGGACAGCTGGGTGGCGCACCTCAATCTCGGCGCGGCGCTCGACGACACGGGCCGCCCGGCCGAGGCCTTGCCGCATCTGCAACGCGCGCTCGAACTCAAACCCGATCATCCGGAAACGCTCAACAGTCTCGGCAACGTGCTCAACCGGCTCGGCCGCCCCGCCGAAGCCCGCCCGCTGCTCGAGCGCGCCGTGCAACGGCAACCCCGCTTCGCCTCCGCGCACAACACGCTCGGCGTTTCGCTGATGGCGCTCGGCCATGCCGAAGCGGGCCTCGCGGCCTTCCGCCGCGCGCTCGAACTCGCGCCCGGCCTCGCGCTCGCGCAGGTCAATCTGGGCTGGGCGCTGGCCAACTCCGGCCGCCGCGCCGAAGGCCTTGCGCAATTGGAGGCCGTAAACCGCGCCCGGCCCGATCTCGCCGACGCGGCCTTGAAGCTCGGCTTGATCCACGCCCTCGACCGCGACTTCGCCGCGGCGGAGCGACCCGTGCGGCGCGCGGTCGCATTGCAACCCGAGCGGCCGGACCTGCGGCACATCCTCGGCACGATCTTGCTGGAACTCGGCCGCCCCGGCGCCGCCGCGACGGAATTCGAGACCGCGCTGGACCTGGATCCGGCGCACCGCGACGCCCGCCAAGGCCTCGACCAAGCCCGCCGCCAACTCGGCCGCTGATCTGCCCTACGTCCGGCTCGCCGAGCCAAATCCGCATCTGCTGGCTCGCCGAGCAGAAGCCCGTCAGGGCGAAGGCTGGCGGAGAGGGTGGGATTCGAACCCACGGTACCCTTTCGGGCACGCCTGATTTCGAGTCAGGTACGATAGACCACTCTGCCACCTCTCCGGTGCAGGACGCAAAAACGTAGGTCCCCGAAATCAAAACGGAAGCCGAAAATCGCGTCGCGCCCCGGTCACCGAATCGCCGTTGTCCCATTTTCCTTCCATATCCCGCCGCGGCCGTGGTCCCGGCGTCAGAGGTTGTCGTCCTGCCCCGCGTGGCCCGTGCCGCCGTTGGCCGGCAGATGCTGCGGCAGGAAAACGTAGTAGTTCATCAGCCACCAGCTGCGCGACGAACGGTACAGCAGCGCCGGCACCACGATCGAGCCGACGCCCGCGATCACGATCGCCGGCGTGACGCCGATCACTTTTTGCCACGCGAGCAGCATCACCGGCACGAGGAACACGACGATCGTCACGCCGTAGTTCAGCGACATCGAGCCGAGGAAAAAACCCTCGTCGTTCTTGCGCTCGAACTTCAGGCCGCAATCGCGGCACTCCGCGTTGAGCAGGAAGAGCGAGCCGGCTTTGAACAGGGTGCGCGCGCCGCAGTTGGGACAACGGTTGCTCAGGCCGCGGGCGACAATCTGGCCGCGGGTCACGGTAAAGGGAGAGGACACGGTGCAGTGGATTCCGTCCGCCGCGGAAACGCGAGGCCGGCGCCGTCGAAACAAGCGGAACCCGGCCCCGCGGGAAAAGAAAAAGGCGCGCCGCACATGCGGCGCGCCTGGGAAAGTACGGCGACCGACCCGGCTCAGGAGCCGAGCTGATAGCGGATGAAACGGCGGATCTGGATATTCTCGCCGGTCTTCGCGATGCGCTCCGTGAGCATTTCCTTCACGGTCTTCTCGGGCAGCTTCACGAAGGGCTGGTCCACGAGGCACACCGTCGAATAGTACTTCTCGACTTTGCCCTCGACGATCTTCTGGACGGCCGCCGGCGGCTTGCCGACGACTTGGGCGGCGGCGATGTCGCGCTCCTTCTGGAGATCGGCTTCCGGCACTTCCTCGCGGTTGACGTAGGACGGGCTGGCGGCCGCGATCTGGAGGCAAAGGTCCTTCACGAAAGCGCGGAAGTCATCGTTGCGGGCGACGAAATCCGTCTCGCAATTGACCTCGATCAGCACGCCGACTTTGCCGCCGACGTGGATGTAGCTTTCGATCAAACCTTCCTTGGTGGCGCGTTCCGCTTTCTTGGCGGCCGAAGCGGCGCCCTTCTTGCGGAGAATCGTGATGGCTTCCTCGACGTTGCCGTTGGCCTCGGTGAGGGCCTTCTTGCAGTCGAGCAGGCCGGCGCCGGTCTTCTCGCGAAGATCGGCCACCGCTTGCGCGGAAATAGGTGTGCTCATGGTTGGAAAAATACGGGTTGGAACGCGGCCGGATTATTCGGCCTTCACGGCCGGACGCTTGGCGCGGATCGGCTTCTTCTTCGCGGCGGCCGCGGCCGCGCCTTCGACATCGCCTTCGACGACGGCGGCGACATCGGCGGGCAGCTCGACCTTGGCGAGGACGTCCTCGTCGGGCGCGGCGACCACGGAGGAAGCCGGAAGCTCGAGGCCGGCCGTCGTCCCCTTGAGGTCGGCGGCGCCGCGCTGGGCGCGGCGGGTGTCGCGGAGCGAGAGACCGTTCTGGATCGCGCCCGTGACGGCCTCGACGATGATGCGGATCGACTTCACGGCGTCGTCGTTGCCCGGGATCGGGTGCGAGACGGTGGTCGGGTCGGAATTTGTGTCGACGAGGCCGACGCAGGGAATCCCGGCGCGGGCGCCTTCGGCGACGGCGATCTTGTGATGGTTCACGTCGACGACGAACATCGCGGAGGGCAGGCCGCCCATGTCCGAGATGCCGGCGAAATTCTTCTGCATGCGGGTCATCTCGCGCTTGATCGCGGACTCTTCCTTGCGGGGCAGCTTCGAGAGTTCGCCGCTCGTCTCCATCGCCTGGTACTTCTTGAACTTGGCGACGGACTTTTTGACGGTCTCGTAATTCGTGAGCGTGCCGCCGAGCCAGCGGTCGATACACATCGGCATGTTCACCGAAGTGGCCGCTTCGCGGACGATTTCCTTGGCCTGGCGTTTCGTGCCGACGAAGAGCACGTTGCCGCCGTTGGCGACGGTTTCCTCGAGGAAGGCGCAGGCCTTGACGAGGGCTTCATGGGTCTTGCCGAGATCGATGATCGTCACGCCTTGGCGGTGATCGAAAATGAACGGCTTCGAACGCGGGTTCCAGCGCTTGGTCTGGTGTCCGAAGTGGACGCCGGCGTCGAGGAGGTCTTTGGGAGTTACGCTGATGCTCATGTGATCTGATGTATCTGGCGACACACAGGTCGGCCGATGGGCCGCCTTGCGATCGATGGATGACGGTTGGTTGTTTTTGTTTTTGGTTTCCGACGAAAGAGTCGGCCAACACACCGGTCGCGCGCGGCGCTGGCAAGAGCGAATTCCGCGGCGAAAAACGAAATCCGCGGAAGATTGCCAAAACCACACTTGACTTGCCCATCTCGGTTTTTACGGTCCGACCTCTTTCCCGTCTCACGGGGTGGTAGCTCAGTTGGTTAGAGCGTCTGCCTGTCACGCAGAAGGTCGCGGGTTCGAGTCCCGTCCATCCCGCCATTTCTCTCCTCTGAGAGAGTGGCCCCCCGACAGATTTGCCAGTTGACGTGGCAAATCCTACATGGCCCAGGCCAATGCGTTTGTCGTTTCCCAGTTCACGAATCCTTCAAAGGAGATCGTTTTCCGCGTTTCCGGGTGGCTGGATGGCCGCCGGGTCCGCAAAAATTTTCCCACCCGGGCCGAAGCGGAGGCCGAAAGGCAGGTTTTGGAGATCCAGCGCTTGCAGGCCGATTCCGGCCTGCGCCCGATACTGACCCGACTCAACGAGGACCAAGTTCAGGAGGCGGAGGCCGCCTTCCGGAAGCTGAAAGGGACTTCCAAGTCGCTTTTGTTCTATCTGGATTACGCACTGGCGAACTATCGCGAGCCGGCGTGCGACAAACCCTTGGCAGACGCCGTTGCCGATTACCTCGCATCGAAGCGACTGGAGAATCAGCGGACGCTGCTCTCCCCGCGCCAGCTCCGCTCGATAGAAAACGAACTGGGCGTCTTTTTACGCCACTTCCCGAAGGGTGCAGTCTCCCAGTTTACCCCGGCGCGGCTCACCCAATATTTGGAACGGGGCAAAGGTGGCCTCAAAACCTACAATAATCGCCGGGGTCTGATCTCCACGTTCTTCAAATATGCGTTCCAAAAGGACTGGATCGTCACAAATCCGGTCGAAAAGACGCCCCACCATAGAATTAACCACCGGCGCGGCTCGGCGGTGACACTTTCGACTGCGCAGGCCCGAGACCTCATGGCCTATTTGGAGACATTCGAAAAGGGAGCGCTGGTGCCACATTTCGCGCTCTGCTTGTTCGCCGGCATTCGCCCTTGCATCCGCTACGGGGAGATTTCGCGGCTAAAAGCAGCCTCGGTGCGCCTCGATACGGGCACAATCCACATTGAACCGGAGGTTTCGAAGGTTCGGATGAAACGGCTCGTCACGATCCATCCCAACCTCGCCGCGTGGCTCCGGGCTTATCCGCTGGACGAATTTCCGATCGTTCCGGTCAACATTCCGAACACCCGCCGCCGGGTTTTCGCCAAATTTGGCCTCACCCACGATGTGCTGCGGCACACGTTTATTTCGATGCACGTCGGGAAATACCGGTCGATGGGCGAGGCGGCTCTCCAGGCTGGAAACTCCGAGGCTATCATCCGCAAGCACTACCTTGATCTCAAAACGCCGGCTGAGGCTGAAGAATTCTTCGGAATCATGCCGAAAATCCGGCGAGACCCTCAAGCTCAGGTCGCCGGCGGTTCTGTCGCGGTTGCCGCCTAGCATACCCCAAGACCTCCATTCCTTCGGTTTCAGGGGCATTTGACGGGATTCCTCGCCCGCAAGCCCCGTTGACGCGTTTCCACCCATATGAACCACCCTACAGAAAATCCCTCCGTCGCCGGTCAGCTCATCGATATCGTTGGTCTTCGGACCTGCGGCATTTTCCCCACAGGCAAGGAACCATCGATTCGGACCCTGCGCCAATGGACGAAGCTCCGCCGCATACCCCACCACAAGGTCGGCCACTTCGTCTATTTCGACGCCACCGAGGTCGCGATTCACATCCGCACCAAGCTAAAGGTTCCCGCACGAGGCTAGTTCGGCTCCGGGACGTCCCTTTGCACTCGCCGCCACTTAATTCACGGACAGATCGCGAGGGATCGGCGTCGAGGCAGCTAACGCACGCGAGCGGACCTCATCGACAAAGCTGGTGATCGAACGCAGCTCAGCCAACGCGAGCTGCGCCGCACCGGGCGACCACCGCCTCCAAGAATGCCGCTCGCGCGCGAGCGACCGCCCCACCGCCCTCAGCTCGCGCATCAGCCTGAAAGCTGCGACGGACGAATCGGTAGCTCGTTTCGGAACCAAGCCACCGCGGGAAGAGACGTGCAGACGCACCCGGCGGCGGAGGGCCGAAGTCGAAAGCCGCTCCGTTTCTGCTACGACCAGCCACCGTTCGATTTCGGCGCGATCGGAAAATGCGAGCCCGACCTCGCAATGGTGAGTCCAGCTCAGGGCGTCATGGCGACATGACACGGGGATTCGAGTGCAGACCATCTTGGCATTGCGGAGCGTGCCGGCGTCCAGCCCGGCCGCCTCCGCGCATTCGGTGATGAGCCCGCGGCCTCGGTCGCCACCATAGGCGAGCGCGTCACCCAGCCACGCCGTCAACGTCTGGCGGGCACCGGTGGCGGTGCGGGCCAAGCCGGCGACGTGGGCGACGAGTTGCCGCCATTGCTCGTTTTCCAATCGTGGCGCCAGGGCCAGACCCAAGCGCGTGGCACGGTCAATTCCTGCGGCCGGCAGCGAAGCCAGCAGTTGTTCGACCTCAGATTGCATTGGATTGCTGCATGGCCCTCGGCGGTAGTCCAAGCCGGCGCTGGAGTTTTAGGACGTGCTGCCGAAATCCCTCGGGGGTGAGTCCGTGCTTTCGCGCGTAGTCACGCAGGCTGGTCAGATCGAATTCCGCAACGCCGGTCGCATAGATCAGAACATCGACAGCGAGGTCACGGTTTTGCGCCCCGGCGAGTTCATAGACGAGATCGCGGACGGCTTGCAGCGCGGATCCTTGGGCGTCGTGCGATTCGACCGCCAGCGCCGCGCGCAAGTCGTCGATAAGTCCGTTGTCGGTGCAGTCCTGGATCACATCGGCTACCGTGTCGCTGGGCGCTCGACCGGCCGAAACGCGTCGACCGACGCGACTGTCGGCGCCAACGGGCTCACGGAATCGATGGATGCTCGGCATGATTTTCTGCGGACAAGTATGCGACGGCAGATGCGGTCCAGTGAAGGCACCGCGGTGAACACGCCGGCTGTGCGGTGTTCGTCGGTTCGCCTTGACCAACTAAATTTGGCTTCGAAACCGGCACGCCGGCTGTGCCGGAAACCCCGGGCTTGTCCCCGCTGGTATAATTGCCGCCGAAGCCACCCATCGAACACCGACGAAATGAAACCACGCCCAGCCGAGCCCTATTGGCCCGCCGTCCTAACCGATTGGTGTGTGATTCAGGCTTTGGGCAAGGCCGGATGGCCACAGCGGCTCGGCGACAGCGGTGAATTGCAGGCCGCGTTCGTTGCCGAAGTGAGCTGGTATTTGAGGTTTCGCGCCCTCTACCTGCGGGAATTGGAGGCGGAGAATCTGGTCCTAAGCGCCATCGAGTCGGTTTACGCGGAACTGGGCGGCGTGGCCTACGCGGCGGCCAAGGAACAGACGGAGGCCGCCCAGTCGGAGTTTTTGTCGGCACTCGGCCGCAGCACTCGCAATAGCATCGGCGTCCTCCAGATCGTCGGCGAACCCAAGCGACTCCAAGAGCGGATGCGCTTACGCGCGCAGAACCTCGACGCTTGCCGGCGCCCGCTCTTGACCATCGCCCGCAATGCCGCGCACCAAGCGGCAGCGATATATTGGCGCCAGGTCTCAGCCTGCCGCCTCCCTGAGGGATTTTTTGCTCATGTGCCAGAGGCCGGTGCCATCGCCGCTATGCGTGCCCGGTTCGATATCTGGTGGGCCTTGTTTCTCCATTCATTGCGGGCCGTCCTCCGTGAAACCAATCCATCATATGCCCGACTGCTTCAGGCCCTGCCGCAGCTGCGGACTGACGCAGCGCGGCCCGGACAAAAATTTGTTCTCACCGCGCTCGTCCAGCAGTGGCGGGAGACGAACGCCGCACGGTTCGGATTGTTGAAGGACATTCATTTTCCTGTCGTGGAGCAGCGGGCATTCATGAAACACCGCCAAGTGCAGGACTGGTTCGGTCATCACGCGCCCGGCTACGATCACGAGGCAGCCACTGCGGCGCTCTACGCCGCACTGGGACGGGTCCTGCCGGCACAGCGGCAGGCTTATTGGAATAATTGATCGATTACGCCGGCCCAAGAGCTTTGGGCCGCGTGGATTAACACGTCATGGTGTGCGGTGTTAATCCGCTGTCCTTGGTCGCAGATGGTTGCACGGGCATGATGGCGCCATGTTCACGATGGCGAAACTGCGCGACGGCTCGACTTACCTGGA
Source organism: Opitutia bacterium Tous-C1TDCM (assembly GCA_002288455.1). GTDB lineage: Bacteria > Verrucomicrobiota > Verrucomicrobiia > Opitutales > Opitutaceae > ER46. Next base: position 31,440 of record NEUS01000038.1, read on the forward strand.
GGGGCATCTCACCGCCAACGACTACTACGCGGAGAAAGAATCCGTCACCGGCCGCTGGGTCGGACAAGCCGCCGAACGTCTCGGTCTCGCCGGCCGCGCAATCTCAGCGGAGGACGGGGCTTTTGAACGACTGCGCTGCAATCTCCACCCTCTCACTGGTCGGCGGTTAACCGCACGCACGGGCGAGGGCCGGATCGCTTTTCTGGATTTTCAATGTTCGGCCCCGAAAAGCGTGTCATTGCTGGCGGTCACGTTCGGCGACGAACGGTTGCGGCAGGCGCACCACGAAGCGGTCAGCGTAGCCTTCGCTGAGTTGGAGCGTTTTGCGGCACGACGAGTGCGGGGCGGAAAGGCCGCGTGGTCGGAGCAAATCGCCTTCACGGGCAACCTCTGCGCCGCACGCTTCGAGCACGACGCCTCGCGCGCCCTTGATGCCCAGTTGCACACCCACCTCGTAACAGCCAACGCCACGTTTGATGCCAAGGCCGATCGGTGGTTCGCCCTCACCGAGCGCGAAATGCTCTCGGCGGTGCGCTATGCCGGCAAAGTTTACCAAAACGAACTCGCACATCGCGTGCTCGCGGCCGGCTACCAAATCGAGTCGGCGCGCAACGACCGAGGCGTCATCGAGGGATTCGAGATTGTCGGCGTCACGGCTGCTGACCGCGTGGTGGCGTCAAAACGACGGGCGCAGATCGAAAGGGAAATTGCCGCCTTCGAGAAAAAGCACGGCCGCGCACCCACGACGAAAGAGATCCACGGCATCACAACCCGCACGCGCAGCAGCAAACTCGCCGAGATCACCACCGCCGAGGTCAGGAATCGGCAAAGGGGCGATTTCACGCCGGAGCGACTTCAGGCGTTGGAGGCCCTCGTCACTTCGGCGCGGAATGCCCGCCCCGCCGCCGCTGCGCCAGACGGCGAAAGGAACGCACTTCGTGAGGCCCGCGACCATCTCTTCGAACGGGCTAGCGTGCAGCGCGGTCATGAAATCATCGCGGAAGCGCTCAACCAAAGCCTCGGGACCGTTTCACTCGAGCGTCTGAAGGAGAAGCTCACCGCCGGACACGCCGCCGACTGCGTCGCGCTAAAGGACGGACCCGATTGCCTCCGTTCTGACTACGCGACCCGGGCAGGACTCCAGCAGGAGTTGGACGCGATTCACTTCGTAAACGCCGGGCGCAATCTCTACACGCCGCTTTGCTGGACCGCGTTTCAGCCTGACCGACGGCTTTCCGGCGACCAGCGCAACGCGGTAAAGACGCTGCTCGAATCGACCGATCGCGTGTGTGCACTACGTGGAATCGCCGGCACCGGTAAAACATTCACGCTCCAGGAAGTGCGGCGCGGCATCGTCGTCTCCGGGGGCACCGTCATCGCGTGCGCACCGACCACGTCTGCGGCCGGCGTCTTGCGCGCCGACGGATTCATCAACGCCACCACGCTGGCCGATCTCTTGAAGAATGCGGAGTCCCTGCACGGCCAGAAACTGCACGCCGCTACGCTCATCGTCGACGAAGCCGGCATTGCCAGCGCGCGCCAAGGTGCGGAATTGTGCGACCTCGTCCGCCGCCATGACGCGCGGTTGATTCTGGTCGGCGATTCGCGCCAGCACTCCGGCGTCGAGGCCGGTGACTTCCTTTCGATTCTTGAGCGGCACTCACAATTGCAGACCGCCGAATTGACCGACATCCGTCGGCAGACGGCGCACGAATACCGCGCTGCCGTAAAGTTGATGGCGCAGGGCCAAGCTCGCGCCGGCGTGGAAACCGTCGACCGGCTCGGTTGGCTCAATGAAACGGGCGCCGACTACATCCAGCGGGCGGCTGATCACTACGTCACGAGCCTCGCGGAAAAGCGTGATGTCATCCTCGTCGCCCCGACGTGGGAGGAAATCAATCGACTGACGGAGGTCGTTCGCGCGGGCCTGAAAAAACGAGAGCTGCTCGGGCATGGCGAGACCGTCTCCGTCGCCGAACCGCTTTCGTGGACCAAGGCTCAGGCAGCGAAGGCCGTCAATTACCGGCCGGGGTATTTGCTGACGCTTCACGGTGCGTTGCCTGCTGCCGGCCTGCGGGCCGGCGAGACTGTGGAAGTGGTCGCGGTGAAGCGTGGGCGACTGCTGGTCCGCAGCGCCAGCGGCCAGAAGAATAGCGTAGCACCCGCCCGGCAGGCGGAGAAATGGACGGTTGCGG
>NEUS01000039.1 GCA_002288455.1 Opitutia bacterium Tous-C1TDCM
GTCGTCGCCGCCCTCTTCGTCGTGATGCTCGCCGGCGCCGCCGGCCTCCTCCTCACCGCGCGCGCCGTCCGCGCCGGAGGAACCACTGATGCACGCTGATCCTCGCGGATGTCGGAAATCCCAATCTCCGGATTCCCCCTCCATTGGTGTCCATCAGTGCTGATCAGTGGAAAAAGCAGTTCGGTGTTTGGTGTTCGGAGTTCCAAAGCAGTGAACCACTGATTTCCACTGATGCTCACTGAATCTTGGGAATCCGAACCTCCGAATTCCCCCCTCCTTCAGTGTCCATCAGTGCCCATCAGTGGTTAACCCGGTTCGGAGTTCGGAGTTCGAAGACCGTGAACCACTGATTTCCACCGATCTTCACTGATCCCGGAAAATCAAAACCTCCGGATTCCCTCCTCATCAGTGCATATCAGTGCCCATCAGTGGTTCAAAAATCCGAACCTCAAACTCCTGCTCCTCATTCGCCTTTCTTCCCCGCCTGCGTTTCCGCCGGGGCCTGGATCGCGCCCGCCATCGTGAGGATCTGGCCGTCGGCCAGCAGGCGTTCCTTCAACTTCGCGTACGGCACGTCCTGCACCGCCATCTTGCCGTCGATCGCCAGCACCGCCGCCGTCGCCGCCGATTGCCCGAGAATCATGAACACCGGCTCCATCCGGATTGAGCCGAACGCAATGTGCGAGCTCGAGACGCACACCGGCACCAGCAGGTTTTCCGCCTGCCCGCGCTTCGGCACCAGCGACCCGTAGGCGATCTCGTACGGCCCCTTCGTCGGCACCCCGATGTCGCCCTCGTTCTGCACGTAACCCTCGGGCGTGATATAGCGCTGCACGTTGTGCGAATCGATCGTGTAGCTGCCCATGCCCACCGACTCCGGCGTCGGCCGTTTCTGGAGCAGTTCGTTTTCCGTCATCACATAGCGGCCGATCATGCGCCGCGCTTCGCGCACGTAGATCTGGTGCGACCAGCCGCCGTTGTCCTTGAATTCGTCCTTCGGCAATCCCCACGCGCTCATCTTCGCGCGCACATCCGCCGGCACGCGCGGATCCGTGGTGATGAAATACAGCCAGCCTTTCTGGTACGTTTCGTGTTCTTTCAGGATCTGCTTCCGGCGCTCGTAGCTCGCCTCCGGGTAATCGTAGTTCATCCCGATGTTGTCCGTGCTGAAGGGCCCGTGGTTGTTCGTGTCCGTCTTGTGATTCGGGATCGGGTCGAACTTCCCGAAAGTCTCCGTCCAACCCGCCGCATAGATCCGCGCGAGCAACTCGTACTGCTTCGGGTCGTAACCTTCGGGTTTGGCAAACGGGATCCGGTTCTCCGGTACGTTCGTCAGGCACATGCGGTAGCAGTAGGCCTGCACCTTGTTGTCGCCGGCGCCGTATTCGCCCGGATGCGCGGGATTGATCCGCGGCAACACCCCGCTCTTCGGATCCCCGGGCACGACGTACGGGCTGATCTTTTCCTTCAACACGCCGAAGTGGTGCCGGTGGTGCAGCACGCCCGTCTGCACGCCCGCCCAATCCTCGCCGTACGTCGCCTTGCCTTCGCGGCCCACGTGGTAGTCCACGCCCGCCGCCGCCATCAGGTCGCCCTCGTAGGTCGCGTCGATGAACATCTTTCCCGTGTAGGTCTTGCCGCTCAGCATCGTGATCGACGCGATCCGCGCCCCGGTCTTCCGCACGCCCTTCGCGCGGTCCAGCCACTCGTCGCGGTGCACCGGGATCCCCCGCTCGCGCACCAGATCGTCGAAAATCTTCTCCGCCACGCTCGGTTCGAAAATCCACATCGTCCGCTGCGCGCCGTCGATCGCCGCCGTGCCCTGCCCTTTGTTGCCGTATTCCGTTTTCTTCTGGAAACGCCACGCGCCCTCGCCGTCGTAATGTTTCCACACGCGCTGGTAAAACTCGCGCGCCAGGCCGCCGATCACGGCCTTGTTGCCCGTATCCGTCCAACCGAGACCGCCGCTCGTCAGGCCCCCGAGGTGCTTGTCCGGCCCCACCACGACGACGCTCTTGCCCATCGCCTTCGCCTGCACCGCCGCGATCACACCGGCACTCGTGCCGCCGTAAACCACGACATCGAACTCCGCGGCGCGCAGCCCGACCGTGCCGAGACAAAGCGCCGCCAGCCACCGACCGAATTTGGGGTAATTCATGCGTTTCTGAATGCGGCCCGCGCCCGGCCCTGTCGAGCGGGAGTTCGCGGGCCGTCACGCAATCTTCACGCGCCGGCATAACCATCCGGGGCCCGGCCGCTTGACGCGTCTTCCGCCGCCTCGCTTGCTCGCGCCATGGACCCGCTCCTCTTCCCCCTCGCGGCCAACCGCCCCCTCGGCCGCCGCGCCTTCCTCGGCGGCTCGGCGTCGTTCGCCGCCGCCGCCCTCTTCTCGTCCTCCCGCCTCGGCGGCGCCGTCGCCGCCGCCCCCGTTTTCCGGGCGTATCCGTTTTCCTTGGGCGTCGCGTCCGGCGATCCGACCCCCGACGGCGTCGTCCTCTGGACCAAGCTCGCCCCCAAGCCCCTCGAACCCGGCGGCGGCCTCGCCCCGGAACCGATCGAGGTCTCGTGGACGATTGCCGAAGACGAAGGTCTCTCCCGCGGCGTGCAATCCGGCAAGGTCGTCGCCTCCCCGCAATGGGGGCACTCCGTCCATGTCGAGGTCGCGGGCCTCCGCCCCGACCGCTGGTACTGGTACCAGTTCAAGGCCGGCGCCGAGCTCAGCCCCAAGGGCCGCACCCGCACCTTCCCCGCCGCCGACAGCCTGCCGGAGAAGCTGCGCTTCGCCTTCGCCTCCTGCCAGCACTACGAGTCCGGCCTCTTCACCGCCTACCAGCACCTGGCGCGCGAGGACCTCGATCTCGTCGTCCACCTCGGCGACTACATTTACGAAGGCGCCGCCCGCGACAAACAGGTCCGCCGCCACAACGGTCCGGAGATCTTCACCCTCGACGACTACCGCGCCCGCTACGCGCTCTACAAATCCGACCCTGCCCTGCAGGCCGCGCACGCGATGGCGCCCTGGCTCGTGACCTGGGACGACCACGAGGTCGCCAACAATTACGCCGACGACATCCCCGGCAAGGCCGCGCCCCGCGACGAATTCATGCGCCGCCGCGCCGCCGCCTACCAGGCCTACTACGAGATGATGCCGCTCCGCCGCGCCCAGCTGCCGACGGGCCCCGACCTCCTGCTGTATCGGGGTCTCGAGTACGGCCGGCTCGCCCGCTTCAACGTCCTCGACACCCGCCAGTACCGCACCGACCAGCCCCAGGGCGACGGCCGCAAGCCGCCGTCCCCGGTGCTCATGGACCCGAAGGGTACGATCCTTGGCAACCGCCAGCGCGATTGGCTCTTCGACCACCTCGCCCGCTCGCGCACCGATTGGAACATCCTCGCCCAGCAGGTCATGATGGCCCGCGTCGATCTGGCCCCGGGCAAAGAAATCCTCCACTCGATGGACCAGTGGCCCGGCTACGAATTCGAACGCCGCCGCTTCCTGAACCATTGCCTCGCGCAAAAGGTGAAGAACCCCGTCGTCCTCACCGGCGACATCCACACCCACTGGGCCAACAATCTCGTCGCCGATTTCGACCGCCCCGACTCGGCTCCCGTCGGCGTCGAATTCGTCGGCACCTCGATCTCCTCCGGGGGCGACGGCACGCAGATGCCGAAGGGCCGCGAGCACACGCTCGGCGAAAATCCCTTCGTCAAATTCCTCAACGGCGAGCGCGGCTACGTGCGCTGCGAGGTCACGCCGCGGCAGTGGCGCACCGACTACCGAACCGTCCCCTACGTCGAGAAACCCGGCGCCCCCTTGGTGACCCGCGCCAGCTTCGTCGTGGAATCCGGCAAACCCGAACTCCAGCGCGCCTGACGCGGTGGCGCCGGACGGGGCTCGGCCCCGTCCGGCGCGGGCCGATTCACAGCGAACCCAAAAAGGCCAGCAACTGCTGGCGCTCGACCGGATCCAGCTGCGCATAGTTGTCGCGCGCCACCGCGGCTTCGCCGTCGTGCGCGCGGATCGCGGCGTCCACGGTGTTGGCGCGACCGTCGTGAAGCAGCGCGTTGCGGGCCCGCAGGCCCCAGAGCGGCGCCGTCCGCATCTCGCGGCCGCCGGCCGGTCCCTGCACGATGCCGTCGCCGAGCGATCCCATGTCGTGCAGCAGCAGGTCGGAGTAGAGCGCGACGGGTTTCTCGCTCAACGCCGCCACCGCATGCCGGCCGGTCGTGAGCACCGGCGTGTGGCACGAGGCGCAGCCCACGGTGCGGAAGGTCTGCTCGCCGGCGAGCACGCCGGCGGTGATCGCCCCGCGGGGCGGCGGCGCCAGCAACTGCATGAAGTCCGCGGCGCGGTCGATGCCGTCCTTGCCGTCGACGGGATCGATCACGTCCTCCAGCTCCGTCCGGACGAAACCCGCGATCGCCGCCGTGTTCCCGTTGGGCGCGTTCTCATGCGGGAACAGCCGGTTCGTGATGCCCATCTCGTTGTTGTAAGCGTCGCCCGAGAAGGCCAGCAGGCTCGCGTGCTGCGCCTTCCAGCCGAAGCGTCCGGCCCGGATCGTGCCGGAAGCGGCGTCCTCGATCCAGGCCACCTTGCCGCCCACGCCCGCGGCCGCGCCGGCCAGCGCGTTGTTTTCGAGCGTCGCATCCGGAATCGCCTCGATCAACCCGGCGCCGAAGAGCGGCGTCGTCACGCGCCGCGCGACCACGTTGGCCTCGGCCGGCACGCGTTCCTGCGGCACGCCGCGGACCGAACGGTTCTGCAAGAGGGATCCGCCGAGCCCGGCGAGCGGATCGAACCCGTCGGCCGTGATCCGGCCGAAACGCGTCACCGTGCTGCGGCTCGCGCCGCCGACCGCCGGGGCCCGGTGGCACGCGACGCAGGACACGTCGTTGAAGATCGGGCCGAGTCCGTCCGCCGGAGTCTCCGCCTCGACGAAATCCGCGCGTCCGTCGGTGAACGCGATCAGCTGCGCGTCGGTGAGGCCGGCTAGCGGCTGGCCGAAGCCCGGCCCGGGCTGCGCCGGCGGATTCGCGGCGGGCGGATTCCGATTCTGGGGTCCCGGGTTCTGCGGTCCCTGATTTTGCGCCGGCGCAGCGGGGGTCGGCGGCAGGGGCGGGGCGACGGGAGCTTGGGCCGGAGGACGGTCCCGGCGATCCGGCGGCTGTTGGGCGAAAGCGGCCGGAGCGACGGCGAGCAGGACCAGCGGCGCGAGCCGCGCGAAGGACGGAATCGGGATGAATTTCATGGGGAGGATCGGGTAAACCGCAGCGCAGGTTGCGTTGCGTTGGCCTGATCCTGCCCCGGCCGCGTAAAGCCCATGTTTCGGCGCGCTCCCGAAATGTTAAGCCCGCGTTAGCGCGGCCGGCGGGAGCCCGGCGCGGCTCCGTGCTTTCCTCGGTCGACTCCGCGACTCCTTTCGACGGCCGGCCCCGCCCGGCTCCGCCGGACTCAGGCAGTTGAGAGAGCTTGGCTGAGAGTTGAGAGCAAAGCCGTTCGGTTCATCCGGTTGCTGGCTTCGGCTGCGCTTTCCGTGCCGCGGATCGATCTCTCAACCCTCAACTTTCAACTCTCAACTGCATCAGCTCTTGGCTCAGAAGCTCGTGCTCGCGGTGAAGCGGAACGAAATCGGGTCGTAGTAGCGCACCGCGCGTTCCGGCACCGTGATCTTCCGCGCGCCCGCGGTGCTGCTGGAGACCAGCGCACCCGTGGCGGGCAGGATGTACAGCGTGCTCTCGCCCGTCGCGACCTTCTTCTGCTCGTTGAGCAGGTTGTTCACGTTGAGGCGGAAGTTCCAACGGCGGTCGCCGAGGTTGGCGCGGTAACCGAGGCCGAGGTTGAGTTTGTAGTCGGCCTTGAACTTCGGCTTGAAGCGCACGTTCTCGACGCCCTCGGTCGTGCGCGCGCCGTTCGTCAGCAGCACCTGGCTCTGGCGCTCGCCGTTGAACTGGGCGCCGAGGCCGATATCGAGGCCCTTGAGCGGGCCCGCGGCGACGTCGTACTTGGTCCAGACCGACAGCTGGTTCCGCGGGTTGTCGAGCGTGCGGCGGCCCTGCGTCTGGCCCGAGAAGTCGTAGGACGCCTCGTCGAGGTTGGCGCGGCGGGTCTCGAGGGGCACGCCCATGTAGTTCCACCAGGAGTCGTACTCCGTGCTCTTGGGCTGGTCGACGACGCGGAAGCCGCCGGTCACCCACTGCGTGAGGTACTGGTAGGTCACGACCGCGGACAAGTTGTCCGTGAGGTTCAGATACAGCTGCAGGTCGATACCGCGGGTCTGGTCGTTGTAGGAGGTGTCGGAATTGCGGTTCATGTACGCGTTGTTCGCGTTGAACCCGGCGGCGCCGGTGCCGACCGAGATGGTCTGCAGGGCCGTGAAGTTGTTGAGGTCGTTGGCGGCGGCGTCGAGGGCGCGGCGCAGCGGGTCCGCGGCGGCGGAGCCGAGCGAGGCATAGTCGACGAGAATGAAGCCGCCCTGCTGCGGCGCGCCGGTGACGCGCGGGTTGTTCAGATCGGCGGGCGCGACGTAGGAGGTGGAAACGAGGTACGTCACGGGTCTGTCGGTCTGGAAAGTCGTGTAGCCGGAGTTGGTGACGGAGTAGGCGCCGGGGCCCGTGCCGGACACCTGGGTGTTGCCGCTGAAGCCCGCGCGCAGCGTCGCCTGGTTGTTGCTGCGGGGCTGGGGCGCCCAGAACAGATTGTAGATCGCGTTCTTCCGTTCGATCTCGAAGCCGGCCACGGTGGCCGACACGCGCGAGCGGCCGCGGCTGTCTTTCCAGATATCGAACTTGAAGCCGATTTCCTTGCTCTTGGTCTTCTCGGCCTCGAACGGACTGCCGGCGCCGTCGCGCTGGCCCGTGTTGGGGAAGATGCCGCCGGCGCTGACGGCGTAGAGCGAAATGTCCGGCGTCAGCGCCACGCTCGCGCCCGCGGTCGGGCTGGTGTCGCGCTGCACCTTGCCGCCGAAACGGTAGCCGTTCACGACGGGGACGGCGCCGCGGGGGCTGTTGAGGCTGTTGGCGTCGGGCGCGGCGGGCTTGACCCAGTTGGCGACGTTGCTGTCGGGCTGGGTCGGGTCGGCCTTGACGAAGGTGTTGTTGAAGGTGCGCACCATATAGCGGTTCCAGCGCACGCCGCCGATGGTCGTGAGGCGGTTGCGGAACCACTTGCCCTGGTAGGTCGCGTAGTGGCCGGTGTTCCATTCCCAGAACGGCACTTCGCGGAAGACACGCGTCTGCTCGCCGCGGTAGCGGATGCCGTTTAGGTCGCCGAAGGCGATGAAGGAGCGGTTGGTGCTGCCGGCGACGTTGCCCGAGACCTGCGCGGTTTGCGTGTCGGTCTGGTTGATTGTCTGCTCCTGGCGGCCGAGGAGGAGCACCTGCTTGTTGCCGAGCAGCGAAAACTCGTAGGTCAGCTCGGCGCGCACCTGGCGGATGAACTTGTGCGTGACGCCCCGGCTCCACTGGTAGTTGATCGTCTTCCAATAGGTCTGGCTCGGATTCGTGGGGTTGGGCCCGACGCTGGTCCAGACACCGAGGCCCGTCGGTGCAACCGCGGGCGACGCCGTATTGGCAGTGACGACACCCTGCGAATCGATCGTGCGGCGCTTGGTCAGCACGTCGGTGTAGTTGGCCCCGAGGATCGCGGTCAGACCCGGCAGGATCCGCTGCGTGATCTCGACCGTGCCGGTGAAATAATCGTCTTCGGAAAACGTATCCCCGCCGCTGAGACGGAAGTGGCGGTCGCGGCCGAAGCGGTTGCGGGCGACGCCGGCACCCTCGTTGAATTCGTTGACATTCTCCGCCACGCGCAGGCCGAAGCGGTTGATCACGTTGCCGGCATTGGCGTCGTTCACGTCCTTGAAGCCCGTGCCCTCGGAGCGGAATTTGCCGTACTCGATGTCGACGAAAACGTTGGTGTTCTTGAACGGCCGGAAGTCGAACGCCGGCGTCACCAGGAAACGGCTGCGATCGTCGTAGTCGTCGCGGCTGCTGAGGGTCTGGTAAACCACGCCGATGCCGTAGTTGAGGCTGCGTTCGCCGCCCTTGAGGATCGGGCCGGTGTTGTAGGCCTCGAAGCGGTAGAAGTCGTCGGAGCCGAAGCCGATGCGCGCGGTGGAACGCGGCGTGTTGCGGGGGTACTTCGGCGTGATGTTGACGATGCCGCCGAGGGCGGCGACGCCGTAAAGCAGGGCCTGCGGGCCGCGGGCGACCTCCTGGCGGTCGATGTTCACGACGTCGGTCACCGTGTCCTGGCGGAAGCCGTTGCGCAGGAAGGAACGCGTATTGAAACCGCGGATATTGATCTGGACGCTGTCGCGGTTGACGGAGTTGGCGTTGCCGGAACCGGAAGGGCTGAAGGTGAAGTTGTTCCCGGCGGTCACCGTTTCCTGGACGATGCCGGCGCTGTAACGGAGCGACTCCTTCACGTCCACGGCACCGATGTCGTCGATGAATTCGCGGGTGATGACCTCGACCGGGAGCGGGATCTCCTTGATCGACATGTTGAGGCGCGTGCCGGTGGTGGCGTTGGTCGCGAGATAGCCGCGATCCTTCGTCGTATCCACGCGGAATTCGGAGAGCACGATCGGCGTTTCCTTGGTCGGATCGGCCGGCGCCGCCGGCGGGGTCTGGGCGGGCGCGGAGCCGATGCCCAAGAGGGCACCCAGCACGGCAAGAGGGGTTCTGCGGTTCATGGTTTGGCGTGGTTCGGTGGTGGTGGTTTCCGTTTTCTGGGGCGCCGGCGCCGCTCCCGGGGGCGGGGCGACGACGGCGCGGTAAATCATCAGCGCGCCGCTGCGGGCATCCTCGACCACACTGAGCCCCGTGTGCGCCAACAGCCGGTCGAGGGCTGCACGCGGGGTATGTTCACCCGCGACGGCATGGGTTTTCACGCCGGCGACGGCCTCCGCCGGAAAAAGGATTTCGCGCTGCGCCTGCTGGCCGAAGCGCCGGAGGGTTTCGCCCGCGTCGCCGGCCGGCAGATCGAAGCTCCGCATCGCCGGCTCCGACCGCAGGACCGGCATCCCCCCGGCCAAGGCCCAGCCGAGCACAGCCCAGACCCACAACCGGCGCCGCAGGGCGGCCGGCAGGGAACGGAAGTGGGCTGGGAAAAACGAAGAAATACGCCAAGGGGAAGCGGACTTACCGGCAAGATGCGCCAGCCGCCGTTTTCCGTTAAAAAAAGTTCCGCCTCCGGCGCATTCTCCGCCGCTCATGCGCATCGCCCCGGCTCAGCGCGCTTTGCGCAGCACGATTTCGCCCTCGCCGCGCCGCTCGGCGCCCGCGCCGAAACCCAGCTCGAGCAGGCGCACGAAGCCTTCGACGTTGTCGGAGCGGAACGACGTCGTGATCCGCACGGCCGCGAGTTCCGGGTCGGCCACGACCAGCTGCAGGGCGTTGCGCCGGTTGAACTCCGCGACCACTTCCACCAAGGGCACGGCGTTGAATTCCAGGAGACGGTGCTGCCACGCGAGCACGCGCTCGATCTCCCCCGCTGTCAGCACCGCGATACGCACGGGCTCGGGCTGCGGCGCCAGCGAGACGACCGCGCGTTCCCCCGCCTCGAGCACGGGCACGACCGCCGGCTTCGCCTCCGGCGCGACCGGACCCGGCCGCACGTCGTCGACGCGCACCCGGCCTTCGGTGACAAGGACTTCGACGGCGGCGCGGCCGAGCCGCACATTGAAGGCCGTGCCCACGGCCCGCACGTCCATACCCTGCGCGGCGACCACGAAGGGCCGCGCCGGATTCTTCGTCACGGTGAAATGGGCCTCGCCCGCCGTGAGCCGCACCCGTCGCTCGGCCGGCGTGAAGTGCTCGGTCAACACCGCGCCGCGGTTCAGTTCCACGACCGTGCCGTCCTCCAGCACCCGGCGCAGCACCGCGGCTTCGGCGACGGTGGCGGCCGCCGCCGGGACCCGCGGTGCCGTTTCCCAGGGATGCAGCCACAGCATCACCGCGACCGTCGCCGCTGCGGCCAAGCCGATCAGGAGCCAGCCGGGCGAGCGCCGGATCGCGGCCTTCGGCGCCAGCAAATCGGCATTGGGCCGCGCGCTGTGCTCCGGCCGCCAGTCCGCAAGCGGATCGAGCCGTTGCCAGTGCCGGCGGAAACGCGCCAACTCGGCGCCGTGGCGCGGATCCCGCGCGAGCCATTGCGAAAACGCATCCTGCTCCGCCGCCGTCAGCCCGCGGTCCTGCCGCAACACCCAGCCCGCCGCCTCGTCGGCCCGACGCTCCGCCCCCGCTTCCTCTGCGCCGCGCTCACTCATGGCGACGCGGTCCCTGCCGTTCGAGCCGCTCGAAAAACTCCCCCAACTTCCGCAGGCCGATGGTGCCCTGCGCCTCGACGGTGTGTTCCGAGATACCCAACTGTGCGGCGACTTCCTTCTGCGAAAGCCCGTAGATGCGGCGCAGCGTGATGATCTGCCGGCAGCGGGTCGGAAGGGACTGGATGGCCTGGGTCAAAAGTTCGAGTTCCTGCGCGCGGGCCACCGCCCGGGGCACGTCGGTCTCGTCTTCCAAGACGCCCGGCGCCGTCGTTTCCGTTAAAGCAAAGTTCTCCGTCACGCGCCGGTGCCGCAGCCGGCCCAGCGCCAAATTCCGCGCCGTCGCGAACAGGAAGGCCTTCGGCGAGTCCAGCGCCTGCGTCTCCCGCGCCTGCAAGACGCGGACGTACGCTTCCTGCACGATGTCGTCCACCTCGTCCGCGCTCGTCACCTGCCCGCGCAACCACGCCCGCAGCATCGCCTCGTGGGGCTGCAGGTGCTCGGCGAACCAACGGGCCGGTTCGGAATTCTCGGGGGGCACGGGAAAAATCTCTGCGCCGATTCCGCGATTTGTCCACTCTCCGTAGGGGCGCGGCTCGCCCGCGCCCGTCCGGCCGCGACCGTCCACCCCAAGGCGCGCACGAGGCGCGCCCCTACCTTGCCCCTAAGTCACCACTCGATCTTCGCTTTCGGTTCCTTCAGCGGCAATTCGTCCAACTTGCCCGCGGCGGAAACCACTTCGTACGCCGTCCGGAAATGCAGTTTCGCAAATTCCGTCAGCGCCCGCGCCCCGTGCTGCGCGATGATCCGCGTCGCCTGTTCCTTCACCAACGGCCCCGCACCCTTCTGCAATTTCTCCCCGAGCTGTTTCGAAAGCAGCACGATCTGCCGCTGGAACTCCGCGCGCGCGATCACCGAGGCAGCGGCCACCACCGGATCCTCTTCCGCCTTCGTCCGCATCCGCAGCTCGAAGCCGGTCACGCCCTTCTTCGCCAATTCCTTCTGCACGAGCGGCTGCTCCGTAAATTGGTCGAGCAACCCCCACGGCACGGGCTTCAGCGCCAACGCTTCCTTCAACGCCGACGCATGCATCCACGCCAGCAGCAGGTTCAGGTTCGCCCGCGGCCGCGCCATCAGCTCGTTGTAACGCGGCATGCCGCAGAACCAGGTCCGCACCGCCACGCCGCGCGTGTTCCGGATCGTGTCCTCCAGTTTGAAGATCTGCAGTTCCGAAATCTTCTTCGAATCCTTCACCCCGGCCTTGATCCAGCCCTCGATCGCGCCGCGGTCCGCGATCACCGTCGCCGCCACCACCGGCCCGAAAAAATCGCCTTTGCCGCTCTCGTCGAGCCCCGCGTGCGACTCGAACCAATCCGGGTGCAACACGTCGTCGTAGCCCAGCTTCGCCGCCCCCGTCACCTCGGGCTCGAGCACGTCGCGCACGAAATCCTCCGTCCCCTTGCCGGCGATCACGACCTTGCCGCTGGTGTACGCGGACACGTTGACCTTCAGGTGATCGGCTTTGAACGCGTAGTGCGTGTAGCCGACTTCGAACGGCGTCCACCCGCGCTCCTCGAGGATGCCGCGCAGCTTCGCGATCTGCGTCGCGTCGAGCTTCACGGTATAGGACGCGAGCTTCTTCGGCGCATCGGCATCATCGGCGGACTTGGGCATCCCGGGAGTTGGCCACAAAACGCCGCCGCAGCACAAAACGATTCTGGCGGCCGGCGGGATTTTGCGCCCAGTGTGGGCCTTTCGTGGCCTCCTCCGCTTCCGCTTCCCTGACCCGCCGCGCGCCGGAATTCCAGGCCGCCCTGCTCGCCTGGTACCGCACCCACGCCCGCGTGCTCCCCTGGCGCACCGCGCCCTCCGTCTACAAAACCGTCGTCAGCGAATTCATGCTGCAGCAGACGCAGGTGAAAACCGTTTTGCCGTACTTCGCGCGCTGGCTTGCCGCCCTGCCCGATTTCGCCGCCCTTGCCGCCGCCGACGAAGCCGTCGTCCTGAAACTCTGGGAGGGCCTCGGCTACTATTCCCGCGCCCGCAATTTGCACCGCCTCGCCCGCGCCGTCGCCGCCCTCCCCGAAATCCCGCGCACCCCGGAAGCCTGGCGCGAACTGCCCGGCGTCGGCCCCTACACCGCCGCCGCGATCACCAGCATCTCGTTCGGTGCCCCGGTGGCCTGCGTCGACGGCAACGTCGTCCGTATCCTCTCCCGCCTTACGGCCGACGCCACGCCCTACCGCGATTCCGCCTCCGCCTCGAAAGCCTTCGCCCCGCTGGCCGACGCCCTCGTCCCTGCCGCGCAGCCCGGCGACCACAACCAGGCGATGATGGAGCTCGGCGCCACCGTGTGCTTCCGGCAAAAACCGCTCTGTCTCACTTGCCCGGTCCGCGGCTTCTGCGCCGGTGCCGCCCGCGGCGACCCGGAACAATTCCCGCGCCTCGCCGCCAAGGTCATCGAGCAACGCGCCGTCACGCGCCTCTGGTGCCGCCGCGGCGACGCCCTCCTGCTGCACCGCACCCCCGCCGACGCCCGCCGCTTGGCCAACGTGCACGAATTGCCGCTGGCGGAACACCTCGGCCTGGGCGAAACCGCGGCACAAACCGGCGCGTTGCTCGCGAAAAAACGCCGCGGCATCACGCGTTTCCAAATTACGGAATCGATCTACGCCGCCCCCGCGCCCGCCGCGAAAACCAAACTCGCCGCCGGCCTCGTCTGGGTCCCGCTCGCCGAACTCCCGCAACTCACCCTCTCCGGCCCCCACCGCCGCTGGGTCGCGGAATTGCTCGCGCGCGAAAAGTGAGCCCCGACCCGGGGACAGGAAGGACAGGATGCGACCACAGGATTGACGGGACGAAATTCCTTCGGCCGAACGCGCTCCGGCCCGCACCAACTCAAAACCCAAAGCGCAAAACTCAAAACCCCGAGCCCAGGGCGAGCCCCGCCCTCCGTTTCCGCGTTTTCCAATTTCCCGCTTCCCGAATTTCCCGCTTTTCCAATTTCCCGCTTTTCCGGTTTCCGGTCTCCGGTTTCCCAACTCCGGTTTTATACCTTCACCGGATCAGCGCCTCGACCCGTAGCTTCGACGCCATCACGTCCGCGACGGTCAGCCGCGGGCCGAATTCCAAAGTCAGCAGGTGTTCCGGCCGCCAGAAGGAACTGATCATTTCGAAATCGATGTGGCCGCTGCCGATCGGCTGATGGTCGTTCCCGCCGGCGTTCACGTCGTGGAGATGGAATCCGATCGTCCGCGGGGCCAGTTTCTCGAGGTGCTCGCGGTGCCTCAGCAGGCCCATGCCTTCCTTGATGTCCGCGTGGCCGGTGTCGTGCCAGTAGCCGACGGGCGCGTCCGCCGCATAGCTGCCCACGAAGTCCGCGTAGTCGGCATCGATCGGCAATTCCTCGAACTTTTCCCGGTTCTCGAAGCCCAGCTTGATCCCGCGCTGCTTCGCGTAATCGAGCACCTCGGCGATGCTCGCCTTCACCTGGTCCCAGAACTTCGGCATGCGTTTGCGCAGCTTCGCGACGGATTTCTTCACCAGCGCCGGATACACCTTGTCGTCCGGATTGCGCCCGGCCTCGGGATGGTCGCGCAGATAGTTGCGGACCGCCCGCGCCGGATTGAACCAGAAGAAATTCACGCTCCCGAGGTGGCAGACCAGCACCTTGGCCTTTACCTGCGCCGCAAAGTCGATCGACCGCTTCGTGTGCCGCAGCCATTGGTCGTGCTCGCGGTGCTCAGAGGCGGACGGCTCGAACAGATTCGGCGCCGCCTGCACCACCCCCGTCGGCAACGGGCAGAAATTGTGCGTCGAGCTCACCTTCACGACGCCTTCCTCGACCCCGCGCAGAATCCCCGGCACCAGCGTGATCCGGATCCCGTGGCTCAGCTCCACGTACTCGAAACCGAGGTCCGCCATCTCCTTGAGCATGGCGTAACCATCTTGATGACGGTGCGAACACCAACTGGAGGAGAGAGCAAGAATCGGCTTCACGCAGGAAAACGCCAGAGACGAAAGGGATGGCCAACGGGTTGCACGCCGAAAAACCGCCCCCGGGAAATTTACCCGCCCCCGCCGTATCCGGTTTCCCCATTCCGGTCTCCGGCCTTGGCACTCCGGTCTCCGGTTTCCGAATTCCGGTTTTCTTCCATCGCCGCTCCGGACACGAAAAAACCGCGCTCCCTCCGGCAAGGGGGCGCGGTCAAAGAGGTTGCCAAGTCTTTGCGACCCGGAAACCCGTCGCCTTACTCGGCGTAACGGCGGCGCAGCATCTGGGTGAAGGCCTGGACCTTCTCCTTGCGGCGGCGCTTTTCGCACGGCTTCTCGAAGTAACGCTTCGCGCGCGTGCCTTTGATGATGTTCTCGCGATCGAGCTTCTTCTTCATGCGCCGCAGCGCACGGTCGATGGGCTCGTTTTTGCGAATCTTGATTTCGATGGACATGGATGCAGGCGTGACGGGACCGGTTGGAGAAAGAGGAAAAGAAACGAACAAGCCGTCCCGCGTCGCCGGCGTCAATGGCATTTTTGGCCGTTTTCCCCGCCCGCCTTCCCCGCTCCGCCCGCGCCGCGGCATTCGCCCTTGCGCGGTCCCTTCGCGGCGGTTGTTTCAACCCGACCCGTGGCCACCGCCGATTCCAACTTCGTCCACCTGCACGTCCACACCGATTACAGCCTCCTCGACGGCTGCTGCCGCATCGACCGGCTGATGGACCGCGCCCACGAACTCGGCATGAAGGCCATGGCCCTCACCGACCACGGCAATCTCTACGGCGCGATCGAGTTCTACAACCAGGCCAAGACCAAGGGCATCAAACCCCTCATCGGCTGCGAACTCTACCTTGTCGAAACCTCCCGGCTCGAGAAACACGGCCGCTCCGACGAAGGGAAATCCATCTTCCACCTCGGCCTCCTCGCCAAGAACCTCACCGGCTACCAAAACCTGCTCAAGCTCGTCTCCGACGCCCACCTCAAGGGCTTCTATTACAAGCCCCGCACCGACCTCGAGACCCTCGCCAAATACGCCGGCGGCCTCATCGGCTTCACCGGCTGCCTCGCCTCCCTCGTCCCCCAGCACCTGCTCTTCGATCGCTACGAGGAGGCCCGCCGGGCCTGCGGCCGTTTCGTCGAGATCTTCGGCAAGGAAAACTACTTCGTCGAAATCCAGGATCACGGCATCCCCGAACAGATCAAAATCATCCCCGGCCTGCTCAAACTCGCCGAGGAATTCGGCCTCAAGGTCATCTGCTCGAACGATGTCCACTACGTGCGCAACTCCGACTCCGGCCCCCACGACGCGATGCTCTGCATCCAGACGGGCTCGAAGATCGACGACGAGAAACGCATGCGTTTTTCGGGCAACCAATTCTACCTCAAGTCCCGCGACGAGATGGCGAAGCTCTTCGCCGAGGTCCCCGAATCCGTCCTCAACACCCAGCTCGTCGCCGAGATGTGCGAGCTCGCGATCCCGTTTCCCAAAGGCAGCGAACGCTACCCGCGCTACCCGCTCCCGCCCGAAATCAAGACGCAGTTCACCTCGCCCTCCTACCTCCGCGAACTCTGCGTCCAGGGCCTGAAAGCCCGCTACGGTTTCGATTTCGAGGAGGTCCGCCTCCGGCCGATCGTCGCCGAACGCCTCGCCAAGCTCACCGATCTCCCGCCCGGCCAAAAGCCCTCCGCCCCCGACTACTCCGGCCTCCCCCTCGCCGAGGAACTCGCCGTCCGCATGGGCTACGAGCTCGCCATCATCAATGTCACTGGCTTCGTCGACTACTTCCTCGTCGTCTGGGACTTCATCGCCTGGGCCAAGGCCCACGGCGTCCCCGTCGGCCCCGGCCGCGGCTCCGGCGCCGGCTGCCTCGTCGCCTACCTGCTCGGTATCACCAATCTCGATCCGATCCGCTTCAAGCTGCTCTTCGAGCGTTTCCTCAACCCCGAGCGCGTCTCGCCGCCCGACTTCGACATCGATTTCTGCATGCGCCGCCGCGAAGAGGTCATCAACTACGTGCGCGAGAAGTACGGCCGCGACTGCGTCGCCAACATCATCACCTACGGCACCCTCGGCGCCAAGATGGTCATCCGCGACATCTCCCGCGTCCACAACCTCGCCTTCGCCGACGCCGACCGCCTCGCGAAGATGATCCCCGACGAGCTCAACATCACCCTCGAGGACTCCGTCGCCAAATCTTCCGAACTCCGCGACGAGGTGAACAAAAACCCCGTCGCCAAGAAAATCTTCGACCAGGCCCGCGTCCTCGAAGGCATGGTCCGCAACACCGGCAAACACGCCGCCGGCATCATCATCACCGACCAGGCCCTCGACGACTTCGTCCCCCTCACCCTCCAGGAAGGCGACGTCACCGTGCAGTTCGACATGAACGCCGTCGGCAAGCTCGGCCTGCTGAAGATGGATTTCCTCGGCCTCAAGACGCTCACCGTCATCTCCGACGCCGTCGAAAACGTCCGCCGCACCGCCGATCCGAAATTCGACATCGAGTCCCTCCCCCTCGACGACCCCAGGACCTACACCATCCTCAACGCCGGCAAAACGGTCGGCGTGTTCCAGCTCGAATCTCCCGGCATGCAGAACGCCTGCAAGCAGGTCGGCGTCTCCAATATCGACGATATCAACGCCATCTGCGCCCTCTACCGCCCCGGCCCGATGGCGTTCATCCCCGACTACGCCCGCGGCAAGAAAGACCCGTCCTCCGTCAGCTACCCGCACAAGCTGCTCGAGCAGTCCCTGCAGGAAACCTACGGCATCATCGTTTACCAGGAACAGGTGATGGAGTGCGCCAAGATCATCGCCGGCTACACGCTCGGCGGCGCCGACATGCTCCGCCGCGCCATGGGCAAAAAGGACGCCGAGGCCATGGCCAAGGAACGCATCAAGTTCGTCGAAGGCGCCAAGCGCGTGAACAACATCGAAGAGAAGAAGGCCAACGAGATCTTCGACCTGCTCAACAAGTTCGCCGCCTACGGTTTCAACAAATCGCACTCCGCCGCCTACGCCCTCGTCAGCTACCAGACCGCGTATCTGAAAGCCAACTACCCGGTCCAGTTCATGGCCGCCGTGCTCACCGCCGAACTCGGCAACGCGGAAAAAGTCTCCCACTTCATCGCCGAAGCCGAAGCCATGGGCATCGTCGTCCTCGGCCCCGACGTGAACGAATCCCGCGAGACGTTCACCCCGGTCGTGCGTCGCCCCGGCGACGCCGTTTCCGGTCTCTCGACTCTCAACTCTCAACTTTCAACCGACCGAAGCGAATCGCAGATTCGCTTCGGTCTGGCAGGCATCAAGGGCGTCGGCGAACAGGCCGCCGCCAAGATCCTCGAGGAACGCGAACGCCGCGGCCCCTACGCCGATTTCCGCGACTTCATGATCCGCGCCGATGCCCGCGCCATCAACAAACGCGTCCTCGAAAACCTCGTCGCCACCGGCGCCTTCGATTTCAGCGGCGCCCCGCGCGAGGAACTCTTCGCCCAGCTCGACGAAGCCATCTCCGCCCTCGGCGAACTCCACCGCAAATACCCCGCCCTGCGCAAAGACGCCCCCGTCGCCAAGGCCGAGGAACCCGCCGAATCCATGCTCTTCGACATGGCCGCCGCGGACACCCCCGCCGCCCTCCCCGACCGCCAGGTCCTGCGCGACGAGTTCGCCAACTTCCTCCGCCACACCCGCCGCGCCCCCGTCGCCGCCGCCGCGGCCGCGAAATCCGACGACGCGATGTTCGACCTCGGCTCGGCTCCGAACTCCAAACTCCAAACTCCGAACTCCAAATCGGCGTCTACCGCCGCCGCCGAGCGCCGCCTCACCTCCGCCAACGTCCTCCAGTTCGAGAAAGAATTGCTCGGCTTCTACGTTTCCGGCCACCCGATGAACGCCTACGTCGGGCTCGCCGAGGCGATCAACACCTACGCTATCGACGAACTCCTCCTCCAGGGCGACCGCGTCGAATTCCGCCTCTGCGGCATCGCCGCCAACATCGTCAAACGCCTCTCGAAAAAGGACAACCGCCCCTGGGCCGCCTTCACCCTCGCGACCAAGCACGGCTCCATCGGCCTCAACATTTTCGCCGACGGCTACGAAGCCTACGGCAAGAGCCTCGCCGAAAACGCCTTGGTCCTCGTCCAGGGCAACATCATCGTCAATCAGGAGGGTCCGCGCATCAACGTGAAGGAAATCTACCCGCTCGACGGCCAGGTCGCCGGCCTCGTCAAGCGCGTCACCTGGCTTCTCCACCCGTCGCACCCCGCGGTCCCGGCCTTCCTGCAGCAGCTGCGCTCCACCCTCGACAAACAGGCCGGCGACACCCGCGTGAGCCTCGGCTTCGTCTTCGAAAACCGCGTCGCCTCCGTCGCCGAGGCCAGCAACGCCCTCTCCTGGAAACTCAACGCCCCCGCCTTCCAGACCCTCCGCGCCCACCCCGCCGTCGCCGGCGTCCAAGTCGAAACCCGCCCCCTCGAACTCAAAGAGGACCGCCGCTGGAAGAAACGCAGCTAGGATAAAATCGGAATTGGGAAACCGGAGACCGGAAACAAACACCGGCCTCGCCATCTTTCCGCCGGCTCCGTATCCACCTTTCTGTTTCCGGTTTCCGGTCTCCGCATTCCGGGTTTCTCCTTCCGCCTTTCCCACTCCGGTCTCCGGTTTCCGAATTCCGCATTTCAATGGACCTCGCCGCCACGCTCAACCACGCCGCCCAGGTGATCTCGACGATCTCCGCCGACCAGCGCGCGGACTCCGCCCTCCGTTTCTATTTCGAGACCCACCGCTACCTGCAGCCCCCGGCCAAACGCGCGATCAGCCACGCCGTGTTTTCCTACTTCCGCTGGCTCTCCTGGCTCGACCCGCAGTCCTCCCCCCAGAAACGCGTCGAACAGGCCGGCACGATCCACAAGCGCTTCGCCGCCGACGAGAAATCCGTCAAAGCCGAGGCCCTCGCCGTCCGTGCCGTCCCGGATTGGCTCTGGAGCGAACTCGATTTCCCCGCCGATCCCGCCGCGGCCGCGACCGCCAAGGCCGCCTACCTCCGCCAGCTCCAGCGCGATCCCGCCCTCTGGCTCCGCGCCCGCCCCAACCAGGGCGCGAAACTCGCCGCGTCCCTCCGCGACTGCGACTTCTCGCAACGCGCCCCCGACGCCCTCCGCTTCACCGGCCGCCAGGATCTCTTCCGCACCGAGGAATTCAAACACGGCGACTTCGAGATCCAGGATCTCTCCTCCCAGCTCGTCGGCCACGCCTGCGCGCCCAAACCCGGCGAAACCTGGTGGGACGCCTGCGCCGGCGAAGGGGGCAAGACGCTCCACCTCGCCGACCTCATGGCCAACAAAGGCCTGATCTGGGCCACCGACCGGCATACCAAAAGACTGGATACGCTCAAACGCCGCGCCTCCCGCGCCCAATTGTTCAACTACCGCACCGCGGTCTGGGACGGCACCGCCAAGCTCCCGACCAAGGCCAAGTTCGACGGCGTCCTCCTCGACGCCCCCTGCAGCGGCGTCGGCACCTGGCAGCGCAACCCGCAGGCCCGCTGGACCACGACGCCCGCCGACGTGCAGGAACTCGCCGCCATCCAGCTCGGCCTGCTGAACCAGATCGCCGGCTCGTTGAAACCCGGCGGCCGCCTCGTGTACGCCGTGTGCACGCTCACCCGCCGCGAAACCGTGGCCGTGGCCGACGCCTTCGCCGCCGCCCACCCGGAATTCGAACCGCACCCGCTCTTCGACGCCGACTCTCGCGTCACCCTCTGGCCCCACGAACTCGACGCCAACGGCATGTTCATCGCCGCCTGGAAGAAAAAGCGGTAAGCCGAAAGCGCTAAGCTTAAAGCCCCAAGCTCTGCCCTTACAGCTTAGTGCTTAAAGCCCCTGTGTTCAGCTTTCCGCTTATCGCTTAAAGCTTAAAGCTCCCCCCATGCCCCCCGGCAAGATCACCGCCGCCACGGTCCGGGCCGATTTCAACGATCTCCTCGCGGTCGTGCACTACACGCGCGCCGCGCACGAGCTCGGCCTCTGGGCCTCGGAGCGGCTCCTGATCGAGCGCCACTTCACCGACCGCACCGCACCCCTGCTCGAAGCCGGCTGCGGCGCCGGCCGCGTGACCCTCGGCCTTTGGCAACTCGGCTACCGCGAGCTCGTCGCCTTCGACTTCGCCGAAGAGCTCGTCGACCAGGCCCGCAGCCTCGCCGCCGAGCGCCTCCCGGAGAATACACCACCCGACCCCGCCTCCGATATCAGTCCTATCCGTCCCATCCGTCCCATGGGACCCATAGGACCTATAGGACCCATAGACTCCCCCCCCGCCCCCCTCACCTTCCTCCACGCCGACGCCACCGCCCTCCTCTCGCCGCAAAGTAACCTATTGGGTTACTTTGCCGCGTCGCGCCCGCGCGGCTGCACCGACCCGCGCGGCTATTTCGGCGGCGCGCTCTTCCCCTTCAACGGCCTCATGCAGATCCCCGGCCGCGCGCACCGGCGCGAGGCGCTGCGCGGTCTGGCGGAGGTCTGCGCGCCCGGCGCGCCGCTGCTCTTCACGACGCACGACCGCGACGCCTCGCCCACCGAGCGCGCGCTCTGGCGCCTCGAGACGATCCGCTGGACGCGCGGCGAGCAGGACCCGCGCCTCGTCGAATTCGGCGACCGCTACTTCGAGGACGAAGCCGGCCGCACCTTCATGCACCTGCCCGACCGCCGCGAAATCCTCGAGGACCTCGCCGCCACCGGCTGGACGCACACCTTCGACGCCCTCCGACCCGAAATCGCCAAAGAGTCCCGCGCCGTCCGCGACTTCTCCGACGAATGCCGCTTCTGGATCGCGACGAAGGAAAATCGGGAAAGCGGGAAATCGAAAAAGCGGAAAACCTGATCCCCGCCGGATCCTATCCGGTCGATCCTGTCTCCGCCCTCCTGTCCCATCCTGTCCCGCCTTGGCCTCCCTCATTCCGATCCGGGACAGGATGCACAGGACACAAAACAACAGGACCAACAGGATTCCCCCCGGCCCGATTTCCCTATTTCCCGCTTTCCCGCTTTTCCCGCTTTCCCATTTTTCGCGTTTCTTCTTTCCCAATTTCCCGCGTTTCTTCTTTTCCCCCGCCTACGGCCGTTCCAATTCGAACCGCTCCGTCGTCCGCGCGTAGCCGTCGCCGCCGAGCCGCGCGATGAGATCCATTTTACCGGCGTCCGGTTTGCCGTCCGCGCCGAGCACCGCGTCGGCCACGTGCACGCGTAGGATCTTTCCGAATACGACGTTCGCCGCCAGCGGCCCCTCGCCGATCGTCACGATCCGGTCGAGCTTGCACTCGAACGCCACCGGCGCCGCCGCCACCCGCGGCGGCCTGACCGTCGTGCTCGGCGCCGCCGCGATGCCGAACTTTTCGAATTCGCTCTCGCCGTAGGGCAAACTCGCCGAAGTCGCGCTCATCGCCTCGACGAGCACGAACGGCACGAGGTTCACGACGAACTCCCCCGTCGCCTCGATGTTGCGCACCGTGTCCTTCTTCGCGCCCTCGCGCGTGTTCACCGGCACAAACATCAGCGTCGGCGGATTCGCCGTCACGCCTTGGAAAAACGAGAACGGCGCCAGGTTCGTCTTCCCGTCCGGCGACACCGTCGCCACCCACGCCACCGGCCGCGGCAAAATCGTCGCGATCATCCACGCATAAGCCTCCCGCGCCTTCAGCCCCGCAAAATCGATTTCCATCCCCCCACCCTGCCGCTGCCCGATCCCGAAGCAACCTCCCGCCCCCCAGCCGGCCTTCGTTTCCCGATTTTCCAATTTCCCGATTTTCACCTTCCGCCTTCCGCCTTTCGCCTTTGGTCTTCGTTCCCCCTTTCCCAATTTTCCGCTTTCCGCCTTTTCCGATTTTCGCCTTCCGCCTTTCGCCTTTCGCTTTCTATCCCCCATGCCCACCCCCTTCGGCCTCCTCCCCGACGGCACCCCGACCCAGCTCTTCGTCCTGCAAAACGCGGCGGGCTTCCGCGCCGAGATCACCGACTACGGCGGGGCCGTCGTCCGCCTCTTCGCCCCCGACCGCACCGGCCGCCTCGCCGATGTCGTCCTCGGTTGCCCCGACGCCGCCGCCTACGCCACCCACGGTTCGTTCTTCGGCTGCCTCGTCGGTCGCGTCGGCAACCGCATCGCCCACGGCCGCTTCACCCTCGACGGCCGCACCTACGATCTCGCCCGCAACAACACGCCCAACGGCGTCCCCTGCCACCTGCACGGCGGCGTCCGCGGCTTCGACCGCTGTGTCTGGGCCGCCGAACCCTTCGTCTCCGCCGCCGGCCCCGCCCTCCGTCTCCGCCACCGCAGCCCCGCCGGCGACGAAGGCTACCCGGGCAACCTCGACGTCACCGTCGTCTACACCGTCACCGCCGACTCCGCCCTCCAGATCGACTACACCGCCGTCGCCGACGCCCCCACCCCCGTCAACCTCACCAACCACTCCTTCTTCAACCTCGCCGGCGAGGGCCGCGGCACGATCCTCGATCACGAAGCCGTTTTCCGCGCCTCGCGCTACACGCCCGTCGACGCCGGTCTCATCCCCACCGGCGAACTCGCCCCCGTCGCCGGCACGCCCCTCGATTTCCAGACTCCGCAGCGCATCGGCGCGCGCCTCGACGCCCCGCACGAACAGCTCCGCCTCGCCGGCGGCTACGACCACAATTTCGTCATCGACCGCGGCCCCGCCCCGCTCGCCCTCGCCGCCTCCGTCTCCGAACCGTCCTCCGGCCGCACCCTCGATGTCCTCACCACCGAGCCCGGCATCCAATTCTACACCGGCAATTTCCTCGCCGGCACCATCGTCGGCAAAACCGGCGCCGCCTACCCGTGGCGCAGCGGCTTCTGCCTCGAGACGCAGCACTTCCCCGATTCCCCCAACCAACCCGCCTTCCCTTCCGTGATTTTGCGCCCCGGCCGCACGTTGACCTCGACCACGGTCTACCGCTTTGGCACGCGTTGACGTCGTGTTCGTCCCGTTTTCCCCGCTTCGCCTCGTCTTCGCCTGCGCCGCCCTCGCGCTCGCCGGCGGCTGCGCGAAACGCAATCCCGCGGAAAACGCGTCCTCCGCGCCCGCCTCCGCCGCTTCCGCCAAAGCCAATTCCCCCAACGCCAATTCCGCTTCCGCCAACGTCGCCGCCCAGCCCGCGCCCGTCCCGCCCTCGGCCGATTGCCGCTCCTGCCACGAGGATATCTACCAGAGCTGGGCAACTTCCCACCACGCGCTCGCCAACCGCCCCGTCGACGCGCAGGCCGACGCCGACGCCTTCGGTCGCGTCCAGGAATTCGAGGCCCACGGCATCGGCTACCGCGTCGAATGGAAAGACGGCAAACCGACCTTCACCGAGAAACGCGCCGGCAGCTCCGCCCTCGAAACCTACATCGCCGAATTCGCCCTCGGCCACACGCCCCTCCGCCAGTACATCGTGCCCATCGGCGACGGCCGCTTCCAGGCCGCCGAGCTCGCCTTCGATCCCGCGAAAAAGGAATGGTTCAACGTCTTCGGCGACGAGCGCCGCCAACCCGGCGAATGGGGCCACTGGCGCGGCCGCGGCATGAACTGGAACGCCATGTGCGCCCACTGCCACATGACCGGGTATCGGAAAAACTATGACGCCGTCGCCGACACCTACGCGACCAAGTGGACCGAACACGGTGTCGGCTGCGCCCAATGCCACGCGATGCCCGCCGACCACGCCGCCACCGCCAAGCCCGGCCAGAAAGCCGCCCGCCCCGCGCCCGCCCCCGCCGCCGTCTTTGCCCAACGCCAACGCGCCCAGGAAACCTGCGCCCCCTGCCACGCCCGCAACGAATTGCTCACCGGCGAACTCCGCGCCGATCTCTCCTACCACGACCACTTCCGCCTCACGCTCCCCACCGAAGCCAACATTTTCTACCCCGACGGCCAGGTCCGCGACGAAGACTTCAACTTCACCTCGATCCTCACCTCGCGCATGGGCGGCAAAGCCGGCGTCACCTGCCTCGACTGCCACGATCCGCATTCCGGCAAAACCATTCTGCCCGCGTCCAACAACGCGCTGTGCCTGCAATGCCACAGCCCCGGCGGCCGCCTCAACGCCCCCGTCATCGATCCGCTCGCGCACTCGCACCACGCCGCCGGCAGCACCGGCAACCAATGCGTCACGTGCCACATGCCGACGACGACCTACATGCAGCGCGACCCGCGCCACGACCACGGTTTCACGAAACCGGATCCGCTGCTGACCAAGGAACTCGGCATCCCCAACGCCTGCAACCGCTGTCATACCGACAAGGATACGGACTGGGCCATCGGCCACGCCGACCGTTGGTACGGCGCCAAACTCGACTCCCGCCAGCGCGCCCGCACCCGCGTCATCGCCGCCGCCCAAGCCGGCGCCGCCGATGCCCCCGACCGCCTCCTCGCCACCCTCGCGACCGAAGACATTCCCGCCTGGCGCGCCACCCTCCTCCTCGTCGCCCGCCCCTTCGCCGCGCAATCCCCGCGCCTGGTCGAGGCCGCCCGCGCCGCCCGCAGCGACGCCGATCCGATGGTCCGCTCCGCCGCCGCCCAGGTGCTCTCCACCGTGCCCGCCGAGGCCGCCAATCTCCGTCCGTTGCTCCAGGATTCCTCCCGCCTCGTCCGCCTCGACGCCGCGTGGCCCCTGTCCCCCGAGTTGCCCGCCGGCTCGCCGCTCCGCGCCGAACTCGACGCCTACCTCGCCGTCAGCGCCGACCAACCCACCGGCCGCCTCCGCATCGGCCAGGATCTCTTCAACCGCGGCCAAACCGCCGAGTCCGAGAAACAATTCCGCCTCGCCGTGCAATGGGATCCCAATTCCGCCGGTTTGCACGAAGCCCTCGGCCTGATGCTCAACGAGGTCGGCCGCAGCGCCGAAGCCGCCTCCTCGCTTTGGCGCGCCGCCCAACTCGCCCCGACGGAAGCGCCCCTCGCCTTCAACGCCGCCCTCGCCTTCGCCGGCGCCGGGAAGTTGCCGGATGCGGAATTGGCCCTGCGGGAAACCGTCCGCCGCAACCCGCGCCTCGACCGCGCCTGGTACAACCTCGGCCTGCTCCTTGCGCAAACCGGCCGTCCGGCCGACGCCCTCGCCGCCCTCGACACCGCCGCCCAGGCCGCCCCCGGCGTCGCCGATTACCCCTACGCCCGCGCCACCGTCCTCTGGCAACGCGGCGAACGCGCCGCCGCCGTCGCCGCCGCCCGCCAAGCCCTCGCCCTCGATCCCAACCACGCCGGCGCCCGCCAATTCCTCTCCGGCGCCCGCTGATTTCCCGGCTCCGTCGCCGCGAGCACCAGCGAGTGGATTTCAGCCCGAGCGCGCGCCTCCCCCGGACCGTCCGCCCCCGGAGAAATCGATTCTTCGCAACAATTGGGGCTTCTCCCGCGTCGGCCCCCCACCCAGCATGCCGCGTTGCCGTTCCCGCCCCTTCCCCTCCCCGGCCTGCCCCGGAGAAATCCCGTCACCTTTCGGTCATCGCTGCGTCTTTGCGCCCGCGCCGACCGTAGCCCCTAGGTTGTCTCGCTGACCGCCGATCGGCTGCCCAGTTTCGTTTCCCTTCCTTCACCTTCGTTTCCGCATCCTACCCTACGTCATGGCCAAATCGAAAAGCTACGGTGGTCTCATTGCCCTTCTCGTCGTCCTCGGCGCCGCCGGCGGCGGCTCGTGGTACTTCTTCCGCGACAAGACCGAGAAGGCCCCTGAATTCCAGACCACCAAGGTCGCCCGCGGCGACATTGTCCAAGCCGTGACCGCCACCGGCGATCTCCAGCCCGTCGTCATCGTCGATGTCGGCGCCCAGGTTTCCGGCCAAATCAAGGAAGTGCTCGTCGACTACAACAGCATCGTCAAAGCCGGCGACGTCCTCGCCCGCATCGACGAAGCCACGCCCACCCAGCGCCTCCGCCAAGCCGAGGCCGACCTCGAATCCGCCAAGGCCTCGAACCAATTGATCAAGATCAACGTCGAGCGCACCCGCGAACTCCACGGCAAGAAGCTCGTTTCCCAGCAGGAACTCGACACCTCCGAGGCCCAGCTCGCCCAGTCCAACGCCGGCCTCCTCACCCGCATCGCCACCGTCAACAACGCCAAGGTCGACCTCGAACGCTGCACCATCATCGCCCCGATCGACGGCATGGTCCTCGACCGCAAGACCGACAAGGGCCGCACCGTGAACGCCAACATGAACGCCCCCGTGCTGTTCACCCTGGTCAACACCCTCACCCGGATGCAGATCAACGCCGCCGTCGCCGAAGCCGACATCGGCAACATCTCCGAAGGCCAGGACGTGAAGTTCAGCGTCGACGCCTTCCCCAACCGCACCTTCACCGGCAAAATCCGCCAGGTCCGCAACGCCGCCTCCGCCAACCAAAGCGTCGTCTCCTACGCCACCATCATCGACGTCGCCAACGATGACCTGAAGCTCAAGCCCGGCATGACCGCCAACGTCTCCATTATCGTCGCCCAAAAGGTCGGCGTCGTCCGCGTCGCCAACGGCGCCCTCCGCGTCCGCGTGCCCCAGGACCTCATCGTCAAGGCCCCGGAAGCCCCCGCCGCCGCCAAAGCGCCCGAAGCCAAGGCCGCCGAAAAGGGCGCCGAAAAGGGCGCCTCCACCATGACCGACGAAGAACGCATGACCGCCACCATGGCCATCATGCGTGAAATCGGCTACGAACGCGGCGCCCCCGCCACCGCCGAACAAATCGAAAAAGCCAAGGCCCTCGCCAAGGAGAAGGGCCTCGACCCCGAGCTCCTCGCCGCCCGTCTCGCCACCCCCGGCGGCCGCAAGGGCGGCGGTCCCGGCGGCTTCAGCGGCGGCAGCCGCCGCGGCGGCGGCCCGACCAGCGCCGGCGGCGCCGGCGAACGCGGTTTCAACAACACCGTCGTTACCCGCACCCTCTACAAATTCGAAGATCCCAACGCCCTCGCCAAAAAGCTGGTTCCGGTCCAGGTCAAACTCGGCATCTCCGACGGCTTCTCCACCGAGGTCCTCGAAGGCTTGGCCGACGGCGATACCGTCGTCACCGGCGTCATCATGCCCGGCGCCGCCCCCGCGGCCCCCGCCGCTTCCAATCCCTTCTCCGGCCGCAGCAGCATGGGCTCGCCCATGGGCGGCTCCCGCGGCGGTCGCTGAACGCGTCCTCCGGCCTCGCCACCTTCGCACCACGACCCATGCCTCCCGTTGTCCAAATCAAGGACATCCACAAGATCTACGAATCCGGCGAAGTTCCCGTGCACGCCGTCCGCGGCGTCTCGCTCGATATCCAGCGCGGCGAATTCGTCGCCCTCATGGGCGCTTCCGGTTCCGGCAAGTCCACGCTGATGAACATGCTCGGCTGCCTCGACCGGCCGACCAAGGGCACCTACCTCCTCGACGGCATCGACATCGACAAACTCGACCGCAACGAGCTCGCCGATCTCCGCAACCAGAAGCTCGGCTTCGTCTTCCAGGGCTTCAATCTGCTCTCCCGCACCACCGCCCTGGAAAACGTCGAGCTCCCCATGCTCTACGGCCGCCACCGCAAGGTCTCGACCGCCGAGATCCGCGAACGCGCCATGCACTGTCTCGACATCGTCGGTCTTTCCCAACGTTTCGACCACTTCCCCAACCAGCTCTCCGGCGGCCAACAGCAGCGCGTCGCCATCGCC
This sequence comes from Opitutia bacterium Tous-C1TDCM, assembly GCA_002288455.1. GTDB lineage: Bacteria > Verrucomicrobiota > Verrucomicrobiia > Opitutales > Opitutaceae > ER46. Next base: position 27,919 of record NEUS01000039.1, read on the forward strand.
CGCGGCCTCGTCAATTCCCCGCAGGTCCTCCTCGCCGACGAACCCACCGGCAATCTCGACTCCAAGACCTCCGTCGAGGTCATGGGCGTTTTCCAAAAGCTCAACGAGCAGGGCATCACCATCGTGATGGTCACCCACGAGCTCGACATCGCCCACTACTGCAAACGCAACTTGATCCTGCGCGATGGCGTCGTCGTCCGCGACGAAGCCGTCAAAGATCGCCTCATTGCCGAACAGGAAATGGGGAAACTCAAACAGGCCGAAGCCGCCGCCAAACTCACCGCCGCCCCCGCGGCCTGAGTCCCGTCCCCCCATGCGTTTCTCCAACACCCTCCGCGTCGCCCTCCGCGCCCTCCTGCGCAATACGATGCGTTCCATGCTCACCGCCCTCGGCATGATCATCGGCGTCGGCGCCGTCATCACCATGGTCAGCATCGGCAACGGCGCCAAGGTCCAGGTCGAAGCCCAGGTCGCCTCCCTCGGCCAAAATCTCATCACCGTCATGCCCGGCAGCTTCAGCAGCGGCGGCATGCGCGGCGGCTTCGGCTCCGCCGTCACCCTCACGCCCGAGGACGCCGAGGCCATCGCCGCCGAAGTCCCCAATGTCGACGGCCTCAGCCCCGAGGTCCGCGACCGCACCCAGGTCCTCGCCGGCGGCCTCAACTGGTCCACCAACGTCAACGGCGTCGGCCCCGACTACCCCTACGTCCGCAATTGGCCCCTCACCTCCGGCGCCATGTTCACCGACCAGGACGTCAAGTCCCTCGGCAAAGTCGCCGTCATCGGCAAAACCGTCGCCGACCAACTCTTCCCCAACGAAGACCCCATCGGCCAGACCATCCGCATCCGCAATCTGCCCTTCCGCATCGTCGGTTTGCTCAGCCCCAAGGGCTTCAGCGTGTTCGGCTCCGATGAAGACGACGCCGTCCTCATCCCCTACACCTCCCACATGCGCCGCGTCTCCCGCCGCACCAATATCAGCATGATCCGCATCCAGGCCGCCTCCGCGGACAAAATCGACTCCGTCAAACTCGGCGTCGAAGACCTCCTCACCCAGCGCCGCCGCGGCCGCGAACCCGACTTCACCGTCCGCACCCAGGAAGAACTAGCCACCGCCGCCACCCAGGCCAACAAAACCATGACCGGCCTCCTCGCCGGCATCGCCGGCGTCTCCCTCATCGTCGGCGGCATCGGCATCATGAACATCATGCTCGTGTCCGTCACCGAGCGCACCCGCGAGATCGGCATCCGCCTCGCCATCGGCGCCCACGGCGGCGACGTCCTCACCCAATTCCTCATCGAGGCCATTCTGCTCAGCTCCCTCGGCGGCATCATCGGCGTCGCCGCCGGCATCGGCGCCTCGCAATTCATCTCCAATTACAACGGCTGGCCCGTCGTCGTGCCCACAGTGTGGATCTTCATCTCCGTCGCCGGCTCCGCCTTCGTCGGCATCCTCTCGGGCTTCTACCCGGCCTACAAAGCCGCCCAGCTCGATCCGATCGACGCCCTGCGCTACGAGTAAGCCGAGGAAGCGGCCGTCCGCCTCCTAGTAGCCGCAAGCGCCAGCGAGCGGTCCGTCGCCCACTCGCCCCGTAGCCGCGCCCGTGCCGTAGCCGCGAGCGCCAGCGAGTGTTCCGTCCCGCCCGCCGCACCGGTTCCCCCGCCGGAATTCCGGCAAACCCGCTGGCCTGCCCGCCCGCGCTCGGCCACGGTGCCGCCATGCGTTTCTCCCCCGGCTCGTTCCCGCTCCGCCTCGGCCTCGCCTTCGTCCTCGCGTGGGTCGCCGGCCCCGGCCGCGCCGCCGAGAAAACGCACCGGGATTTCCGCGCCGAAGCCGCCGCCGCGTATGGGAAAAAGGACTACGCCGCCGCCCTCGCCGCCACCGCCGCCGCCCTCGCCCTGCGCCCCGACTCGCCCCGCTACCTCTATAATCTCGCCGCGATGCACGCCCTCCTCGGCGCCCGCGACGAAGCCCTCCGCGCCCTCGGCCGCCTCGCCGCCCTCGGCGTCTACCTGCCCGCCGAAACCGACAAGGATTTCGCCTCCCTCCAGGGCGAAGCCGAATTCCGCCGCCTCGTCCAACAGCTGCAAGCCCACCGCGAACCGAAGGGCACCGCCGACGTCGTCGGCGAACTCCCCGGCCGCACCGGCATTCTCGAGGGCCTCGCCTTCCGCCCGCGCACCGGCGACCTCTTCCTCGGCGATGTCCATCACCGCTGCATCTGGCGCCGCGACCGCGACGGCCAGGTCCACCGCTTCTCCGCCGAAGACGAAGAACTCTTCGGCTGCTTCGCCCTCGCGATCGACGAAGCCCGCAACACCCTCTGGGCCGTCACCACCGCCACGCCCGAGATGGCCGGCTACACCGCCGAAATGAAAGGCACCACGGGCGTCGCCGAATTCAACCTCGCCACCAGCGAACTCCGCCGCGTCGTCTTCCTCCCCGGCGACGGCCGCGACCACTTCCTCGGCGATTTGCTTCTCCTCGAAGACGGCTCCGTCATCGCCACCGACTCCCGCGCCCCCGTCCTCTGGCGCCTGCCCGCCGGCGCCGAGGAATGGATCAAGGTCGCCGAATCGCCCGCCTTCGCCTCGCTCCAAGGCGTCGCCGCCTGGCGCCGCGACCTCGTCGTCACCGACTACAGCAACGGTCTCTTCGCCGTCGATCCCGTGCGCGGCTCCGTCCGCCCCCTCGCCGCCCCGCCCGGCACCACGCTGCTCGGCGTCGACGGCCTCGTCGCCCTCCCCGACAGCCTCGTCGCCATCCAAAACGGCGTCGTCCCGCAACGCGTGCTCCGCCTCACCCTCGATCCCGCCGCCGAGACGATCACCTCCGTCCAAGTCCTCGCCGCCGGCCTGCCCCACCTCACCGATCTTGCCCTGATCACGCTCGTGAACGAATTGCCCACCTTCATCGCCGGCTCCGGCTGGGACCTCTTCGACCCCGCCAAAGCCAAGACTCCCCCCGCCCACACCGTCCGGATCTTCCAACTCCCGCCTTCCGCCCCGATCCCGTAACGTCCAGCCCCCGCGAATCGAAGTCGCCGCCTCAGTCGTATCAGTCCCGAGCCGAAGTCCGCGTTCGCCCTCCCTCCTGTCCATCCCCCTCCTCCCTCCTGTCCATCCTGTCCCCTGTATTTCGTCCCCGTTTCTTCCTTCTTCTTTCCCCCTTTCTTCCCTCGTCTTCCCCTCCGCCTTTCCCCCGTTTTCCAATTTCAGCTTTCCCGCTTTCCCAATTTTCCACCTTCCGCCTTCCGCCTTCCGCCTTTTCCGTCCCCCATGTCCCCTCCGCTGGTCGAATTTAACAAGGTCACCAAGCGGTTTGGCGCCGGTCCCGTCGTGCTCGACCGCGTCTCCTTCCGCGCCGCCGCCGGCGATTTCGTTTCCCTCATCGGTCCCAGCGGCTGCGGCAAATCCACCGCCCTCCGCCTCCTCGCCGGCCTCAGCCCCGTTTCCTCCGGCCAACTCCTGATCGAGGGCCGCACCCCGGCCGACGCCGCCGCCGACCTCGCCTTCGTCTTTCAGGAACCGACCCTCCTGCCCTGGCTCAACGTCGCGCAAAACGTCGAGGTCCCCCAGCGCCTCCGCGGTGTCGACGCCGCCGTCCGCGCCGCCACCCGCACCCGCGTCCTCGAGCTCGTGCGTCTCTCCGAAAAAGCCGCCGCCTTCCCGCGCCAACTCTCCGGCGGCCAGAAAATGCGCGTCTCCCTCGCCCGCGCCCTCGCCCTCTCGCCGAAACTTCTCCTCCTCGACGAACCCTTCGGCGCCCTCGACGAAATGACCCGCGAGCACCTCAACGAGGAACTGCTCGCCATCCGCCAGCAGGCCGCCTGGACCGCCTTCTTCGTCACCCACTCCGTCGCCGAGGCCGTCTTTCTCTCCAACCGCATTCTCGTCCTCGCCGCCAGCCCCGGCCGCATCCACACCGAGATCCCCGTCCCGCTGCCGTATCCGCGCACCGAGGACACGCGCGTTTCCCGCGACTACCTCGACCTCGTCGCCGACGTTTCGCGCGTCCTCCGCTCCGTCGAAAAAGCCGCCGCTCCGGCCGCCCGCCCATGAACCGCCCGTGGCTCCGCATTCTGCTGCCCGCCGCCGCCGGCTCCTTGCTCGTCGCGGTCTGGTACGGCGTGCACTTCTGGCTCGATGAGGAATTGCGTTTCCTCCTCCCGACGCCCGGCGCCGTGCTCGAGGCCTTCTCCGCCCACGGCCCGTCCCTCGCCCGCGCCGCGTGGAACACCACCCAGGGCGCCCTGCTCGGCTTCGGCCTCGCCATCGTCGTCAGCTTCACGCTCGCGATTTTCCTCTCCCTCTCGGCCCTCGTCCGCCAAAGCCTGTATCCGTTCTTGATGGCGCTCCAGATGACGCCCCTGCCCGTCCTCGCGCCGATCTGCGTGATCTGGTTCGGCGCCGGTCTCCCCAGCGTCACCCTGCTCACCTTCGTCATCGCCTTCTTCCCCCTCGTCGTGAACACGACCCAGGGCCTCATCTCGACCGACCGCCACCTCGTCGAACTCTTCGGCCTCTACCGCGCCAACCGTTTCCAGCAGCTCTTCCTCCTGCGCGTGCCCGCCGCCCTGCCGTACTTCTTCACCGGCCTGCGCATCGCCGCCACCCTCGCGCCGATCGGCGCCGTCGTGGCCGACATGAACGCCGGTTCCTCCGCCGGCGACGGCGGCGGCCTCGGTTTCCAGGCCGTCATCTATTCCAGCCAAGCCAAGTACCCCGCCCTCTTCGCCACCGCCGCCACCACCTGCGTCCTCGGCTTCGTGCTCAACGCCATCGTCCTCACCATCGCCTGGCTCGCCCTCCACCACTGGCACGATTCCTACGAACGCAGCGACCGGTAGCCGCGCGGCTCCGCCGCGCGGAGCTTTAAGCTCTAAGCTCTAAGCTTGGAGCCTGAATTCATCAGCCGCGCCGCGTCCGGTCCGTCGCTTTGAGCTTATTGCTTTCCGCTTAGCCGAACTCATGCAGTTGAGAGAACTTGGCTGAGAGTTGAGAGCAAAACCGTTCGGTTCGTCAGGCTGCTGGCTTTGGCTGCGTTTCCCGTGGCTCGGCTGATCGATCTCTCAACCCTCATCTTTCAACTCTCAACTGAATGATCCCCGCTTAGCGCCCCGAATCTTTGCTCCCCGTTTGCCGCCCCGCCGATTTCCCGTCCCGTTCCCCGTTCCATGACGTCCCGCATTCTGCTGCTCGCCCTCATCGGTTC
>NEUS01000004.1 GCA_002288455.1 Opitutia bacterium Tous-C1TDCM
CACCACCACTCAGCCCCGTTTTGACCGCTTCGCCCTCTTCTTTGCTCTCTGGCTTCCGAAAAAAAACGCCGCCGCTCCCACGCGGGGACCAGCGGCGCGTTTTTCAGAGGCTCCTTGAGAGATTGGAGTGCGGGGAGCGCGAGAAACGGGGCGTCCTTGCGGGCGGGTGGCGCGTAGCGTACGTGTGCCCGATACCGGTCCGATGACACCCACGCTCCTTTGGTTCCGCCAGGACCTGCGCCTGCAGGACAATCCCGCCTTGCAGGCGGCGCTGGTGCGCGGCGGGCCGGTGGTGCCGGTGTATGTTTTGGACGACGCGGGCGAAGGCCGTTGGCCGGCGGGCGGGGCGACGCGCTGGTGGCTGCACCATTCCCTGAACGCGTTGGAGACCGCGTTGCGCGAACGCGGTTCGCGGCTGGTGCTCGCGCGGGGCGACAGTGCGGCGGAGCTGCACCGGCTGGCGGCGGAGACGGGGGCCGGGGCGGTGTATTGGAATCGGCGTTACGAGCCGGCGGCGACCGCGCGCGACGCCAAGATCAAGGCGGACCTCGCGGCGGCCGGGCTCGAGGCGAAAAGTTTCAACGGGGCGCTGCTCCACGAACCGCACACGATCGCGAACAAGCAGGGGCGGCCGTTCCAGGTGTTCACGCCGTACTGGCGGCATTGCCTGACGTTGCCGGTGGCGGCGCCGGTGAAATTGGCGGCGGGGCCGTTGCCGGCGCCGGCGAAATGGCCGATGGGCGACGCGCCGGCGGCATGGGCGCTGTTGCCGAAGATCAAGTGGGATGCCGGCTTCGGGACGATGTGGCAGCCGGGCGAGGCGGCGGCGCAGAAACGGTTGAAGGGCTTTGCCGCGGCGGCGATGGCGGCGTACTCGGACCGGCGGAATTTCCCCGGGGTCGACGGGACCTCGATGCTTTCGCCGGCGTTGCACTTCGGGGAATTGAGTCCGCGGCAAATCTGGGCGGCGGTGCAGGCGGAGAGCCGGGAGAGCGGCGTGTTTCCGCCGACCAAGGGGGCGGCGGTGTTTTTGAGCGAGGTGGGCTGGCGGGAATTTGCGCACCACCTGATGTTCCATTTTCCGCATACGCCGGAGCGGCCGTTGCGGGAGGACTTCGCGCGTTTCCCTTGGGCGGAGGATGCCGACGGGAAGAAATTGCGGGCGTGGCAGCGCGGGCGGACCGGTTACCCGATCGTCGACGCGGGCATGCGGCAATTGTGGCACACCGGCTGGATGCACAACCGGGTGCGGATGATCGTGGCGTCGTTTCTCGTGAAGCACCTGCGGCTGAACTGGACGGCGGGGGCGGCTTGGTTCTGGGACACGCTGGTCGACGCGGACCTCGCGGCCAACACGCTGGGCTGGCAATGGTCGGCGGGGTGCGGGGCGGATGCGGCGCCGTATTTCCGGATTTTCGCGCCGGTGCTGCAGGGGCAGAAGTTCGATCCCGAGGGCGACTATGTGCGGCGCTGGGTGCCGGAATTGAAGGAGCTGCCGACGAAGTATCTGCACGCGCCGTGGGAGGCGCCGCCGCTGGAGCTCAGCGCGGCCGGCGTGCGCCTCGGGCAAACCTATCCGCGGCCGATCGTGGACCACGCGAAGGCGCGAAACGAAGCGTTGGCGGCCTTCAAATCGATCCGGGGAGGCGAGACCGATGAGCGCTAAAAGGGCCGGAGGCGGCGTCGGCCGGGTGCGGAATCTTGTGCTCGTGCTCGGTGACCAGCTGAACGCGGATGCAGCGGCGTTCGACGGTTTCGACGCGGCGCAGGACGCGGTTTGGATGGCGGAGGTGGCGGAAGAGTCCACGCACGTGTGGTCGAGCCGGGTGCGGACGGCGCTGTTTTTGGCCGCGATGCGGCATTTCCGGGACGAGCAGCGCGCGCTGGGCCGGACCGTGGTGTATTCGGAAATCAATGACGCCGGGAACACCGGCACGCTGGCCGGCGAAGTCGGGCGGGCCGCGGCGAAGCTGAAGCCGGCGCGGCTGGTCGCGACGGAGGCCGGGGATTGGCGCGTGGCGGAGGCGCTGCGGACAGCGGCGGCAAAGGCGGGGCTGGAACTGGAAGTGCGGCCGGACCGGCATTTCCTCTGTACCAAGGAGGAGTTTGCGGCGCATGCGGCCGGGCGGAAGCAGCTGCGGATGGAGTTTTTCTACCGGGAAATGCGACGGCGTCACGGCGTGCTCCTGGACAAGACGGGCGAGCCGGCGGGCGGGCAGTGGAATTTCGACGCGGAGAACCGGACGAGTTTCGGCCGCGGCGGGCCGCCGGCGCGGCCGGCACCGCGGGCCTTTGCGCCGGATGCGCTCACGCGCGCGGTCATCGCGACGGTGGCGCGGACGTTTCCCGGACATCCGGGATCGCTGGCGGCCTTCGATTGGCCGGTGACGGCGGCGGAGGCGCGGGCGGCGCTGGACGATTTCATCGCGCACCGGCTGGCGGATTTCGGACGGTTCCAGGATGCGATGTGGACGGAGGAGCCTTGGCTGTACCATTCGCGGCTGGCGGCGGCGATGAACCTGAAGCTGCTCGATCCGCGGACGGTGATTGCGGCGGCGGAGCAGGCGTGGACCGAGGGGAAAGTGCCGCTGGCGGCGGCGGAAGGTTTCATCCGGCAGATCCTCGGCTGGCGCGAGTACGTGCGAGGCGTGTACTGGCTGCACATGCCGGGTTACCTGGAACGGAACGAACTCGGGGCGCACGGGAAGTTGCCGGCGTTCTACTGGACCGGGAAGACGGAGATGGCCTGCCTGCGGGATGCGATCGGGCAGACCTTGGAATTTGGATACGCGCACCATATCCAGCGGCTGATGGTGACGGGGCTTTATTCGCTCCTGCTCGGGGTCGAGCCGCGGGAGGTGCACGCGTGGTACCTCGCGGTTTACGTCGATGCGGTGGAGTGGGTGGAATTGCCGAACACGCTGGGCATGTCGCAGTACGCGGACGGCGGCGCGATGGCGTCGAAGCCGTACGTGGCGACGGGCAAATACATCCAGCGGATGAGCAATTACTGCGGCGGATGCCGGTTCGATCCGGCGCAGGCGACGGGGCCGACGGCGTGTCCGTTCACGACGCTGTATTGGGATTTTCTGTTGCGGCACGAGCCGCGGCTGGCGGCCAATCAGCGCATGGCGCTGCAGGTGAAAAATCTCGTCCGTTTGAAGCCGGCGGAGCGGGCGGCGATCCGGGCGCAGGCGGCGGCGATCCGGGCGAACGGCGGGGCGCCGGCGGCGGCCGTGGCGGAACCGGAACTTTCCCTTTCATGAAAATCGCAATTGCGGGAGCGTCGGGGTTGATCGGCCGGGCCTTGGCCGCGGCGTTGCGGGAGCGCGGCGACCACGTGCTGCGGCTGGTGCGGCGGGCGTCCGCGGGGGCCGACGAGATTGCCTGGGATCCGGCCGCGGGGCAAATCGACGGCGGGCGCTTGGCCGGCTGCGACGCCATCGTGAATCTGGCCGGGGAGAATATTGCCGGCGGGCGATGGACGGCGCGGCGGCGGGACATGATTTTCAAGAGCCGGGTCGACGCGACGAGCACGTTGGTGCGGGCGATCGGGGCGATGGCGCGTCGGCCGGCGGTGCTGGTGAATGCGTCGGCGGTAGGCTTCTACGGCGATCGCGGCGACGAGCGATTGACGGAGGCGAGCGCGATCGGGCACGGCTTTTTGCCGGAGGTGACCCTCGCGTGGGAGACCCACGCCGAAGGGGCGAAGCGGATCGGGGTACGAACGGTCCTGGCGCGGTTCGGCGTGGTGTTGGCGGAGGAAGGCGGGGCGTTGGCGAAAATGTTGCCGCCGTTCCGGCTCGGGTTGGGCGGGCCGTTGGGCAACGGCCGGCAGTGGATGAGCTGGATTGCGCTGGAAGATGCGGTGGCGGGGTTGCGGCAGGCGATCGACCGGCCGGAGTGGTCGGGCCCGATGAACGTGGTTGCTCCGGGGGCGGTGACGAACGCGGACTTCACGCGGGCGTTGGGCGCGGCGGTGCGGCGGCCGGCGGTGCTGCCGGTGCCGGCGTTCGCGCTGCGGTTGCTGTTCGGGCAAGGGTTGGCGGACGAGGCGCTACTGGGCAGCACGCGGGCGGAACCGCGGGCGCTGGCCGCGGCTGGATTCCGTTTCAAGCATCCGGAATTGGCCGGGGCCTTGGCGGCGATCCTGGCCCCGCGGAAATAGGGGGCGACGGAGGCGAACCGGCGCCGGCGAACTCTAGGCTTTTCAAACGCGGGGCGCGGCCTAGGTTGAGCGGTTCCTATGCAGAAAACGTTCGTTATCTTTAAGCCCGATGCGATGGAGAAGCGCATTGTCGGCACCGTCCTCAGCCGTTTCGAAGCCGCCGGCTTCGACGTGATCGGCTGCAAGCTGGCCCGGTTGACGCCGGCCCTGCTGCGCGAGCACTACGCGCACGTGGCGAGCAAGCCGTTCTATCCGGAGATCGAGGCGTTCATGAGCTCCCGCCCCGTTATCATGGTGGCGTTGCAGGGCGACAACATCGTCCACCGCGTGCGCGATTTGCTCGGGCCGACCGATTCCCGCAAGGCCCCGAAGGGCACGATCCGCGGCGATTTCGGCACCGAGATGATGAAGAACGTCGTGCATGCCTCCGACAGCGTCGAGAACGCGCAGTCGGAGCTGGCGCGTTTCTTCAAGCCCGAGGAATTGCTCGCGGTTTGAGTCGGCGACGGGCGCCGGGCGCGCTCCTCACCTTTCGACCCCGGTCGCCGAATACGGCGCCGGGGTTTTTGGTTTCCCGGCAACGGTGCGACGGGGGAAGGTGTCAACGTTGGCCGAAGCGGAATTCGGTGATCGAGCGGTAGGGACTGCCGGGGCGGACAATGGTCGACGGGAAGTGCGCGTGGTTGACCGAGTCGGGAAAATGCTGGGTCTCGAGGCAATAGAAGCCGAAGCGGCCGGCGGCAGCGGCGGCGCCCAGCGGGCTCGTGTAGAATTGGACGCCGGGCAAAGTCGTCCACACTTCCATGGTGCGGCCGGATTTCGGTTCGAGCACGCGGGCGGCGAAGGCCAGCGAAGGCGCGCCGCCGGGGCGTTTGAGCACAAAGTTGTGATCGTAGCGTTGGTTGGCGGGCAATTGGGCGACCCGGGCGCCGAGGGCGCGGGGCGAGGTGAAGTCGAGGGCGGTGTTGCGGACCGTGCGGATTTCGCCGTTGGGAATCAGGCTTTCGCCGGCGCCGGTATAGAGCTCGGCGTTGACGGTGACCTCGTGGTCGAGGACGTCGCCGGTGCCGGCGAGATTGAAGAAGGCGTGATTGGTGAGGTTGACCGGAGTGGGACGGTCGGTGGTGGCGGTGTACTCTACGCGCAGAGTGTTTGAGAGGGTGAGGGTGTAGGTGACGGTGACGTCGAGGTTGCCGGGGAAACCTTCCTCGCCGTGGGGACTGCGGTAGCGGAGTTCGAGGGCGGGGCCGTCGGGGGTGACGACGGGCGACGGCGTCCAGACGACGCGGCTGAAATTAAGGCGGCCGCCGTGGATGTGGTGGCGGCCCATGTTGGGCGTGACCTGGTAGGTCTCGCCGTCGAGTTCGAAGCGGGCGAGGGCGATCCGGTTGGCGACGCGGCCGAAGACGGCGGCGGACTGGGCGAAGCCGCGCTCGAAGCCGGCAGGGGAGGCGGTGATTTCGCGCACCACGCCGACGGTGCGGCCGGTGCGGTCGGGAATGCGGAGATCGGCGACGATGGCGCCGTAGGTGATGATTTTGGCGGAGGCGCCCTGGCCGTTGACCAAGGTGAACTGCTCGACCTCGGCCCCGGCGGGAGTACGGCCGAACGAGGCGCGTTCGATGGCGGGTGCGGCGCCGGGCAAAGTGGCGGCGAAAATCAGACCGCAGAGGGCGGCGCAGCAGGTGCGACGAAGGGAGGAAACGAGGGGCATGCGGAAGGGCGGGGGCGGCCGGGCAGAAGGGGTAAACCGGCGGGGCGGCGCGAGGGGCGGCCGCGGTGGATCACTGCGCGGTCGTTTCCCGCCAGCTCGAAACCGAGTAGGGGACTTCGAGGCCGTCGAAGTGCACCTTGCTGAGGGCCAGGTCGTAGTGGATGGCGGGAGACGCGCTCATATTGACGCTCCGGGCGACGATGGCGCCGTAGAAGGCGAGACTGCTGGAGATGGAGAGGGAGCTGTTCGGAGTATAGATGACGCCATAGAAGGCGGCTCCGGTCGAGATGGAGAACGACTCATAGGGATTGAACGTCGAAATCAGGATGACGTTGCGCGGAACCCGGGTATCATTCTGAATGCCGAAGCCGCCGATGCCAAGGTCGCCACCGAAGTGCAGGCGCAGCGAACCGTTGGCCGTGACGCGGATACGGGCACCTTCGGAAATAAAAACATCCCCATAAACCCGGATCACAACCGGGCCGTCCACGGTGAGAGTTCGGGAATTATCGAGATCGATTTCGCTTGCGTAGTAGAGCGTCGGTACGGTTGCTCCGGCCGTTCCGATCGTGGCCGTCCCCGACGGCAAGGTGGTGCCGGAACCGGTGGGCAACACCTCTTCGAAGATCGGTTGGTAGGGGCTCGTGCTGATTCTGGAGCTATCGATTTTAATCGTGGGCGAGGTGGCAGGGCCAATCAAACGGGCGCTGGTACTGAAGGAAGGTCCGGATTCCCAATAGGACGAGACATAGCCCTTGATCTGGGCATTGGTCAGTTGGATCGGTACGTTGGATCCGCTGCTTGCGGAACTGATCACAGCAGAGAAGCCGGGCGGGAAGCCTGGGGCATCGTATGCGCCTAGGCTGGAATCGTAGCTGTCCACCGAGCCGCCGGAGCGGAAGCGCACCCGGCCGGTGGTTGCCGCGACGGCGTTCACGAACAGCGGGGCTTTGACGGATTCGGAGGTGAGGGTGCGATTGAGGACCTTGCCGTCGGCTTGGGTCACGGTACCGGTGACGGTCACGGTGCGGTTGGCGGGAAGGCTGCCGTTGTAATTCGTCACCGTCAGGCTGACGCTGCCGGTGGCGCCGTTGTCGAAGGTGAAGCCGCCGATAGTGCGGGTGGCGGTCGTGCCGGAAAGGGACCAGTCGGTCCAACTGTTCTTGTTGAGCGACCACAGCGCCTCTTCCATCCCGGTCTCCGCGAGTTCGAGGCCGCGCGTCGATTGCATCGTGCGACTGCTCAGCTCCAAGGTCCGGTAGCAGAGCGTCATGTAGCTGCCGAGGGAAAGCGCGAGCACGGTCGCGAAGCACATGGCGGCCAGGAGGGCGGCGCCGCGGGTGGGCGGGTGAATGCGCTGCGTCCGCCCAAGGCAAGATGCAGCGAACGGGAAGCGGGAGCACGACGCGGACTCGTTCAAGCGGCGGGACCCTTGCAGATCAGCGGCCAAAATCCAGCCCTAGTTGGAACCGGGAAACACGCACCGCGCGCGCGGCCGCCGCGGCCGATACCCGTTTGCCGGCGCGGCAAGACGGCACGAAGCCGCGATTGACAACCGCGGTGCCGGAATGCTGTCCTGACCCTTTACCTATGAGCATCCTGCTTGGAGTTCTCACCTTCCTCCTTATCATCGTTTCGATCTTCCTCGTGCTGGTCGTGCTCGCCCAGAAGTCGAAAGATGGCGGCATGGGTGCGGCGCTCGGCGGCGGGGCGGCCGAAGCTGCGTTTGGAGCGGACACCACCAACGTCCTGACCAAGGCGACCAAGTACGCGGCGATCCTTTTCTTCCTGCTGGCCTTCGCGCTGTACCTCGGCCGCATCTATGAACGCAAGCTGGCGGCCGGCGCCGCGGGCAACGCGCTGCCGACAATCGCCGCCCCGGCGGCGACGGCGGCCGTTCCCGCGGCCGCTACGCCGGCTCCCGCCGTCACGGTGCCGGCCGCGCCGGCCCCGGCTCCCGCCGTCACGGTGCCGGCCGCGCCGGCCCCGGCTCCCGCCGCCGAGCAGCCGAAGAAGTGATCGCGATGGCGCGGTCCGTCGGAATTTCGCCCGCCTGCTTCCGGCGGGCGTTTTTTTTCCCGGTCGGCTGTCTGCTGCTGGCGGCCACGGCGGGATTTGGCGCCGCGCCGCCGCAGAAAATGCCGGAACTCGCCCAGTGGGGAAAGCCCGATGCGGCGGAGGCGCAGCGGATAGTCGGCTTGGTGCGGGAGAGCGGCATCGCCGGCGATCACTACTTGGATTTCGAATTGCAGGCTTTGCCGCGGCGCGGGGCGGAGTCGGTCTATCGCGGCCGCTATTGGGGCTCGCGCACGGCCGCGGGGGCGATCGCCCGGATCGAATTGGCCGACGCGACGGGAGCCGTGCACCGCTTCATCGTGGCGAACGGCGCCGCTCCCGCCGTGTGGCGGGCCCGGCCGCCGGCCTATGCGTCCGAAGCTCTCGGCGGCGACGAACTCTTCGCGCCGCTGCTGCCCGGCCTAGAGGTGTCGGCGTTCGATCTGCAATTGCCGTATCTGTTCTGGCCGGGCCCGCGGGTCGAACGGATCACGCGGCTCCGGGGCCGGCCGGCCTACGAGTTTCTTTTTCCCGCGCCGTCCGGCACCGGGGGCGGCGTGGCGGCGGTGCGGGCTTTTCTGGATACGCAGTTCAACGCGATGCTCCAAACCGAAGTCCTCGGCCCGCGGGGCACGGTGCTGCGTTCGTTCGCGCTGCAGTCGTTCAAGACGGTCGGCCGCCAGCCCTTGCCCAAGGTACTCGACTACCGGAACGAAACGACCCGGGACAAATCCCGGCTCACGGTCTTGGCCGCGGCCCTGGAGCAAACCTTTCCCCGCGGGCTTTTCGAGCCCGCCGCGCTCGGGCGGGACGCGGCCGTGCCGGCGGGCGCCGTGCGGCTGGAGCCATGACGCCGCCGGCGCCGCGCAAGGCGGTCGTGTTCGATCTCGACGGCACGCTGCTCGACAGTCTGGGGCTGGTGCTGGCGGCGATCACGCATGCGGTCGCGCCGTTCGGCGGCAAGCCGACGCGGGAAATCTTCGCGAACCTGGGCGGGCCGCCGGAGCGCTTCATGCTCGATCTGGTCGGCGACGCGCGGCACCTGCCCGAGGCCCTGCGCCGCATGGGCGATTTCCATTCGGAACACGAGGGGCTGATCGCGCCCTATGCCGGCGCCCTGGATTTGCTGGCGACGTTGCGCGAGCGGGGCGTGGCGGCCGCGGTCTGGACCGGGCGGGATCGCAAATCGGCCGAACATCTCCTGCGGTCGCGCGGTTTGGCGGACGCGATGCACGCCGTGGTCTGCGGCGACGATTTTACCTCCCACAAGCCGGATCCGGAAGGACTCAGGCACATTCTCGAAGGGCTGTCGGTCCGGCCGGAGGAAGCGCTGCTGGTCGGCGACGCGGACGTGGATGTGCTCGGCGGCCGGGCGGGCGGGGTGGATACGGTGCTGATCCGGCACGAGCGCCGGGTCGCCGCGGAGGTGGGCGAATTGGCGTGGCGCACCGTGGCGACGCCGGCGGAGGCCTATGCGCTGGTCCGCGGTGCGGCGCCGATCCGCTAGCGGCCGGCGCCGGCACGGGGAAGCGCCGGTTTGGCGGGCGCGGAAGTTTTTCGTTGCCGCCGGGGCGGTGCCACTGCCAGTTAGGTGCCGTCGTCAGCAACAGCCCCGTACGTCGTCATGGCCAAAAACTCCCGCAAGCCGTCCGCCCCGCTCACATTCGATCTGCCCGAGTCGCTCATCGCCCGCATTGAAGCCGTCCGTCGCGGACACGGTTTCGCCACCGCGAGCGAGGTCGTCCGCACGGCGATCGCCGGTTACGATTTCGACGGCGCCGTGCCGACCCGGGATCCGCACCGCCAGATTTCGGTCCGCATCACCACCGACCAGCGTGCGACGCTGAAGCGCTTCGCGAAGAAGAAAAACGCGAGCGTCGGCGAACTCCTCCGGCTCGCGATCGAAGCGATGCCCGCGAAGGCCGCGAAGAAGAAGAGCTGAGACGGTCGGCTTCCGGCCCCCGCCCTTTCCGGCGCCATCCAGCGATGGCGCTTTTTTGTGCGTGCGGCAGCGCGCGACCCGCGGGCTTGCTTTTGGCGAGGCGCGACCTTTTCGTCGCCGGAATTGTCCATGAGCAACCCTCCTGCGCCACTGTCCACCTGGGCCCGCAACGTTTCGCCTTCGCCGACGCTCGCGGTCGATGCCAAGGCCAAGGCCCTGCAAGCCGCGGGTGAAGATGTCTGTGGTTTCGCCGCCGGCGAACCCGACTTCGACACTCCCGAACATATCAAGGAGGCGTGCATCGCCGCCCTGCGGGGCGGGAAAACAAAGTACGCGCCGACGCCCGGGATCGAGCCGCTGCGGCAGGCGATCGTCGACCGCTACCTCGCCGAGTACGGCCTGAAGGCGGCGCCGTCGCAGGTCATCGTTTCACCCGGCGGCAAGTTCAATTGCTACCTGGGCGTGCTGGCGACATGCTCGCCCGGCGACGAAGTCATCGTGCCCGCGCCCTATTGGGTCAGCTATCCCGAGATGGTGAAGCTCGCCGGCGCGGTGCCGAAGTTCGTCCTCGCCGACGACAAGACCGGCTTCCGGCTCACGCCCGCCATGGTCGAGGCCGCGATCACGCCGCGCACCCGGCTGCTGATCATCAATTCGCCCTCGAATCCCACCGGCGCCGTCTACACGCGCCAGGAACTCGAGGCCATCGTCGCCGTCGCGCTGAAGCACAATCTCTACATCCTCTCGGACGAGATGTATGAACATCTCGTATACGACGGCGCGAAGCCGACGTGCATCGCGACGTTCTCGAAAGAGGCCGAGGCGCGCACGATCACGGTCGCCGGATTCTCGAAGACCTACGCGATGACGGGATGGCGCATCGGCACGACGCTGGCGCCGGCGCCGATCGCGAAGGCGATCTCGGAGCTGCAGAGCCAGATGTCGTCGAACGTGACGACCTTCGCGCAATTCGGGGCGCTCGCCGCGTTGAAGGAAAAGGAAAAGACCGCCGCCGCCCTGAAGGTGATGCTGACGGCCTTCGACCGCCGCCGGAAGCTGTTGCACGCCGAGCTGAACAAGATCCCCGGGATCTCGTGCCTGCTCGCCGAGGGTGCGTTCTACCTGTTCCCGAATATCTCGAGCTTCGGCCTGACCGATCTCGAATTCTGCAACCGCTTGCTCGACCAGGAGAAGGTCGCCGCCGTCCCCGGCAGCGCGTTCGGCGCCGAGGGCTACCTCCGGCTCAGCTACGCCACGAGCGACGAGATTATCGTCAAGGGCGTGACCCGGCTGGCGAAGTTCTGCGCGGAACTGAAGAAGTAAACCCGCCGGATCGATCCGGATTTACCGATGCGCGGCCGGCCGGCCGCGCATTTTTTTGCCGCCGGCCGTCAGCGGCGGCCCGATTTGGCCGCAGTCCGGACGGGGCCGTCGACGATGATGGCGAAGCCGCCGCAGAGCATGCGCGCGGGATCGAAGGGCAGTTTTTGCGGGTCGCACATGGCCTGAAGTCGCGGGTCGGCGAGGGCGCGGCGGTTGACGCGGTCGCGGTGCGCCCGCGACTTGAAGCGGATCCAGGCGAAGATCGCGGTTTCGCTTTGCTTCAGTTTCAGGGAGCGCACGAACGTGGCGCCGAAGGGCAGAGCGAGATCGTCGCCGGCGCATTCCTGATAGTCGATCGCCCCGTGCCCGAGCCAGACGGCGGCGGCGCGCCGCGCGAGACGACGGTAGGCGGGAAGATTGCGCTTGGGGAGGGGAATGACGAAGCCGTCGACGTAGGCGGGCATGGGAGATTCGGATTTGAAAGGTGGGGCTGAACCCGGGAAGGAATACCGAGAGGCAACGAATCGGAACCGGCCGCGCGGACAGGCCGCGGCTTTTTCGCGGGGGGTGTCCGTTTGCGGGGCGCGGATTCGTTGTGGCAGTGAACCCGCTCAACCGCCTTAGCTTTTCCGCCGCGCGCCATGAATCCGCCTTCACCCCCGCCGAACCCGACCTACCTGCTGCTCTTCCGGAACACCGGTCCGGAAACCCACCGGCATCTGTCCGCCGAGGAACGCCAGCAGCTCATGCAACGCTGGAACGCCTGGTTCGAGGGGCTGCTTGCCACCGGTGAGGCGGTCGAGGGCCAGCCCTTGGAAACGGAGACGCGCCTGGTGTCCGGCGCGACCGGCCAGCGCGTGGTCGACGGACCGTATCCGGAAGCGAAGGAGGCGATCGGCGGTTACGTGCGGCTCGAAGTGCCGGATCTCGCCGCGGCCACGGCGATCGCGCAGCGGCATCCGGGACTTGAATACGGCCTGGAGATCGAAATCCGGAAGCTGGTCGACGACTGCCACCTCGGCGTGACGACGCGCCGGCAGCCGCGCTGAACGGGACGGGGGCGCGATGGCGAATCCACCGGACGACCCCGGCACGCGGCGCCCGGCGCAGCTGGTGGAGCATTTTTTCCGGCACGAAACCGGCCGCCTGCACGGCGTGCTGATCCGGATGCTGGGGGCCGAGCACCTCGCGCTGGCGGAGGACGTGGCGCAGGAGGCGCTGTTGCGGGCGTTGCGGACCTGGTCGATCGGCGGGGTGCCGCCGAATCCGTCGGCATGGATCACGCAGGTGGCGAAGAACCTCGCGCTCGACGCGCTCCGGCACCGGCGGATGGCGCACACGAAGGAGCCCGGGCTGGCGCGGCATTTCGAGCAACTGCGCGGCGGCGGGGAGAGCGAGCCCGAGATCCGGGACGATACGCTCCGGCTGCTGTTCGGCTGCTGCCATCCGGCGATCGCGGCGGATGCGCAGGTGGTGCTGGCGCTGAAGGTCCTGTGCGGGTTCGGCAACGGCGAGATTGCGCGGGCATTCTTCGCGAGCGAAGCGGCGATCGAGAAACAGCTGACGCGCACCAAGCAGCGGATCCGGGACGCGGGGATCGGCTTCGAGGTGCCGGCCGGGCCGGACCTGGGGGCGCGGCTCGACGGCGTGCTGGCCGCGCTCTACCTGCTGTTCAACGAAGGCTACAAGGCTTCGGACGGGGAGCGGCTGGTGCGGCAAGAGCTTTCCGCGGAAGCGGTGCGGCTGATGGAAATCCTCGTCGCGCATCCGGCGGGCAACGTGCCGCGGGCGCACGCGCTGCTGGCCCTGATGCTGCTGAATGCGGCGCGGTTCCCGACCCGGCTGGACGAGGCCGGCGCCCTGCTGCGGCTGCGGGACCAGGACCGCACGAAGTGGCACGGCGGGCTGGTCGCGCGCGGGCTGCACCACCTGGCGGAGGCGGCGCAGGGTTCGGAACTGGGCGAGTACCATTTGCAGGCGGGCATCGCGGCGCTCCACTGCACGGCGCCGGATCATGCGGGCACGGACTGGCCCGGAATTTTGCGCCACTACGACGCGCTGGCGCGGCTGAAGCCGTCGCCGGTGGTGGCGTTGAACCGGGCGGTGGCGTTGGCCGAAGTGGCCGGCGCGCAGGCGGGGCTGGACGCGGTGGCGGCGATGCCGGAGCGGGAGCGGATGGAGTCCCACTACTTGCTGCACGCGGTGGTCGGGGAGTTGCAGTGGCGGCGGCAGGACCACGCGGCCGCGGCGCAGAGTTTCCGGCGGGCGCTGCAACTCGCGCAGGTGGGACCGGAGCAGCAGTTTCTCCTCCGCGGGCTGGAGCGGAGCGCCGGAACGGCCGGGCCCTGATTCGCCGCTTGCGGTTCCGGTTCCGGGCGGAATGCTGCGCGTATCACCACGGGGTTTTCTTCGCCGGTTCCGCGCTCTGGACCGGTCTCGTAGCGGCAGAGCCGGCAGTGTTTCCGACTCGCCCATGCAATCCAGCCCCTCTTCAACCGCGCCACGCCGTTCCGGGATCCGGACGGCGGTTTCGCGCGGGCGGGCGGGAGCGGACCGGCGGACGCGCCATCACCCTTTAGAACGGCTTCGGCCGGCGTTTCTCGTTCCGAGAAACACAGGAGACGACAACCCGATGGAAAATGATGCAGCCCTTCCTGCCCGCGCCGCCCCGCGCGACCCAAAGTCCGACGAGGATCCGTAGCGGCCGGCCCGGACCCGGTCCGGCGACCGGTGGCGGTCGGCCGGGATCGGCGAGCTGAAAGATGAACGACGAGGGGCGAACGTCCGGAAACCGGAGTGTTGCCCGGACGGAAAAGACTCCGGCCGACCCGGGAAGAACCGGCGGCGAGGCTCAGGCGGAATCAGGCGGTTGAAAGTTGAAGGTTGAAGGATCGATCCGCCGAGGCACGGAAAACGGCGCCGCAGCGGGTAACCCGGGAAACCGGACGGTTCTGCTCCCGGCTCCCGACCCAGCGCTCTCGCCGGCATGGTTTTCGGCTCAGAACATGAGCCGATACGTGGCCGCCAGTTCGCGGCCGGCGCCGAACCGGGCCTGCGATTCGACGAGGTCGTAGTCGAAGAGGTTGCGCAGCGCGAAGCCGACACTGTGGAGAAATTTTTCCCGCCGGAAGCTGTAGTTCACGCCGAGCCCGGAGAGCGCGTAGCCCGGAAACCGCAGCGCATAGCGTTGCCGGTCCTCGTAGGCGGCGATGTATCCGGAAAGGTAGGACCAGCTGTAGGAGCAGGAGAGGCCCTGCCAGCGCCCGGGGCCGAAGGCGTAGCCGAGGGAGGCGGATGCGTTGAACGGCGGGTAGCGGGTGAGTTCGCGGCCGACTTCTTCCGGGAGATCGGGCGAAGCGGTGGTGACGGCGCGGGTGTAGGTGACGCGGGTGCCGAAAGCGAGGCGCGGCGTGAGCCGCCAGCGGCCCTCGAGTTTCGCGCCGCGGAAGGTCTCCTCGCCGGAGGCGACGAGCTGCGGCTGGGTCTGGGTGGCGTCGCGGATCGGGTCGTTGTAGAGCGGGTTGCGCCGGAGGATATTCTGGTTGAAGAGCGAGAAGGCGGTGAGGGTGAGATCGACGTTGGGCGAGGGCAGCCGGGCCTTGAGCCCGCCTTCGACGCCGCGGGTCGATTCGTTGCCCTGGATCCGGCCGGTGCGGGCGTCGACGCGCATCGAAGGCTCGAACGCGGTGCTGGCGGTGAGAAACAGCAGGAGCCGGCTCGGGATCGCCTGGTAGTTGACCCCGGAGTGGTAGGTCAGGCGCGAGGTCCGGTCGTCGAGGAACGCGCGGGCGGCACCGGGCCGGCGGTCGTGGATCCGGATGGCGGCGAGGTCCTGGCGCAAACCGGCGGTGAGCACGACGCGGCCCGCGGCGAAGCCGGCGCGTTCGCCGAGTTCGAAGGAGGCGTAGCGGCCGCGGTCGCGGCGGTCGGCGATGACGCGGCGGTAGAGTGCGCGGCTGAAGGGCGGCCGGTAGTAGTCGGGGGCGACGGGATCGAAATTGCGCACGGCGGCGGGCAGGGCGTTGCGGTCGGCGGCGGTCAGGCCGAATTCCTCGCGCAGGGCGTCCGTCCACGTGTGGCTGGCGGCGAACATCACCTTGTGCTCGGCGTGCCAGCGGCGGAAACGGCCGGTGGCCTCGAAATGGGCGAGCCAGGTGCGCATCGGCTGCTCGCTGTGGGTCGGTTCGCGGATGCCCTCGAAGCGGCCGAGGGCGACGTTGTAGAGGGAGGTGGTGAAACGGTCCTGCTCGATCCGGCGCATCCAGGTTTCGAGCCCGGCGCGGACGGCGACGCGCGGATGCGGCTGGCCGTCGAAGACGACGGAGGCGGCCGCGGTGCGGCGGCGGAGACCGGCCTGCGGACCGACGGTATTGAAGCCGGCGAGCGGGAGGTAGGGGCCGACGATGCGGTCGCCGGCGAAACGGCGGTATTCGGGCGTCCCGGCCGCCGCGGTCGCGCGCGTTTGCCGGAAATCGACGGCGAAGAGGGTGCTGGCGGCGGAATTGTGGCGCCAGGTGACGGCGGCGTTGACGCTGCGGGTGTCGGTGGCGGCGTCGGTTTCGGGGCCTTTGCGCCGGCTCCAATCCGAGGCGAAGCGGTGCCAGACGCGGTTGGGGACGGTGGGGCCGGTGACTTCGAGCAGCGCGGATTGGCGGCGCAGGGAGGACAGCGAGTAGTCGAAGCGTTTGCCGGCGGCGGCGCGGGGCCGGGCGGTAATAAAATCCTGGATACCGCCCGGGGCGGCGCGGCCGAGCACCGGCACCAGGGCGCCCTGGATGACGACGGTGCGGTTGGTGTTGAGCATGTCGGACGAGCCCATGGTCGCGAAGCCGTTGCGCAGGAGCGGGGCCGGGAAGCCGCGCAGGGCGACGCGGCTGTCGGCGGTGGCGAGATCGACGGCGGACGGATTGGCGATCAGCACCAATTCCGCCTGGATTTCCATGGCGCCGGGATCGTCCTCGAGGGATTCGGCGGTGATCAGGTCGTTGGAGAAAGGGGAATCGCGGAGTTGCTGTTCGTAGGAGCCCATGCCGGTGGCATCGAAGCCGGGGTCGTCGTTCCGGGCGCGGACCTGGACGGCGTCGATTTTGACCACGTCCTCGTCCGGGACTTTGGCGGCGGCGGGCTGGGCGGTGCCGGGGGCGGGCGGGGGCGCATCGGGGCGGACCGTCTGGCCGGCCAAGGGGATGCCCCCGAGGAGAACGAGGAGAAGCGCGAGAAGCGGGGGTTTCGCCGCGGAAAAAACCATGCCGCGGCCAGCTTCGCGGAAAGGGCCGGCGGGTCGCAACGCCGAAGCGGCGGCGGCCGCCGGTTTTTCGCGGTCGGACGAGGCGGCTGAACTCGGCGCTTTCCAGAGCGGGCCGGGCGCGTTGTGCTCGCCGGCGCGATGCCGTCACCCCGCATTTCCCGCCGTCAGGCTTTGGCCGCGCTCGGTGCGCTGTCGCTGCCGCTGGAGCGGTGGGTGGCGCAGGCGTCGCCGCTACCCGCCGCACCCATGTCCAACGCGCCCCTGCCTCCCTCGCTCGCCGGCGTGCCGGCGGACCTGCCCAATTTCCAGCCGCTGCTCGAGTGGATCGCGGCGGAGCATCGGCCGCGGTCGACGTTTATCGATCCGCAATGGCGTTCGCTGGACGCATGGAAGGCGGCGGTCCGGCCGCGGCTGGCGGAGAAGCTGGGCTATGCGCCGGCCGTGGAGCCCGTGACGGCGGAGGTGCGGGGGAAGGAAGAGCGGGACGGGTTCACGGTCGAGACCGTGTCGATCGGTGCGACGCCGGCCTACCGGATCCCGGCGCGGATTCTGGTGCCGACCGGGCGGCGGGGACGGCTGCCGGCGGTGCTGGCGCTGCATTGCCACAGCGGGCGGTACACGTGGGGGCACGAGAAGATTGTGTCGGCGCCGGGCGAAGCGGCGCATCTGACGGAATTCCGGCGGGGCACCTACGGGCGGCCGTGGGCGGAGGAGTTGGCGCGGCGCGGATTTGTGGTGGCGGTGATCGACGCGTTTTACTTCGGGGAGCGGCGGCTGCGGGTCGAGGACCTGGCGCCGGAGCGGATTTTTGCGGAAGTCAAAGATGCGGCGGCGGCGGCGCGGAAGGCGGCGCCGGGCACGCCGGAATGGATGGCGGCGACGAACCGGGTGTGCGGTTTTTATGAGCACCACACGGCCAAGGCGCTGACAGCGGTCGGGACGACGTGGGCGGGAGTGCACGTCTGGGACGACCGGCGGACGATCGACTATCTGGGCACGCGGGCCGACGTCGATCCGGCGCGGATCGGTTGCGCGGGATTGTCGGGCGGCGGATTCCGCGCGGCGTTGACGATCGCGGCGGATCCGCGGGTGAAGGCGGCGTGCGTGACGGGGTGGATGACGGAATTTGCGGCGCAGCTGAAACACCACCTGCGGCACACGTGGATGATCTACGTGCCGGGGCTATACCGGGAATTGGACCTGCCGGATGCGGCGGCGTTGCATGCGCCGGGGGCGTTGCTGGTGCAGCAATGCCGGCGCGACACGTTGTTTCCGAAGGAGGGGATGGAAGGCGCGGTCGCGAAGCTGGAAAAAATCTACGCGAAGGCGGGAATTCCGGAGCGGTTCAAGGGTTCGTTCCACGACATCCCGCACAGTTTTCCGCCGGCGTTGCAGGACGAAGCGTTTGCTTGGTTGGAACGTTGGCTTTGAGGGATTCGGAGCGGAAGGGGCGCCCGGGACGGAGACAAAAAACGGCGCGCCCTGGCGGGCGCGCCGGTGAACGGTTGTCCGTTATCGATTTGGTCAACCGGAGAAGTGCTCGTCGTGGCTGTCGACGTGCGGGGCCTTGTCGCCGTTGAAGCTGAGGGTTTGGTGACGGACGGGAGCCGCGGCGGGGGCGGCGGATTTCCGCGCCATGGCGACGGGCGCCCGGGACGAGGGCGGGGCGTGGCGGGCGGCGGGTTTGTAGGCGGCGACGCCGTCGTTGGCCGAAGCCTGGGCATCGCGGGTGATGAGGCGGCGGAGATCGGCGACGGAGCCCTGCATCGAGACGGCCTGGGCGTTGAGTTCCTCGGCGGCGGCGGCGCTTTCCTCGGCGGTGCTGGCGTTGGATTGCGTGACTTTGTCCATCTGGGAGACGGCGGTATTGAGTTGGCCGATACCTTGGTTCTGCTCGTTGGAGGCGGTGGCGATCTCGACGACGAGTTCGTCCATGCGGCGGGCCTTGGTGACGATGTCGGCGAGGGCTTCGGCGACTTTGGCGGAGATGACGACGCCGTGTTCGCTCTTGGAGATGGCGTCCTCGATCTTGCCGGCGGTTTCCTTGGCGGATTGGGCGGAGCGTTGGGCGAGGTTGCGGACTTCCTCGGCGACGACGGCGAAGCCCATGCCGGCCTCGCCGGCGCGGGCGGCCTCGACGGCGGCGTTGAGGGCGAGGATGTTGGTCTGGAACGCGATCTCGTCGATCGTCTTGATGATTTTGGCGATGTCGTCGGAGGACGCCTTGATGGCGGCCATGGCGTCGCGCATCTGTTCCATGTGCGTGGCGCCGGAATCGGCGGCGGCGCGGGTCTGGTTGGAGAGGTCCTTGGCCTGGTTGGCGCTGTCGGCGTTGCGGCGGGTCATCGAGGACATTTCCTCGAGGGAAGCGCTGGTTTCCTCGAGGCTGGAGGCCTGTTCGGTGGAACCTTCGGCGAGGGATTGGCTGGCGGCGGCGACCTGACCGGCGGCGGCGGTGACCTGGACGGCGCTCTCGTTCATGCTGTTGGCGACGGCCTTCAGGACCTTGGTGATGGTGAAAATGATGAACCAGGAAACGGCGATGCCGAGGGCGAGGGCGACGGCGACGCCGATGGAAATGAGGACGATGGTGGCGCCGAGCTCGGTGTTGGAGTGGTCGGCGGACTCGACGGTCCGCTTCATGCCGGTGGCCTGGATCTCCTCGGTGATGTTGGAGACTTTTTCGGCGGCGGCGAAGCGGGCTTTGCCGAGTTCGTCGAGGTCCTTGAGGTCGCCGGAGAGGTCGATGAGAATGGCCTTGTAGGCGGTGGCGGCCTGGAGGGCCTCGTTGGTTTCGGTGAGGTCGGTCTTGTCCTTGAGGGTGCCGATGAGGGTCGCGAACCGTTCTTCCATGACGGGGAAGACCTGGATCGCGGTGCCGAAGAGGGCGGTGTCGCGCAGGGCCTGGGCCTTGAAGGCGGTGACGCGGACGTTGTTGCCGTGGCCGCGGATTTCCTGGGCGAGGGTCAGTTTGGCGAGGCGGTCGCTGAGGGCGGCGGGCGGGGCATCGGCGGCGATTTCCTCGGTGAGGCGTTTGCGCTGGGCGGTGTTCACGAGGTCGATGCTCTCGATGAAGACACCGGCGGCTTGGTCGAGCTTGGTGCGGTTATCGTCGACCTCGTTGTTGCGCTTTTCGGTGAGGTTGAAGGCGTCCTCATAGGCCTTGAGGCTGACCCGGAGCTGTTCGACCTGGGACTTGAGGAGGACTAGGGTCGGGAAGTCGCGGGCGAGTTTTTCGGCTTTCTCGAGGTCGAGTTTGAGTTTGCCGAAGGCGGCCTTGGCTTTGGCCAAAGCTTCCTTGTTGCCGGTGTAGCCGTAGGTGCGGGCCTGGATCTGCAGGTCGGAGAGATTGACCTGCATGGAAGCCGCAACGGCGACTTCGGGGACGTACTCGGTGGCGAGGGTCCGGGCGGACTTTCGGACCGAGAGCATGTCCGAGATCGCGATGCCGCCGAGGATCGCGGTGATGAGGAGCAGCGCGGCGAAGCCCAAGGCAATCTTGGCTCCGATGGTCATTGATTTCATGAGGGGGTCGATCAGGGAGGTGGACCGCGGGGGCAATTCCCCGGAGCCGAGCGCGAGTTCCACCTCTTTCGGTCCGATTGGAGCGAGAAAGGTCGAACTGACTCGCGGTATGTATCGGATCACAGGAACAACGACTTGATGAATACCTAGGCCGTGGGCCGCCGGCATAAGGTGCGGCGCGCGGTTTCTCGCTCGTGGCTTCTGCGTACTAGGGAAAAACGAAACCGGCCGGGCGGGTATCCGCCTGCGGCCGGTGGGCAAAAAAACCAGGCCCGGACGGGCTTGGCCGGAGGGGATGATCGGGCGTTATTCGGCGATCTTGAATTCCGCCAGCGACCACTTCGGCTTGCGGGCCTCGGCGGCGAGTTCGTTGAAGGCGCCGATTTCGGCTTCGGAGAACAGCAGGCCGCCGTTCTTGGCGGAGCGGGCGGCCCAGGTGGCCTCGAGTTGGCCGGGGAGCATGCAGGCTTCGTTGCCGTGGCCGAGGATGTCGGCGAGGACGGCCTTGACGTTTTCGGATTGGTTGCGGCCCTTGGCGAAGGCGCCGGCGTTCATGGCTTCCGGTTTCCAGACCTGGAAGAAGAACGTGCAGGTGCCCTTGTCGTCGCCGACCTTGTCCCAGCGGTTGCGGATCGTGGGGAGCGAGCCGCCGATGAAGGCGCCGACGATCTCGTTCATGAGCGCGAGGCCGTAGCCCTTGTGCGCGCCGAAGGGGATGAGGTACTTGGCCTGGGTCGGGTCGGTGGTCGGGTTGCCGTCGGCGTCGACCGCGGCGTTGGGCGGGAGCTGCTTGCCTTCGCGGGCGAGCTGCTGGACGCGGCCCATGGCGACAACGGACGTGGCCCAGTCGATGACGATGGGGTAGCCGATGGCGTCCTGGGTCGGGAAGCCCCACGAGTGCGGGTTGGTGCCGAGGGTGGGGAACTTGCCGCCGAAGGGGACGACCTCGGCGAGGGCCGCGGTGCAGTTGGTGTAGGCGATATAGCCGCGCTTGGCGGCCTCCATCACATAGCCGCCGCCCCAGAGGTAGTGGAAGGCGTTGTCGACGGAAACCATGCCGACGCCGTATTTGTCGGCGAGCTTGATGGCCTGCTCGATGGCGGCGTAGCCGGTGGCCTGGCCGAGTTTGCGGTTGGCGTTCCAGATGGCGGAAGCGCGGTAGGGACTCTTGACCTTCTCGAGTTTGGCTTTCGGCACGCAGCCGCCGGCGGCGGAGCCGAAGAGATGGTCGAGGTGGAGGGCCTTGAGGGCGTTGTGGGTGCGGATGCCGTGGCGCGTGGCCTCGGCGCAGAAGCGGGCGCCGGCGGCGGCTTCCTGGCCGGAGTAACCGCGTTTCTTGTACGCGGCTGCGACGAGGGCGTTGTGCTGGGCTTCGGGGACGACGTAGAAGGTTTCGGACATGGGAGGAAGGAGCGGTAAGCCGTAAGCGGTAAGCGGTAAGCTATAAGCTTTAAGCTACAATAGCTGGGAGTGATTGAACGGAACTTGGGCCGATTGGGATGAAAGTCGGGCGAGGGCGCAGGACGGTGCTTTCGGCTGATAGCTTAGAGCTTACCGCTTACAGTCCCTCAAGCATCAGACCACCTTCTTCACCGGCACTTCGGGATTGATCTGGGCGAGGGGCTTTTCGCCGTGCATCGCGAGGATGAGGTTCTTCACCGCGGCGGTGGCCTGGCGCTGCACGCTCTCGAAGGTGCGGGAGCCGACGTGCGGCGTGACCACGACGTTGGGCAACTTGAGCAGCGGGTGGTCGGCCTTCGGCGGTTCCTCGTCGAGGACGTCGGTGCCGTAGCCGCCGACTTGGCCGGACTTCAGGGCTTCGACCATATCGGCGGTGTGGACGATCTCGCCGCGGGCGCAATTGAGGATGAGCACGCCCTTTTTCATTTTCGGGAAGGACTTCGCGCTGATCATGTCGCGCGTCTCGGGCGTGAGATTCGTGTGGAGGGAAATGTAATCCGCGGCGGCGTAGATCTCGTCGAGGTTGGCGGCGCGTTTGACGCCGTGGGCGGCGGCGAATTTTTCGTCCCAGTAAACATCGAACGCGATCACATTCATGCCGAAGGCGCGGGCGCGGATGGCGACTTCCTTGCCGATGCGGCCGAGGCCGACGATGCCGATGGTCTTCTCGAGGAGTTCGTGGCCGGTCTTGCGTTTCCAGCCGCCGGCGCGGGTGGAGTCGGTGTGGAAGAGGAGATTTTTCTCGAGCGCCAGGAGCAGGAGGAACGTGTGCTCGGCGACGGTCGTGTGGTTGACGCCGGGGGTGAAGAGCAGGGGCAGGCCGAACTCGGTGCAGGACTTCACGTCGATCTTGTCGACGCCGATGCCGTACTTGGAAATGACCTTCAGTTTCGGCAGCGCCTTTTCGAGCACCTGGCGGGTGATCAGGTCGTCGCCGCAGATGTAGCCGTCGATGTCGCCGACGAGGGCGAGGGTGTCGGCTTCGTTGAGCGGGCCGCGGGCGCGGATGACTTCCCAGCCGGTGGCGGCGAGGAGTTGGTGGTGTTCGCCCGGGGTGTCTTGGAACGACGTGGTCGTGAGGAGGATTTTGGTCATGACAAAGGGAAGGGAGTTTTCGCACACGCGTCCGCGGGAGGGAAGCGAAACTTTGGTCATGAGGTTAGGCGAACGGCCGGACGGGTTCGCCCTTGCGGGGCGCGGGCGGAGGCCGTGGTTTGGGCGGATGACGCCGCGCCCGAAACTTCCCTGTTTGCTCCGGAGTCTCGTCCTGGGGGTGGCCTTGGTCGCGGCGCAGGAGCGTTTGCCGGCGGAGGTTAAAGTCGGGGCGTGGCAGCCGTTGTTCCAAGGCATCGAATTCGCCGCCGGGTCGGCCGACGAAGCGGAGCCGCGGCGGCAGGAAGTGCGCGTGCTCCGCGTCGATCTGCGGGCGGACGGCATCGAGCTGTTTTCCACGCCGGCCAACGGCGACGCGCCGAAGGAAACGACGAGCGAAACGGCGACGGAATTTCTGGAGCGGCACCGCCTGCAGGCGGCGATCAACGCCAATTTCTTCAGCCCCTGTTGCAGCCCCGGCGACAAGGACCTCGGCGGGTTGGCGGTGTCGCGCGGCGAAATTGTTTCCCCGGCGGCCAAGTCCGGTCTCGGGGCCAAGGTCCTCGTCGTCACGCGCGATTTGCGGGCGAGCATCCGGGAAACGGGACCGGATTTCCGGCCCGACGGCGTGTGGACCGCGGTGGCGGGATCGGACATCGTGCTCAAGGCCGGCCGGCCGGTGCCGTACGAGCCGACGGCGTTCCGGACCACGCCGCATCCGCGTTCGGCGGCGGGGATTTCCGCCGACGGCCGCTACCTGCTGTTGCTGACGATCGACGGCCGCCAAGCGGGCTACAGCGAGGGTGCGACGCTCGAGGAACTGGCGATGTGGCTGCGGCGTTTCGGCGCGCAGGAAGGACTCAATCTCGACGGCGGCGGCTCGACGGCGTTGGTCAAAGCGGCGGGCGGGCGGGCGGTGCTGTTGAACCGGCCGAGCGGTTCCTCGCTCGGAGCCTTGGCGGTTCCGGGGACGGAGCGCGCGCAGCGGTCCAACGGCAACCACTTCGGCGTGTACGCGCGGCCGCTGGCGGAGGGCCTGCGGCCCGTTGAAAGGTGAAAGTTGAAGGGCGAAAGATCGGAGCCGGAGATGGGGCGTCGGAGCGGTCCCGGCAGCGGCGCGTTGAACGCCGGCCGGACCGGGCCACGGTCGGCTTGCACGCGGGGACCAAGGCCGCCATCTCCGAAAGCTCCGCGATGAAGTCCTTTGCCGCCGCCACCGCCCAGCTCCGCCGCCGCCTCGGCGCGAACGTCGTCCTGACCGACGACACCGCGCGCACCGCGGCGTCCTACGACAGCGCGAAGCTGCCGTTCCGGCCCGAGGCCGTGGTGCGGGTGACGCAGGAGGCGCAGATCGGCGCGGTGCTGGCGCTGGCGAATCGGCACGGCGTGCCGGTGACGACGCGCGGGCGGGGCACGACGCTGACGGGAGCCGCGACGCCGGTGCAGGGTGGTTGGGTTTTGGATACGCTGGCGCTCAACACGATCGCGATCGACGACGAAGCCGGCATGGCGCACGTGCAAGCCGGGGCCAAGGTTGCCGACATCCAGCGGGCGGCCGAGGCGAAGGGCTGGTTCTATCCGCCCGATCCCTCCTCGAAGGAATACTGCACGATCGGCGGCAACATCGCCTGCAACGCCGGCGGCATGCACGGCGGCAAGTACGGGGTGACGCGCGACTTCGTGATCGCGTTGCGCGGTTACCTGCCGACGGGCGAGGCCGTGACCTGGGGCACGGCGACGAAGAAGTTTTCCGCCGGCTTCAACCTGCGCGATTTGTGGATCGGCAGCGAAGGCATGCTCGGCGTCGTGACCGGCGCGGTGCTGAAACTTATTCCGCAGCCGGCGGCGCGCTGGACCTTGCTGACCTCGTTCAAGGACGAGACGGCGGCGCTGCGGGCGGCGTTGGCGCTGTTCAAGCTGCGCGTGCAGCCGGCGATCTGCGAATTTCTCGACCGCGAGAGCGTGCTGTGCGCGGAGCGGGCGACGGGGCGGGCGGTGTTTGCGGGGCAGGCCGGGCGGCCGGTGCTGTTGTTGGAATTTGCCGGCGGGAAAGCGGAAGTGCGGGAAACGAAGCAGATCGTTTTGGGGTGGGCCGCCGAGCATGCGACCGGGAGCCGGGCCGCGAAGAACCGCGAGGAGGCGGAGCAACTTTGGGCGGTGCGGCGGAAATGTTCGGGCGCGATGTTCGAGCTCGGCGACGCGAAGCTGAACGAAGACATCGTCGTGCCGATGCGGAACTACGTGAAGTTCGCGCAATTTCTGGCGAAGCTGAAACGCGATTCGGGGCTGGCGATCCCGACCTTCGGGCATTTGGCCGACGGGAATCTCCACGTGAACATCATGTACCACAAAGCGGTGCCGGCGGAGTGCCGCACGGCGGAGCGGACGGTGCGCACGCTGATGGAAACCGTGGTGGCGCTCGGGGGCGCGATCTCCGGCGAGCACGGCATCGGGCTGGCGAAGACGCCGTTTCTGCGCATCCAGCATTCGCCGGCGCAGGTGCGCGCGATGCAGGCGGTGAAGCGGGCGCTCGATCCGAACGGCGTGCTCAATCCCGGCAAGATGTTCGAGCCGTTCGAAGTGTGGAAACACCCGCGGCTCGAGGTGAAACTGCCGTGGGATCACAAATGAACGGGCCGGGGACGGCCCGGGCCGCGCGCTGGTTCGAGCGGGCGCTGGTGGCCGCGACGATGGCCGCGGCGGTGTGGTTTTTCCATTGGACCACGGCGGCCAACGCCGGCTTCGGCGACTGGGACGAGGTCGATTATTTCAAGCTGCTGGTGCGCGGCTGGAAGAAGGGCCAGCTCAGTCTCGATATCGCGCCGAAACCGGAGTTGCTGGCGCTGGCGGATCCCTACGATCCGGCGCAAAACGCCCCGCACCGGCTCGGGGACGCGACCCTGTACAAGGGAAAGTACTACATCTATTTCGGTCCGGCTCCGGCCCTGACGGTGATGCTGCCGTGGAATCTGGTGACGGGCCGGGAAATGTCGATGGGCACGGCGGTCTTCGTGTTCAGTTGTCTCGGCTATTTCGCCGCGTGCGGGCTCTGGCTGGCGCTCCGGCGGCGCTATTTTCCCGAAAGCCACCTGCTGGTCGCGCCGCTGGGAGTGCTCGCGCTCGGATCCGGCACCCATCTGCTGGCACTGGTGCAGCGGCCGATGTTCTGGGAACTGCCGATCGCGGCGGGGATCGCGTTCGTGTTGCTGGCGGCGGCGGCGATCTATGCGGCGGTGCACGGCCGGCGGCCGCTCGCGATGATGGCGTTGGCGGGGGTGTTGCTCGGCCTCGGCGTGGGCTCGCGGCCGACGGTCCTGTTCGCCGCGGGCATGCTGCTGCTGCCGGTGTGGCTGGCGTGGCGGGAACGCGATCCCGCGCGGCCGGCGTGGTGGCGGCTGGGCTTGGCGGGCACGGTGCCGCTGGGGCTGTGCGGGCTGGCGATCATGGCGCACAACTATGCGCGTTTCGACAATCCGCTCGAGTGGGGCCAGAACTACCAGTTGTCCGGCGCGTACGAGGGCAAGCTCGTGCATTTCGCGCTGCGGTTTTTGCCGCACAACGTGGGGGTGTATTTTTTCCAGCACCTCCAATGGAGCGCGGACTTCCCGTTTGCGCGGGCGGTGGGCATCGAGATCAACCACATCAAGGACTACTTCGGCACCGAGGAAGTGGCGGGGCTGGCGGTGACGTTTCCCTACTTCTGGTTTCTGCTCGCGCTGCCGCTGGCGTGGTGGCGGCGCGGCCCGGACGAGACTCGCCGGCTGACCGCGGCGCTGGGCGGCGTCCTGGCCTATGCGGTGCCGGTCGGCGGCTTGGTGATGGGGTATTTTTCGACGACGACGCGCTACCAGACGGACTTCGCGGTCGTGACCGGGTTGCTGGCGCTGGTCGGTTTGCTCGCGGTGGAGCGCTGGATCCGGGTCGTGCGCCCGCGCCTGCGGGTCGGTGTCGTGGCGGCGGCCATCGCGGCCGTCGCGGTCACGGCCGTGATCGGCGGGCTTATGAGTTTCGATTACCATGGCCGGACCTTGCGGACGACCTCGCCCGCACTCTGGCAAATGCTGGACGGCCGGACCGAAGCGATGCTGGCATTCGTCGGGCAGAAATTCGATCTGGTGGACGGCCCGCAGGTCCTGAAGGTCCGTTGGCGGCAGCAGCCGGCGGGAACAATCGAACCGGTGTGGGAGCCGCTCGATCGGCGCGCGGACGAGCGGATCCTCGTCGAGCACATCGGAGAGAAGCTGATCCGGTTCGGCTATGCGCGGGGCGGCGAGGCGATCCGTTGGGGCCGCCCGCTGAAGTGGGCAAACAACCACACGCACACGGTCGAAATCCAGGTGCCGTCGCTGCACCGGGCCGGTCGCAACGACCGGTGGAGCCGGGTCCGGGAGCGGACGGAATTTCGGCGCCGCACCGGTGTGGCGGTGTGGTTCAGCGGCGGCCGCGCGCTCGACGCGATCGTGCCGGCGTGGCCGGCGGATTTGCAGATCGGAGGCCGGATCTCGCGGGAGTTCAGCGGCGAAGTCCGGTCGCAGACGACGCGGGCGTTCCGGCCCGACGAAGTGCCGTCGGGTCTCGTGGAGGAGTTCGCGAAACGCGGCGGCGTGTTGCGCTTCCGCGTCGTTTTTCCGGAGCCGCTCCAGGAGGCGGGCGAGCCGCTGTTCGCCGCGGGCGCGCATTTCCGTTCCAATATTCTGGCGGTCGAGACGTGGGGCGACGGTATCCGCTTCGCTTACGAGAACTACTCTTTCCCCCGCGTGAACTCCGAGCCCTTCAAGCCGAATCCGGCCGGGCATTGGGTGGAATTGGAGATGGCGTCGTTCCGTCCGGACGATTTCGGCGGCGAAGGCACGGGCGATGTCGTCGTGCGCCTGGACGGCAAGGAAATGATTCGCTCGCGGCAGGAGGCGTATCATTTTCCGTGGGGCCACGAGCGCATCGGCTGGAATCCTTTCGGCACCACGTGCGCGGCGGAGTTCCGCGGCTGGATCACCGAGGCGCGTTGGATCCAGGCGCGGCCGGCGACGGATTGACGGGAGCGTACCGCCCAATCGCCCCGGGCGTTGCCTTCGGCCTCCGCGGCGGCCGGTGCCGCCGCCGGTGTATTCCCGGGGCGCCCGCACTTTGCCCTTGGCAAATCGTTTTCCGTCCGTTCCCGTCCAATCGGGGTCGCTCGCGTTTTCGCTCCCCGTGTCGTTCAGGCATTAGAATTCCGAAACGCGAGCGGCGTCATCGCCCCGGACTCTCCGGGGCCCGCGGTCACGGCCGCGTCAACGCACACCTGTCTCCGCCTGCGACTCATAGCCAGCGGCGACAAACCCAGTCCAACTATGTCTGTTGTTTTCCCTGAGTCGGCGCTGCCGCGCATCGGCATGATTTCCACCCACGGCTATGTCGCCGCGGAACCCCCGCTGGGCAAGGCCGACACCGGCGGCCAAGTGGTCTATGTGCTCGAGCTCGCCAAGAAACTCGCCCAGCTCGGCTTCGAGGTGGATATCTGGACCCGCCGCTTCGAGGACCAGCCCGACATGGATGTCGTCAACGAGCGCGTCCGCGTCGTGCGGGTCCCCTGCGGGGGCCGCAACTTCATCGACAAGGAATATCTGGTGCGGCACCTGAACGAATGGGCCGAACGGGCCCTGCGCCTGATCAAGCGGCACGGACTCCGCTATCATTTTCTCAACAGCCACTACTGGGACGCCGGGTTCGCCACCCAGCGGCTCGCCGAAGCGCTCGCCGTGCCGCACGTCCATACCCCGCATTCCCTCGGAATCTGGAAGCGGCAGCTGATGGAGAAGGACGACCCGGCCGACGCGGCGAACGCCGAGGCGAAATACAATTTCGCGCAGCGGATCGACGAAGAGAACCTGCTCTACCGGAATTGCGAGCAGGTCATCGCCACCACGCCGGACCAGGTGGACATGATTGTGAAGGACTACGGAGCGCCCGCCGAGCGCGTGGCCATGATCCCGCCGGGTTACGACGACAACCGATTCTTCCCGGTGAGCGGCGCATCGCGCGAGGCGCTGCGCGCCCGCCTCGGCTACGCGGGCCGCGCGGTGCTCGCCATCGGGCGGCTGGCCCGCAACAAGGGCTACGATCTGCTGATCGACGCGTTCACCCTGGTCGCGGCCCGGATTCCCGATGCCGTGCTGCATCTCGCGGTCGGCGGCGCCTCGCTCAATCCCGAGGAACAGGCGATCCGCGACGAACTCAAGGCCCAGGTCGTCCGGCTCGGGCTCGCCGAACGGGTCAAGTTCTCCGGGTTTGTCGCCGACGCCGATCTCGCCGACCACTACCGGGCGGCCGATGTGTTCGTGCTCAGCAGCCGCTACGAGCCCTTCGGCATGACCGCCATCGAGGCCATGGCCTGCGGCACCCCGACGGTCATCACCGTGCACGGCGGCCTTTTCCGCGCCGTCACATTCGGGCGCCACGCCCTCTATGCCGACTCCCTCGACAAGGAAGATCTCGGGATCTCCATCGTGAAAATCCTCCGGCATCCGCGTCTATCCCATCGCCTCGGCCGCATGGGGGCGCACAAGGCCCGCAGCCTCTTTACCTGGACGGGCATCGCCCAGCAGCTCACCCGGCTGATCGAGGAGCGCACCGTGGCGCTCGCGTTCACGGACACCGAATGGGATGAACCTTGGAACGACGGAGATTGAGCGATGAGCGCACCAGCATCCGCCCGGCCGATCCGGCTCTTCAGCTCGGACCTCGACGGCACCCTGATCGGCAATCCGGAGGCGACCCACCGGTTCAAAATTGTCTGGACCGGACTTTCGCCCGAAGCGCGTCCCCTGCTGGTCTACAACAGCGGCCGGTTGGTGGACGACCTGCGCCGTTTCGTGGACAACGGGACCCTGCCGGCCGCCGACTACTACGTCGGCGGTGTCGGCTCCCAGATCTTCGACGCCGGAGCCGGGCGAATGCTGGACGAGCTGCACGCCCATCTCGCCGACGGCTGGGACGGCACGGCGGTGCGGGAACTCGTGGCGAAATTTCCCGGGGTTCGCCCCCAATCGCCCGAATTCCAGCATGAATTCAAATCCAGCTGGTTCCTCGATCGGGCCACCCCCGGATCGATCCGCGAATTGAAACGGCGGCTCGCCGATGCGGGTCTGCGGGTGAAGATCGTCTATTCCAGCAGCCGCGACCTCGATGTGCTGCCGTACCAGGCCACCAAGAGCGGCGCCCTCGCGTGGCTTTGCGCGCGGCTGGGCGTGCCGCTCGACACCGTGCTTGTGGCGGGCGATACCGGCAACGACGCCTCCATGTTTCGTCTGCCCGGCGTCCGCGGCATCATCGTGGAAAACGCCCTCCCCGAACTCTTCGAAGCCACCGTGGATGTGCCGACCTACAGTTCGCGCCAGATTCTCGCCGACGGGGTCCTGGACGGCCTTTGCCACTACGGAGTCGTCTGCGCCCTGCCCGCGAAGGACCGGACCCGGCTCAAACCCGCGGACATGGAACCCGGATTCCGGATGCTCTTTTCCGGCACCAAGCTCGGCACGCTCACGGATCAGGAGCGCGTCTTTCTCGCCACCGCGTACGAGCAGGCCCTCGTGGCCCTCCGGAAGAACATCACGCCGCGCGGGTTTTCCGCCTGCTCGCTCGCCGACAACACGGTGACGGGCACCGACACCAACTACCGCAGCGTCTGGGCCCGCGACGGCGCGATCACGGTTTGGAATACCCTGCATATCGAGGACGAGGACGTGCGCGCCGCCCAGGTCGCGACGCTCGAAACCCTGCTCAACGCCGCCACGCCCAACGGCCAGATTCCGGCCAACGTCCGGATCGACGACGGCGAGCCCGACTATTCCGGCGTGGGCAACATCGCGTCGATCGACAGCGGTCTCTGGGTCATTGTCGCGCTGTACAACTACGCCAACCACACCGGAGATCTCACGTTGCTCTACCGGCACGCCGACCGGCTCCAGACGGTCATGAATTGGCTCGGCGCGCAGGATTCGAACAACGACGGCTTGCTCGAGATCCCGGAGGCGGGCGACTGGACCGACCTCTTCGGCCGCAGCTACAACGTCCTCTACGACGAGGTGCTCTGGTTCCGCGCCAACCTGTGCTACGGGCGCATCCTTGAACTGATGGGCCAATTCGACCGCGCGGCCGACTACCTCCGGTGGTCGCAACGGATTCGCAGCCGCATCCTCGAGGTCTTCTGGCCGACCACGGCGCCCGAGGCCGGCAGCCCGGGCCGGAACCGTTTCGCCGAACGCCAGTCGGGCCTCGGCGATGCGCAATACCTCCTCGCCGAGATCACTCCGTTCTCCTTCAGCTGGCGCTGCGATCCCTACGGCAACATTCTCGCCTTCCTGATGAACGTCCTGGACGTGGACCGCGCGCGCATCGCGTTCCGGTTCATGTGGGGCGTGGGCGTCAACCAGCCGTGGCCGGTCGCCAACCTGTACCCGGTCGTGCAGGCCGGCGATCCCGACTGGCGATCGTACTACACGGTCAATCTGCTCAATCTGCCGCATCACTACCACAACGGCGGCATCTGGCCGTTCATCGGGGGGCTCTGGGTGCGATTCATCCACCGCCTCGGCTTCCACGAGGTCGCCTGCCGGGAACTCGTCCGCCTCGCCGAGCTCAACCGCCTCGGCCGCGATCGGGAGTGGGAGTTCAACGAGTGGGCGCACGGCCAGACCGGCCGCCCGATGGGCAAGGCCTTCCAGGCTTGGAGTGCGGCTTCGTTTCTCCGTGCCTGCCATGAACTCGAGGCGAACGAGGCGAATCCCAAGGGGCTCGACCAGGAGTAGCGGGACCGCGGCCGCAGCCGGCCCCGCGGCATTTCCCCATCCGGAACGCGATTCGCGGCCAGGGCGTGCGGCCGGCGGGACACCGGGCGATGGTCCGGAGCCGCCCGGGTTCACCATCGCCGCTCACCGGCCCAGCGCGGCCGCGGCGGCTTCCTGGAAGGCGAGGCGGACGGGGCTGCCGTCGCTGTTTCGGAAGTTCGAGCGCTGCACCATGAGCAGGTAGGCGACGCCCTTCACGGGATCGATCCAGGCCTGCGTGCCCCAGGCGCCGCCGTGGCCGAAGGTACCGGGCGAGAGCATCGCGGCGAGGCCGGGGTGCGGCGTCTTGAGGACGCAGGTGCCGAGGCCCCAGCCGTAGTTGAGGCCGCGGCGGCCCCATTCTTCGGTTTGGAAGAAACCCGTCGCGAGACCGCCCGTCTGCACGCCGGCAAGATAGCCCATCGCCTGTTCGCTGAGCAGGCGTTTGCCGCCGAAGGTACCGCGGTTGAGCAGCAGTTGGCAGAAGCGGGCGTAGTCGTTGGGCGTGGAGTAGAGGCCGCCGTTGCCCTGGGGCGGGCGCTCCTTCGGGCCGTACTCGGCGCGGGGCTTGGCGGGGGCGAGGGCGCCGGTGTCCTTGTTTTTCTCATACGCGACGGCGAGACGGGCGCGGTGTTCCGCGGTCGGGTAGAAGGTCGTGTCCTTCATGCCCAGCGGCGCGAAGAGGCGCTCGGCAAGAAAATCGTCGAAGGGCCGGCCGGAAACGACCTCGACGATGCGGCCGGCGAGGTTGATGCCGGATTGGCAATATTTCCATTGGCTGCCCGGTTCGAACTGCATCTTGGCGGCGAGCCAAGCCGGCACGAGGTCGGTCAAGGTGCGGGCCTTCAGGGTGTCTTCGGATTTCGCTTCGCCCAGGCCCGAGGTGTGCGTGAGGATTTGGACGATCGTGAGGTTGGCCGGTTGGCCCGACGGCGTCTTGAGGTTGGCGAATTCGGGCACGTACTTCGCGACCGGGTCGGTCACCTTGAGTTTGCCCTCGTCCTGCAGCATCAGCACGGCCGTGGCGGTGATCGGCTTCGACATCGAGGCGATCCAGAAAACGGAATCGGGCGCGATCGCGCGGCCGGTGGCGCGGTCGGCGAGACCGGTCGAGGCCTGGTGGAGAACACGGTCTTTCGTCAGCACCATGGTCACGGCGCCGGCGATTTCATCTTTCGCAATCTGGGCCTCCATCGCGGCGGCAATGCCGGGCAAGGCGGGGGCGGAAAAGAGCGCCGGCGGAACGGCGAGGGCGAGGCTGAGGAACGCGGCCGGCAGGATTTTCAGCATGGGTCGAGGGGGGCGATCCGATCCCTGACGGAGTTCGGCCGGAGGTCAAACGCAGTCCGGCGGGACGGCCGAGAGGGCGGCGGTCAGTGCGGCGCGAGGTCGTCCGCGCGGCGATTTTCGAGCGTGTGGGCCGTCATCATGAATTCCGGTGCGCGCGCCAGATCGAAGCCGATCCCGACTTGAAGGCTTCCTTGCGGCAGGCGTTCGCGCCGCAGCCGCAGTTCGAAACCCGCATGGATCCCATCCCAACGGGCGATGGACTCGGCGACGTCGGGGCGGACCTGCGGGAGCGCTTCGTAGGCGACCATTTGGTCCGGGGTCCGGAAGACGACTGCGATATCCCCGGGCCGGGCGGTTTCGTCGCGGCGAATCGCCCAGCCGCGCACGCGGACTTCCGCCCGATCGAGCGCCACGTCCTCGATGAAATAGGTCGCGTCCCCGATTTCGGTCGCCGCCCGCACGGGCAGAGCGGGCGGGCGGGCGAAGTGCAGGGCTTCCAGCTCCGGCAGACGGTAGATGCCGCGGGACTCCGCCTCCCGGATCAGGGCGTCGGCGCGGGCCGGATCCGGATAGGGCGGGGTCGCGGCCTGCGCGAAACTGCCCCGTTCCCGGAAAATGCGGACCGCTTGTTCGGCACCGGCGGCAAAAATCCGGCCGGTGTGCGCGTGAGCCGAGTTGGCGAGAACGTTGCCGAGCGCAAGCCCCCCGAAAACCGGGATCCGCCACCAGGCGCGACCGGGCCGGCGGGCGAGAAGCCGCTCCAGCAGCAGCCAGATGAACAGGCCCCAGGCGATCGAGCTGAGAATCACGTAGCGCGAGGCGACCGGGGCCCACGCATTGGCCAGAAGTGCCCGCCCCCAGGCGATCAGGCCGATCGCGGCGAGGCACCAGAAGATGACCGCGACGGCGAACCACTCGCGCGGCGCGGACCGGCGCGCCGCGGCCGCCGCGAACCCGACCACGAGCACGGCTCCGAACCAAGGCGCGAGCTCGGGGTGGCCGACAGCCGGCGAACTGCCCGCGATCCGCAACGCATACAGCAGCACCGCCGGGAGTTCCGGCGGGGCGGGCAGCCGATGCCCCGGATTGAATTCGAAACCGGCGAGAAAGACGCCGCTGGCCGCGATCCCGAGCGCGGCCCAGACCAGCGCCGCCTGCCGGCGCCGCTGCCGCAGCAGCAGTCCGAACCCGACCGGCCAGACCAGGAGACCGTGGGCGAGGGAGTAACCGGCGAGGAGTGCGGCGCAGGTCGCGACCGGCAGCGCCGCGCGGCCGGACGAGACCAAGGCGCCGAGCGCCGTCACGGCCGCGAGCACGACAAAGAAATGATCGATCGACGAGCCGGCCCAGAAGAGACTTTCGTGATGCTGCAGGTGGAAGACGGAAAGACTGAACACCGCCGCCAAGCGCAGCCGGGCCGCGGGATCGCCTTCCCGGGCCAGGAGCACGCCGAAGGCGGCGAGCAGAAACAGATTTCCCGCCGCGGCCAGCAGCGCAAAGTCGACCCCGCCGCCCAGCCAATACGCGAAGGCGAACAGCAAACGGCTGGCGAGCATGCGGTGCTCGTTGTTCACGGCAAAGCAGGCCTGCAACGTCTCCGTCCAGCCCGCCCCGCGTTCCAATTGCAGGAGGAAGTCGAGCACGGTGTCGTACTCGTCCCAGTGCGGGATATTGCGAACCCAGACCGTTACCTGTCGGGCGATGTAGAACACCGGCACCGCCGCGAGCAGGGCATCGACGGCGGCGAGGCGGGTTCCGAGGGGGACGTCCCGAGGGGAAGCAGGTGAAGCTGACGACACGTGAACAGGTGTCCGGGGACAGGGGTGGCGCGGCGGCGCGAAGGATGGTTCGGCCGGAGCGGACAGGGCGCGGGTCGAGCCGGAGAGGCTTTGAAGGCCCGGGCGGGGGCAGGGGCGCAAAGCGAAGCGCATGACGATTTTGTCAGGTTCGGGCGGCGCCGATCCGCAGACTGCGCTTGCGGCGGGCGCGGCGGCGACGCGCCGTCCCGCCGAAACTCCCGGCCGGTTTTTCCGTTGCGGGGGAGGGGTGCCGCCGTTGAATGACCACCCTTTCCCACCCTGCATGTATCTCAAGGCGCTCAAGCTCCACGGTTTTAAAAGCTTTGCCGACCCCACCACGCTCCGCTTCGAACCGGGGGTCACGGCCATCGTCGGGCCCAACGGTTGCGGCAAATCCAACGTCGCCGATTCGATCCGCTGGGTGCTCGGCGAACAGAGCGCGAAGGCACTGCGCGGCGGCAAGATGCAGGACGTCATTTTCGAGGGCGCGGACACCCGCAAGCCCGCGCAGATCTGCGAAGTGTCGCTGCTGCTGACCGATTGCGAAAAGCAACTCGGCTCCGAGTACCACGAGATCGAGATCATGCGCCGCGTGCACCGCGACGGCCAGAGCGAGTACGCGTTCAACGGCCAGCCCTGCCGCCTGAAGGATATCCAAAAGCTCTTCATGGATACCGGCATCGGCCGGACCAGCTATTCGATCATGGCGCAGGGCCAGATCGACCAGATCCTTTCCTCCAAGCCCGAGGAACGCCGCGCGGTTTTCGAAGAGGCCGCCGGCATCACGAAGTACAAATCGCAACGCCGCGAGGCGATGCAGAAGCTGACGCTCACCGACCAGAACATGGCCCGCGTGGCCGATGTCATCGGCGAGGTCGGCCGCCAGATCGGCAGCCTCCGCCGCCAGGCTTCGAAGGCGATGCGTTACAAGCGGCTCAACCACCGCCTGCGCCACCTCGCGCTCGCGTGGAGCGGCTACCAGCACGCGCAGTTATCCGACACCCTCGGCGCCCTGGAAACGAAGGTCGCCGCCCTGCGCGCCGCCGCGGACGAGCGCCGTTCCAATTTCGAAACCCAGGAATCCGCCCTGACCGAGAAACGCGCGCACCGCGGCCGGCTCAACCAGCGCGTGCAGGATGCGCAGCAGGCGGTCTTCGATCTGCGTTCCCAGCGCGAGGCCGCGGAAAACGCCGCCAATCTCGCCCAGATCAAACGCAGCGGCCTCGAGGACCGGCTCGGTTCCTCCCAGGCCAATCTCGGCGAAATCGAGATGCAGCTCCGCGAGGTATCCGCCCAGGTCGACACCGGCGCTTCCGACAAACAGATCCAGCTCGAATTGCTCGGCGGCAGCGACGCCACGTTCCAGGAACGCAACCGCGAGCTCACCGTCGTCGAAGGCGAATTGAGCCGGCTCGAACAGGAACTGAACCAGGCGAAATTCCATTTGCTCCAGATCGAGAGTTCGGTCGCCCGGCTCCGCACCGATTGCTCCGGCTACGAGGTCGACCAGAAGACCAGCGTCCACAAACACGATTCGCTCGCCCAGGAACTCGAGGGCGTGCGCCAGCAGCAGGCCGCCGCCGCCCAACTCGTCGCCGAGATCGAGGCCCGGCACGAAGAAGCGCAGGTCGAGAAATCGCGCGCGCACAACGACACCGTCGTCGCCCAGCAGACGATCACCGACCTGACCCGCGAATTCCGCGACGCCCAGCGCAAGCTGCAGGACATCGACCGCCAGCTCGCGCAACGCACCGCGCGGCTGCGGCTGCTCCAGCAATTGCAGGAAAAGTGGGAAGGCTTCGGCGAAGGCGCCAAAGCCGTCCTCCAGGGCCGCCTCGAAGGCGCGCTGCAGGGCGCGAAGGTCACGCCGATCATGCACGGCCTCGCCGTGAAGGCGGAGAGCGGGAAAGCGGTCGAAGCCATCCTCGGCAATGCCGCGGAAGCCATCAGCGTCAGCGATCTTTCCACCGCGCAGCGCATCTTGGCCCAGCTTGAAACCGAGCAAATCGGCTCCGCGGTGCTCCGCGTCACCGAGATCGGCCTGCGTTCCGAAGGGTTCTTCGAATTGCCGCCGGGCCTCGTGCCGGCGGTCGACGCCGTCAGCGAGACCGAAGCCGGCCACCCGGCGCTCGGCGTCCTGCGCGAATCCTACATCGCCGACGACCTGAACGCGTTTCTCGAATTCTGGAAAGCCAACCCCGGCTTCGCGTTCCTCGCCGTCGCCACGCGCAAGGGCGACCTCGTCGACCGCCGCGGCCTCGTTTACGGCGGCCACCACAGCAGCAAGCGCGCGGCGCACAGCATCGTGCAGCGCGAAATCGATCTGCGCGAAACGGCCAAGGCCCTGGCCGACGACCAGAAGTCGCACGACGACCAGAAGGCCGTCATCGACGCCCTCAATCTCCGCCTCGCCGAGGCCGAGCAACTGCTCGAGCAGCGCCGCGCCGATGTGCTCGCCGCCACGCAGACGCTCGCGTCCGTGCAGGCCGAGCAGCGCAACGCGCAGCGCAACGCCGACGACCTCGCCAACCGCCTGACGCGGATGGAAAACGAAGTCACGGCCCTCGAACAATCCCGCAACGAAGCCCACGCGCGCTGGGAAAAGGCCCAGACGGCGCTGGCCGCGGCCGACGGCACCGCCGCCGCGCAGCGCGAGACGATCCAGCGGCTCGAGACCCGCATCGTCGAGGTACGCACGGACCGCGACGTGAAGCGCGAGACGCTCGCGCAGGCGCGCCTCGAACTGGCGGAACGCCGCCAGAAGATCGAGGTGCTCGACCGCGGGCTCGGCGAAATGGAACGCCGCCGCCAGCAACTCGGCGAGTTGCTCGGACAGCGCCAGGCCGAGATCGAGGCCTGGACCGCGCAGATCGACGAACTGGAACAGACCTCCGCCGCGCAGCGCGCCCGCGCCGCCGAATTGGCCGAGACCTTCGGGGTGGCGCAGGATCAGGTGGAGCAGGTGCGCGTCGAGCTCGTCGAGGTGGAAAAAGAAATCCGCGGCCTCGAATCCGCGCAGACCGCGGTGCGCGACGAATCCGAAAACGCCCACGACCAGCTCAGCGCCCACGAGGTGAAGCTGGCGGAAAACCGGCAGCGCGCG
Organism: Opitutia bacterium Tous-C1TDCM; assembly: GCA_002288455.1. Classification (GTDB taxonomy): domain Bacteria; phylum Verrucomicrobiota; class Verrucomicrobiia; order Opitutales; family Opitutaceae; genus ER46. The sequence continues at coordinate 37,525 of NEUS01000004.1, forward strand.
CAGTTCATCGCGGAGGAAATCACCCGCGAGTTTTCCCTCGATATCTCCGGCATCGCCTGGCGCCGCCAGCTGTGGCGCGCCGACGACGAGCCCGAGGGCATCAAGGTGCTCGACCTCGACGAGGACGACGACGAGGGCGGAGCCGCGCCGGCCCCGGCCCCCGAGCCCGCCGCCGAACCGGCCGCCGAGGGCGCCGAAGCGGCCGCGGCCCCGGCCAAGCGCCGCCGCAAAAAGAAGGAAGCCCGCGGCGAGCCGACGGACGACGATCTGAAGGCGCTGGACGCCACGGACTGGACGGCGATCAAGGTCGAAGTCGACGCGTTGCGCCAGCGGCTCAACAGCATGGGCGCGGTCAACCTCGTCGCGATCGAGGAATACGCGGAGCTCAAGCAGCGCCACGATTTCCTCGCCGGCCAGGTCAACGATCTCACCACGGCGAAGACCGAGCTGATGAAGGCGATCGACGAGATCAACCAGACCTCGATGCAGCAGTTCCAGGTCACCTTCGAGCAGATCAAAAAGAACTTCGAGTACACCTTCCACACGCTGTTCGGCGGCGGCCGGGCGCACCTCGAGTTGATCCAGGCCGAGGACATCCTCGAGAGCGGCATCGAGATCGTGGCGCAGCCCCCGGGCACGAAGCTCAAGGGCATCACGCTGCTCTCCGGCGGCCAGAAAACGCTGACCGCGGTCGCGCTGCTCTTCGCGCTCTACATGGTGAAGCCGTCGCCGTTCTGTCTGCTCGACGAACTCGACGCGCCGCTCGACGAATCGAACATCGGCCGCTTCACGGAGCTGCTCAAAAAATTCGTCCACGAATCCCAGTTCATCATCATCACGCACAACAAGCGCACCGTCTCGGCGGCCAAGGCGATCTACGGCGTGACGATGGAGGAACGCGGTGTTTCCAAGACGGTGTCGATGCGCTTCAACCAGGAGCGCGGCGAGCCCGAGGCGCAGACCATGAACCTCGCGGAATCCGTCCGCGGCACGCAATTGGCGCCGGCGAAAACCGCTCCGGCGGCCGTGCCGGCGTGAGGGGAAGGGGAGTTGAGAGTTGAGGGTTGAGAGTTGAGAGAACGGACTTCGTCGCGGCGAAGGGCGGACGCGAAGGTCGGCTCTTCCCCGATGCGTTCCACGGCGGCTTCATCCTGATGAAAGCGGAAGTTGGAAAACGTAGCCGCCGGGGGCAAGCCGTGCCGGTGCTGCTGACGGCGCGGCTGCGGTTGCGGCCGCTGGCGGTCGGGCGGGATGCGGCCTTTGTGCGCGAATTGGTCAACGAGCCCGGTTGGTTGCGGCATATCGGCGACCGCGGGATCCGGACCCTCGCGGCGGCGCGGGCCTATATCCGGCAGGGCCCGCGCACGATGTATGCGGAATTTGGATTCGGGTTGCTGGCGGTGGAGTTGCGGCGGGGCGGGGCGCCGGTCGGCATCTGCGGACTGATCAAGCGGCCGGGGCTGGACGACATCGACCTCGGGTATGCCTTGCTCGCGCGGCGCGAAGGCCGGGGCTATGCCGCCGAGGCGGCGGCAGCCGTGCTGGCAGACGGCGTGGGGCGGCTCGGCCTGCGGCGCGTGGCGGCGATCACGTCGCCGGACAACGCGCGCTCGATCCGGCTGCTGGAGAAACTGGGCTTCCGGTTCGAGCGGAGGCTGCGGCTGAAACCGGACGGACCGGAGAGCCGGTGCTTTGTCCGCGAAGTTTGAACCGGGAAACCGCCGTTGAAACCGCGGATTGCACGGCCGGGCACGGATGAAATGTCGGTCGGGATCCGTGTGATCCGTGGTCCAAACCGCCGGGCTTGGTCGAAGCATCCCGGCCGCCCGCTTGCGCCCGCAGCTGCAGGCGGGCGGAGCGGCCGGCAAGGGCCGGGCGAATCGGCGGATCAGAAGTCCGTCGAGGCGGAGAGACGGAAGGTCCGCGGATCGCCCCACGAGCCGCTGCCGATGGCGGCGGAGCGGAAGTATTCCTTGTCGAAAAGGTTGTCGATGTTCAGCTGGAAGCTCGTGTTGCGGTTGAAGATTTTCCGCGAGTACCCGAAGAACGCGTTGTAGAGCGAATAGGCGGGCGACCAGACCTGGGTGGGAGTCGCGTTGGCGGCGGCGATCGCCGCGGTGCCGCGGTAGGTGCGCAGGCGCCAGTTCATGCCGCCGCCGACGGAGAAGCCTTTGAGGGCGCCATCGCCGAAGGCGTAACGGCCGAAGAAATTGCCGCGGGCCTTGGTGTAGCCGCCGTTGGGCACGCCTTCGGGAATCGTGATCAGGAGGTCGTCGAGAATCGGCGTGGCGCGGTTCTGCGCCTTGGCGGCATCGCGGAACGCCTTCAGGAGAGGCACGCGGTCGGTGTTGACGACCTTGTTGTCGGCGTAGGTGGCGGTGAGCCGGAGGCCTTTGAGCGGCGAGGCGATGACCTGGACTTCGTTGCCGCGGGTCAGCGTCGTCTGGTAGTCGGCGGTGGCCGTGACGTTGAAGTCGCCGGGGAAAATGGCGACGAGTTCGTCGCGCAGCGCGGTGGTGATGCCGGGGACGGCATAGCGGGCGTTCGGGGTGAAGTTCTTGTAGCGGACGAGATTCACCTCGAGTTTGCCCTGGAGGAACGAGAAGCGTGCGGAGAGATCGGTGCCTTCGCCGACCGGGATGCTCTGGAGTTCGCCGGAATTGAAGGTGGCGGCGCCCTGGCCGACGGAGATGCGGAACGACTGCGCGTAGTTGTAGCCGAGGGCGAACATGTCGTTGAAACGGAGCACGCCGCCGTAATTGGCGCCGTCGACCTTGTACTGGACGTACTTGAGGGCGGGGGTGTTGAAGGACTCGATCTCGTCGACCTGCCACTGGGCCTGCGGGCGGACGAGGCCGCGGATCGTGCGCATATTGAAGTGGTCGCGCCGGTATCCGATCATCGTATACAGGTGGTTGTTGAAGTAGGTGCCGGAGGCGCCGACGCCCCAGGACGGGGTGTAGAAGCGGCGGTCGATGAAGTGGCCGGTGGCGGCGCGCCCGGCGAGGTCGGGCAGGTAGGCGGAGACGCCGGGGATGGCCGACACATCGTCGGTCCGGTCGGGATTCAGGCCGTCGCGCAGGTAGTACCGGCGGTAGAAGCGGTTCGCGATGTGGACGGTGCGGTTGGCGGCGAAGGCGGCGGCGGTGAGGGCGGGGTTGATGGCGCCGACCCAGTTGGGACTGGCCGGATCGATGTACTCGACGTACTTGGGCTTCTTCTGGCCGGGATTGTCCTGGTGCTGCTGGACGTTGACGACGAACTGTTGCTTGAACCAGCGGGTCTCGAGGTCGTACACGGCGGAGAAGCGGATGTCGCGGACGATGTTGCCGTCGATGCTGCGGGTGCGGAAGTACTCGGTGTAGAGCTCGTTGAAGTAGGGGTTGGCCTGGCCGTTCGGGAGCAGGGGGCTGCGGTCGCGGACGATGTTGCGCGAGTTGATCGTACGGTTGTCGAGTTTCTGCTGGTAGAAATTGCCGGTGACCTGGAGGTGGAGATTTTTGCCGATGTGGTGCTCGGCCTCGAGGGTGAACGAGGTGGTGGCGTTTTGGTAAAGGCTTTCGGGGCCGTTCGTCTGCGTGCGCTTCGGGATCAGCGCCGTATCGGTGATGGCGATGGCGGGGCCGGTGCTGATGACGCGGCCCTGGCCCCTGAAGCCGGTGCCGGTGGCGGTATTGTAGATGTAGCCGACGTTGCCGAGCGTGGCGGTGGCGGCGCGGGAGAAGGCGTCGACGAACATACCCTGCGAGAGCACGGACTTGGTTTTGCCGTATTCCGCCATGGCGCTGATCGTGGTCTGCTTGAAGGGCCGGTAAGTGACGGCGCCGTAGAGACCGCGGAAGTCGCGGCGGACGTTGTCGATCCAGGATTCGCTTTGGTGCGAAACGGCGGCGAGACGGACGGCGACCTTGTTGCGGACGAGGGTACGGTTGAAATCGAGCTCGGCGCGGCGGGTCTCGAAGCTGCCGACCATGACCTTGGCGCGGTTGAAGTTGCGGTTGATCTGGCCGCGCTTGGTGATCTGGTTCTGGGCGCCGCCGACATCGGCCTCGCCGTAGAGGAAGGCATTGGGCCCGCGGAGTTCCTCGACGCGCTCGGTCGAGAAGGCGTCCATCGGCGAGTACCAGATCCAGCCGTTGCGGAGCGCGTAGGCGTTGGCGACGCCGCGGAGGATGACGCGGCTTTGCACGGTGGCATTGGGATCCGGGTTGGATTCGCCGGAAATCATCCACGTCGACATTTCCTCCATCGTCGTGAGGCCGAGGTCGGAAATGAACTGGGCGTTCATGATGGAGATCGAGTTGGCGACGTTCTTGAGCTCCTGCACGGTGCGCATGCCGGAGGTCGTCTGCTGCGTGCCGTAGCCGGTGTCGGCGTCGTCGGTCACCGTGAACACGGAGAGCCGGATCGCCTCGTCCTTGCGGGCGGCCTCGGCGGCGGGCGCGGGGGCGACGGCCGGGGCGGCAGGCGCGGTCTGGGCGTGAAGGCCGGGCAGGGCCAGCGGCAAAAACACGGCGAGCGCGGCGGCTCGGCGAAGGAGGGCAATTACGGTGGATTTCACGGGCTTGCTTGTTGGGATCCGATTCCGCCGGAAGTCGGCGGAACGCCGAAAATCAGTCGCCGCGGGACCGTATCGGGTCGAGCCAAGTCAACGCCCGGTTACCAAGCAAGCGGGAATCGGATTGGACTCGGTAACAATCCCGTTGCACAACTCCGCCGCGTGCCCGGAAGGCAACCCCGCCGGCTCCGGTCCGTCCCGCCCACTATGAATCGCCGCAAGTTTCTCACCCGCGCCGCCGGCACGCTGGCCGCCGGATCCTTGGCCCCCGTGTTGGTCCGCTCCGCCGCCGGCGCCGAACCCGCGGCCGTGCCCGTATCGAAATCGCCGTACGCGCCGCGGCCGAAGCCGCAGCCGGTGGTGAAACCGGGCGAATTTGTTTTCGCCTCGGCCCACTTCGACCACGGCCACATCACGGGACAGACTTCGGCGCTGATCGCCGCGGGCGCGACGCTGAAGTGGGCCTACGAGCCGGATCCGAAGAAACTCGCCGACTTCCGGAAACGTTTTCCGCAGGCCAAGGTCGCGCGGTCGCTCGACGAGATCCTCGCCGATCCCGAGGTGAAACTCGTCAATGCCGCGGCCGTGACTTCGGAACGCGGTGCGCTCGGCTGCCGCGTGATGCAGGCCGGCAAGGATTACTTCACGGACAAGGCGCCGTTCACCACGCTCGCGCAATTGGCGGAAGCCAAGGCCGTCGCCGCGCGCACGGGCCGCAAGTACATGGTTTACTACAGCGAACGCCTGACCTCCGAGGCCGGCATGTTTGCCACGGATCTGATCCAGGACGGCGTCATCGGCCGCGTCGTGCAGGTCGTCGGCCTCGGGCCGCACCGGCTGGGCAAGGCGGGCCGGCCGGCCTGGTTTTTCGAACGCGAGAAGTTCGGCGGCATCCTCTGCGATATCGGCAGCCACCAATGCGAGCAGTTCCTCGCGTACGCCGGGGCGAAGGACGCGACGGTGACCTCGGCCGCGGTCGGCAATTTCGCGAATCCGGACCAACCGGAGTTCGAGGATTTCGGCGAGGCCTCGTTGGTCGGCGACAACGGGTCGACGAACCAATTCCGCGTCGACTGGTTCACGCCCGACGGCCTCGGCACCTGGGGCGATGGCCGCACCTTTGTGCTCGGCACCAAAGGCTATATCGAGCTGCGCAAGAACCTCGACGTCGCGAAGGAGAAGCGCGGCAACCACGTCTTCGTCGTCGACCAGAAGGGCGAGCATCACCTCAAGGTCGACGGCCAAGTGGGCGCGCGGTTCTTCGGCGAGTTCATTCTCGATTGTCTGAACCGCACCGAAAAGGCGATGACGCAGGCCCATGCTTTCAAGGCGGCGGAATTGTGTCTCAAGGCGCAGGCGGCGGCCCGGCGGCTGACTTGATCCGCGGCGCCGGCGGGCGTTACGATGTCTGGCATGTCTCGCGTATCCCTGCGTTTTCTTGCCGCGTGCCTTGCTTCGGCCGGAGCGGCCGCGGCGCAGCCGGCCGCGGAGGCGCTGCCGGTGAAGTTGGCCGAGGTCGTCGTGGCGCCGAGCCGCTTCGGCGTGACGGAGGAACGCGTGACCGTGACGGCCGCGCTGACGAGTGCGGAGCTGGAGACGTTGCCGCAGATCGGCGACGACCTTTACCGCTCGATCGCGCGGCTGCCCGGGCTGGCGGTGGATGATTTCAGCGCGCGATTCTGGGTGCGTGGCGCGCCGAACCGCGAGGTGCTGGCGCGTTTCGACGGCGTGGAATTGACCGAGCCGTTCCACCTGAAGGACATCGACGGGGCGCTTTCGATCGTGGATCCGCAGGTGATCAGCCGGCTCGACCTGGCGACCGGCGGCCTGCCTGTCGACCAGGGCAACCGGCTCGCCGGCGCGCTTACCCTCGAATCGAAGGCGCCGGCGCAACGCCGGGTCGCCCTCGGCCTCAGCCTGAGCGGCGTGGGCGCGATGGGGCAGGGGCGCACGGCCGACGGCAAAGGCGCATGGCTGGCGGCGGCGCGCCGCGGCTATCCCGATCTGGCGCTGCGGGCGGCGGGGCGCGACGACGAGATCGATCCGCGGTACCACGACGCGTACGCGAAATTCGAATACCGGATCGCCCCGGCGCACACCGTGTCCGTGCACGCGCTGCACGCCGGCGACGCGCTGCGCTACCGCCGGACCAACGATCCCGATTTGGACAGCGCCTACGCCAGCTCCTACCTGTGGCTGCGCTGGCGCGCGGAATTGCCCGGCGGCCCGACGGGCGAAACGGTGTTGTCGGTCTCGCGGCTCGAGTGGAAACGCACCGGCGGCGGCCGGAACGACGGTTTTCCGTTTGCGTTGCGCGACGACCGCCGGCTCGACGCGGCGGCGCTGCGGCAGGAGTGGACGTGGCCGCTGGCGGAACGGGCGCTGGTGCGCGCCGGGTTCGAGGCGAAGACGGGGGAGATGCGCTACGACTATACCTTGGCGCGGCAGCAGACGATCGTGGCGGGCGGGCGGCAGGTCACGGTACCGATCACGGCGCGCGCGAGTTTGCGGCCCGAGGGCGACTACGCGGCGGCGTTTGTGGCGGGCCGGGTGCGCGTCCTGCCGGTGCTGGTGCTCGAACCGGGGCTGCGTTACGACCGGCAGGATTTCACGCGGGACAAAGATTGGAGTCCGCGGATCAATGCCGTGCTGAACCTTGGCCGCACGACGCTGCGCGCCGCCTGGGGCGCTTACGCGCAGGCGCAGGGGTTGCATGAACTGGCGGTGCCGGACGGCGAAACCGTTTACCGGCGTTCCGAGCAGGCGGAGCAAAAAGTGCTCGGCTTCGAGCGGCCGCTCGGCGGCGGGTTGGCCCTGCGGGTGGAAGGTTACGAGCGGACCTCGTGGCGGCTGCGGCCGCGGTGGGAGAATCTGGACAACGGCTACGACCTCTTCCCGGAAGTGCAGGACGACCGCGCGCGGTTGGCGCCCTCGCGGGGGCGGGCGCGGGGCGTCGAGGTGCTCGTGTCGGGCCGGCCGGGCGGGAAGCTGACCTGGAACGCGAGCTACGCCTGGTCGAAGACCGAAGAGCGGCTGGGATCGCGTTGGGTGCCGCGGGCGCGGGACCAAACCCACACCTTGCACGGGACGGCGACGTATGCGCCGAACCCGCGGTGGCAGTTCAGCGCCGCGTTCCAATATCACACGGGTTGGCCGACGACGGATGTGGTGTACTCGTTGGCGCCGCTGACCAACGGCCGGCGCGTGCTGGTCTCGGCGAACGGCGTGCCGTACAACTTGGCGTTGCCGGACTACCATCGGCTCGACCTGCGGGCGACGCGACGGTTTGTGCTGAAGCGCGGCGAACTGCGCTGTTTCCTCGACCTCTACAACGTGTACGACCGCACGAACTACGTGGGTTATCTCCACCGGATCAGCATCAACGGCACGGAAATCCGGGACCGGCGCGAGCCGCGGGACCAATTGCCGTTTCTGCCGAGCGTGGGCCTGGCGTGGGAATTCTGAGGCCCGAGCCTGAGCCCATAGGCTCAGGCAGTTGAGCGTTGAGAGCTGAGGGTTGAGAGATCGATCCACCGAGGGGCCGCGCGGCGGGGAGTAAGCAGTTTCCGCAGGCTGGGGCGTCCGGAAATCCGGAGGACGGGCTAAACTCCGGGGCGGGACGCGCCGATGGTTGCTTCCAAATGTTGGCTACGTCCCTTTCCGATGCCGAGCTGTTTGCCGTGGCGAAAGAGCTGCCGTCGGCTCCGCGCCTGCTGGTCGAATTGGGCCAGGCGATCCGGAATCCCCGCGTCGAAAGCAAGGACATCGTCCACTTGCTTCGGCAGGATCCGGCGCTGGTCGCCCGGCTGATCCGCATGGCCAATTCCGCGGCCTACGGCCGCGCCGAGCCCGCGGGTTCGATCGAGGACGCGGTCATGAGCGTGGGATTCCAGGAAGTCCACCGGCTCGTCGGCGCCGTTGCCGCCACGCAAATCTCGGATCAGAAGCTCGGCCTTTACGGCATCGGCGGACCCTTGCTGCGCGAGAACGCCCTGTTTGTCGCGGTGCTGATGGAGGAACTCGCGGCCCACGCGGACGAGGATCCGCGGAGTTGTTACACGGTCGGCTTGCTGCGCTCGATCGGGAAGATGGCGCTGGATCTGATCGGGCGGCGCGATCCGGCACTGCCGCCGTTTGCCGGCAGCGGATTTTCGACGTTGGATGCCTGGGAGCAGAAATACTGGGGTGTGACCAATTGCGAGATCGCCGAGCGCATCCTCCTGCATTGGCGGTTGCCGTCGGACACCGTGATTTCGATCCGGCACCACTATTTCCCGGAGAAACGCCACAACCCGATCATCCATTTGCTGAGTCTTGCGGCCGGTTCCGCCGAACACCGCTGCTTCGGCCTGCCGGGCGAGGAGGCATATTGGAAATTCACGCCGGAGAATTTCGCCAAGGCGGGCGTCGATGCCCGCGGTTTCCAGACCGTGACGGAACGCGCCCAGCGCACGTTCCAGCGCCTGAAGACGGCCTTGGGTTGACGGTTTCGGCCGCCGCGCCGCCCCGCTTTCGGTTTGCGCCGCACCGCGGGTTTGCGGTGCAGTGCGTCATGGTTCGCGGCCGATGGATTGTGCGTTCGTTGCTTCGTTGGGCATTGACCGCCGCGCTCGTCGGCACCGCGGTTGCCGCGGAGCGCGCGGCGGAAATCGCGGCGATTCACCTGGAGGCGCTCGGCGGCCGCGAGCGCGTCGCGGCACTGACGGCGGTGCGCATGGCCGGCACGGTGGTCACGGCCGACGGCCGCACCGTGCCGATCGTCCTGCTGGCGGCGCGGCCCCGGCAACTGCGGCTGGAAATGGAGCTCGCGGGCCGGACCGTGGTGCGCGGGACCGACGGCGTCCGGCCGCCGTGGCAGTTTGATCCGGCGAGTCCGGTGCGGGTCTCGGTACTGAGCGGCGCCGAGGCGGAGGATTTTGTCGCGGACGCCGATTTCGACGATCCGCTCGTGCCAAGGTCCGAGGGTGGCCCGCGATTGGAGTTTGCCGGCGAGGCGACGGTCGGCGGGGAGCGGCAGATCCGGGTGTTCGTCGTGCGGTCGCCGGCCGAAACGGTCCTGCTGACCCTGGATCCGACGACCTACCTGATCCGGCAACGGATCCAGCAGCGCATCCGGGACGGGCGGAGGGTCGAATTGGCGACACGCTACTCGGACTACCGGCCGGTGCAGGGCGTGATGCTCGCGCACACCGTGGAGATGTTCGAGGACGGCCGGCGGACGCAGCGGGCCGCGTTCACACGCATCGAGCCCAATCCGGCGGTGCGCGCGGCCGATTTCGCGCCGCCGGGCCCGGTGCGGTTGTAACGAACTTCACGATACGCCGACCGCGCGAGGGCGGCTCAGCGTTTGAACACCATCACGGCGGTGCCGATAAGTCCGATGAGCCAGAGCCCGAGGATGACCGCGGGCGAGTATTCGCCTTTTTCAAAGGCGGCGATCGCGTTGCGGACGCCCATGCGGCCGTAGATGCCGAAGCCGAACACGCTGGCCGGCCCGGCGATGAAGGTGAAAACAATGAAGCGGAAAATGAAGTTGTAGCTCTTCTTTTCCGGTGGGTCCGATTCGTCGTCGTCCGCGCTCATGCCAAGGGTGAACCGGAATGTGGGTGCCGCGAAAAAGAGCCAAGCTTCGAAATTCCCCGGCGGTCGCCGGGAAGGAGCCCGGCCGGAAACGGCGGCCGCGACGGGGGCCGGAGGTATCGGCTCAGGGACGGCGCGTCGCGTCGATTTCCGCGATCTGGCGATCCTGCCGTCTTGCCAGCAATGCGAGTGCGGCCACGGCCCCGATCAGGGCGAGAAACATGTCCGACTGCGTGTCCCACTGGTAACCTTGGGTGCCGAGAAACTCGTCCGCCCCCTGGCCCAGGGCCAAGGCCGCGGCCCACTCGATGAGTTCGTAGGCGGCGCTCACGGCGAGGACGATGCACACCACTATGAAGACGAGCATCCGGCGGCCGCGCACAAAGGCGCCGCGCAGCAGGATTTCCCGCGCCGCCAAGGCCGGCACGAAGCCCTGGAAAAAATGGCCGAGCTTGTCGTAGGGATTGCGTTGCCAGCCGAACCCTTCGGCGACCCAGAAACCGAGCGGCACGCGCGCATAGGTGTACGCGCCGCCGACGGCCAGCACGACGGCGTGGGTCGCGATCAACCAATAGAGCAACGGCGTGAGCGGGCAGCGGGTGCGCGTCACCCAGAGCAACGGAAACACGACCATGATCGGAGCGACTTCGAGCGCCCACGTGGTGCGGTCGTAAGGTGAGAGGCCGGATCCGATCACCGCGACCGCGGCGACGACGGTGCCAGCCAGCAAGGTCAGGGGGCGGTTCATGGGGAAGGTTGGCCGGAATCGTGGGATAAAAACGTTTCGCGGGCGACAGGTCAGGCCAGCTGGCCGCGCCGCAACCGCAACGGGAAACGGGATCGGCGCGGCGGCGCGGTTCTCATTCCACGACGACTTCGATTTCGTTCGAAGTCGCAGGTGTCGGAAACGCGCTGCGCGCCTGGATGCGGTAGCGTCCGGCTTGGCTGAAACGGACGGTTCTCTCGCGCCGGGCCTCGCCGCTGAACGTGGCGAATCCGGCCGGGGCCACCAGCCAATGCAAGTTGCCAGTCACCTCGAATCCGCTCTGCCGGGCCGGAGGTTCCTTGGTCCACGGAGTCAATCCCGGCACGGCCTGGTCGGGCCGGACGCGTTGCCACGGTCCGTTCGTCCGCGTTGCCTGCAGCAGGACTTCCTCCCCGACCTTGAGGCGGGCGGGCACGGCGATCACGACTTCGCAGCGATACGTGCTCGCCGGCACGAAAATCCATTCCGGCGGCGGTTCCGCGCAACCGCCCAGCGCCAGCAGCGCGAGAACGAGGCCGGGGAATTTCGGGACGGCGCGCGGTGGGCGGAGGGAACGCGGACTCACCGCGCTCATCTGGCAGAAATCGGCGTCGCGGCAAGCGAGGTCGAGCCGCGGGAGCGCGGCGCTTACAGCCCGGCCGGCGGCAGTTCGCCGCCCAAGGCTTGCAGGGGCGCGAGCTGTCCCGCCGGGGTCACCCACACGGCGATCGCCCGGCCGCCGCCCGGGGAGGCGTGCTCCGGCGGGAGCGAAACTTCGGCGCGGAAGAGGCCTCCTGCCGGCACCATCGGCTGCGTCGTCAGGCCGAGCGCGACGAAATCGTGCTTGAGGCGCCGGCCGCGGTTCTCGCCCGCGCGGACATCGGAAGCGACCCCGCGCGAGAGCAGCGCGATATGTACCTCGACGTTTCCGCCGGGGGCCGGCGGGGTGAATTCGATTTGCCAGCTTCGGCCGTCCGCCGACTGCGCGCTGAGCCGGCCGGCGTTGGCGGCAGTGGCGGACGGAACGGCGTCATCCCGGGCCCAGGTGCGCCATTCCTGGCCGTTCAAAACCAAGCCCGGCGTGTAGATGGTTCGGCTGTTCCACGCGGCGGCATAGGTGCGCTGGCGCACGGTGAATTCGCGGGCCGCCCAAGGATCGCGCCAGCCGAGATGGTCCCAGTAGTTGACGTGCAGGGCCACCGGCACGAACTCCGTCCAGAGGCCGGGCCGCGCGCCGAGGCGGTTCAACCAGGCTTCCGCCGGCGGGCAACTGCTGCAGCCTTCAGAGGTGAAGAGTTCCACGAGTGCCGTCTGCTTCGGGCCGCTGCGGAAGTGCAGGGCGGAGTCGGCGGCCCGGAGGATTGATCCGGCGCCGGCGGCCAACGCGACGGCCAGGCAAACTCCGGGGTGCAAGCGGGCGAGGGTAGGCGGCTTCATCGGCGGAAGGCGTGCGGGTGGTTTTCACGGGGCATGCGAATGGGAGCAAGGGAACCGGAAACTATTCCCGGCCGGGAATAAACGGCCGCGGCGGGCGCTCCCAACGGTGCTTTTCCAATCCTTCAGTTGTGACTCCGCTTTCATCCATCCAAGTCGCCACGCTCGCCAATCTGGCCGTCATCCGGCAGGGCATCGCCCTGCTCTCGCCGCTGGGGGAGGCGCGATTCACGGCGCGCATTCCGATCTGTTTCGACGCGTCGATCGGCGGCCACGTGCGCCATATCGTCGAGCACTACCAAAGTTTTCTCCGCGGCTTGGACGAGGGGAAATTCGATTACGAGCACCGGCCCCGCGACGCCTCGATCGAGGGCAATGCGGCCGTCGCCGTCGCCGCCCTGGAAGACATCTGCGTCCGCCTGCGAGCCGCGGGGGCGACCCTGCCGAACCGCGGCCTGCCGCTTTGCGCGGAAACGACGGCGGGCGAGCTGACGGGAACATCGGTGCTGCGCGAACTCGAGTTCCTCCTGAGCCACACGATCCATCACTACGCGCTCGTCGCGGTCATGGCGCGCCTGCAAGGGTGCGAACCGGAGGCGACCTTCGGGGTCGCGCCTTCCACCCTCAAATTCCAGCAGTCGCAGGCCGCATGTGCACGGTGAGCTGGACCGGCCGGCCCGGGGGCTACGATCTCTTCTTCAACCGGGACGAACTCGCGACGCGTGCGCCCGAGCTGCCGCCGGCACCGGCGCAACGGGACGGCGCGACTTACGCGGCGCCGCGCGACGGCGACCACGGCGGCACCTGGCTGCTCGCCAACGAATTCGGCCTGACGATCTGCCTGCTCAACGACTACGCCGCGACGTGGCGTCCCGCCGACACCGCGACCCGCGTCAGTCGCGGCCACATGGTGTTGGCGTGCGCGGCGGCGGCCGACCACGCGGGCGTCACCGAATTGTTGCAACGGCAACCGCTCGCGCGCACGCCGGCGTTCCAGCTCCTGGCGTTGGCTCCGGACGAAGGTGCGCTCGTGATGCACTGGAACGGAACCCGGCTCGAGCCGCGGACACGCGCGGCCGGCCTGCCGCTGCTTTCGTCATCGTCCTTCGATACCGCCGCCGTGATCGCGCGGCGCACCGCGTGTTTCGGCGCGACGGTGCGTTCGCCGCACCGGCCCGCGGTCGAGGAACTCGCCGCGTTCCACCGGCAGCACGAGCGGGGCGAGAGCGCGTACTCGGTTTTGATGCGGCGACCGGATGCCGCCACGCGGAGCGTTATCCACGTCACCGTGCGCCCGGATCAGGTCGGCCTTCGCTACGAGCCGGTGCGTTGGGCGATGCACCGGGCCGTGATGCTGGCCCCTACGCGGGTGAGTTTGCCGCGCTCGCGGCCGCGAGGCGGTTCAAAATGAATTCGGCCACGGCGGACTTGGGGGCCGGTCCGAAATCCGCCCGATCGCCGGCGGCACCGAGGAGAATGATCGCGTTGTCGTCCGCGTCCATGCCGAGGCCGGCCCGGCTCACATCGTTGGCGACGATCCAATCGAGACGCTTTTCGGCCAATTTTCGCCGGGCGTAGCTCTCGACGTCGTTGGTCTCGGCGGCGAAGCCCACGACCGTCTGGCGCGGCGTTTTCCGGGCGGCGAGGGTTTTGAGGACGTCGATCGTCGGTACCAATTCGAGCACGACGGGCCCGGGTTGTTTTTTCTGTTTCTGCGCGGCGGCCGTTAGCGGGCGGTAGTCCGCCACGGCGGCGACCGCGATGAACAGGTCGCAGGCGGCGAAGGGCGCCTCGCAGGCGGCGAACATCTCCGCGGCCGACACCACGCGCCGCACATTGACGCCGGCCGGTGCCGGGAGCGCGACGGGCCCGCTCACCAGATCCACGGTCCAGCCGCGCGCGGCGGCGGCGGCGGCGAGCGCGTAGCCCATTTTGCCGCTGGAGCCGTTGCTGAGGAAACGCACCGGATCGAGGTGTTCGCGCGTGGGGCCGGCGGTGAGCAGGCAGCGGAAAGGACGGGACGACATGGCGGGATACTTTGGCGAGAGACGGACGACGGGCAGCTTATTCCCGGGCCGAGCGGACAATATTCACCGGCCGGCCGACGAGGTCCGGGAATAACCGCGAGGGGTTGTTCTCCTACTGGCGATGAACGCAATTGTGCCCCCTTCGAAGTCCCTGCGCGTCGCGAGTTGGATCGCGCGCACCGTGGTCGCCGTGATCCTCCTGCAAACGCTGTATTTCAAATTCACCGGCGCGCCCGAGTCGGTCTATATATTCACTACGGTCGGACAGGAACCCTGGGGGCGTTACGGTTCCGGCGTCGTGGAACTCGTCGCGAGTGTTTTGCTCTTTGTGCCCGGCACGGTGGCCGTGGGCGCGCTGCTGGCGCTGGGGACCATGAGCGGAGCGATTTTCTTCCATCTGACGAAGCTCGGCATCGTGGTGCAGGACGACGGCGGTCTGCTGTTCGCCCTGGCGCTCACGGTGTTCGTTTGCGCCGCGTTTCTCCTCTGGCTTTTCCGCCGCACGCTGCCGCTCGTCGGCGCCCGCCTCTGACTTTATTGCCGCCATGAAATCGTTTTTCTTCCGCTTCGGCCTGCTGGTCGCCTGTCTTTTGCCGTCGTTCGCCCGCGCCGAGAAGCCGGTCAACGCCTCCCTCTTCGGGGTCGCCATCAAGGGCTACGACCCCGTGGCCTACTTCACCGCCGCCAAGCCCGTGAGCGGCAAGTCCGAGTTTTCGTTCGAATGGAAGGGCGCGACGTGGCGTTTCGCCAGCGCGGCCCATCGCGACACCTTCAAGGCGGCCCCGGAGAAATACGCCCCGCAATACGGCGGCTACTGTGCCTGGGCCGTGAGCGAGGGCCACACCGCGGGCATCGATCCGGCGGCGTGGAAAATCGTCAACGGCAAGCTCTACCTCAACTACAGTCTCGAGATCCAAAAGAAGTGGGAAGGCGACGTCCCCGGCAACATCGCCAAAGCCGACATCAACTGGCCGAAGCTGCTGCAGCGCTAATCCCTCCGGCGCCCGCCCCGGACGTATCCTGAAATTGTGGACGCTTGGTTGCACTCCGTGCTCGCCGCCGCCGCCGCGGGCGGGCTCCTGACCCTTGCGGCCCTGGCTTTGGCCACGCTGGTCAGCGAGGATCTCGCCTGCATCGGCGCGGGGCTGCTCGTCGCGCAAGGTGCGCTGGGTTTCGGGCCCGCGGTCGCCGCGTGTTTTGCGGGGATCTTCGCGGGCGACCTCCTGCTCGTGCTCGCCGGGCGCGGGCTCGGGCGGCCGGCGCTCAACGCCGCTCCGCTGCGCTGGTGGATCGGCGCCGGGGCGGTGGCGCGGGCCGAGCGTTGGTTCCACCGGCGCGGGCCGGGACTGATTCTCGCCAGCCGCTTTCTCCCGGGCACGCGGTTGCCGACCTATTTCGCCGCCGGGTTGCTGCGGGCGCCGCTGGGGCCGTTT
This sequence comes from Opitutia bacterium Tous-C1TDCM, assembly GCA_002288455.1. GTDB lineage: Bacteria > Verrucomicrobiota > Verrucomicrobiia > Opitutales > Opitutaceae > ER46. The sequence goes on from NEUS01000004.1 coordinate 53,302, forward strand.
GTCGGTTGGTTCTTTTTGGCCTGTGCGCTCTGGACCCCGCTCCTGGTGGGGACCGCCGTGGTGTTCGGGGACGCGGCGCGGCAATTCTTCCTTTCGTGGACCGAAGCGGTGCCGGCGCTGCTGGCGGCGGGCGGCGCGGCGCTGGCGGGCACGCGGTTGGTCACCGCGTTGGCCACGTGGCGCGGCCGCCGCCTGCTCCTGAGCCGCTGGCGCCGGCTTGCGCGTTGGGAGTTCTGGCCGATGTGGGCGATCTATCCGCCGGTCGTGGCCTACATTCTTTGGCTGGGCTGGCGGCATCGCAGCCCGACCCTGTGTACCGTGGCGAATCCCGGCATCGGGGCCGGCGGCGGATTGGCGGGCGAATCGAAGAGCGCGATTCTGCGCGGCTTGGCCGGAGCGGGTGAGGCCGTGGCGCCGTGGGTCCTGGTGGCCGCGGGCACGCCGGCGGAACGCACGGCGGCGGTGGCGGATTTCATGCGGCGCGGCGGTCTCAATTTTCCGATCGTGCTCAAACCCGATGTCGGCGAGCGCGGCCGGGGCGTCACGATCGCGCGCGACGGGGCGGCGGTCGCGGCGGCGTTGCGCGCGGAGCCGCGGGCGCTGATCGCGCAGGCCTATGTGCCGGGGGTGGAGTTCGGGGTCTTCTACGTTCGCTTTCCCTCCGAGCCGGCCGGTTGGATTTTCTCGATCACGGCGAAACACGTGGTGGCCGTGACCGGCGACGGCCGGCGCACGCTGGAAGAATTGATTCTGGCCGACGACCGTGCGGTGTGCCTGGCGCGATTCTTCCTCGGGCAATTCGCGGCGCGGCTCGACGATATCCCGGCCGCGGGCGAAAGGATCGCGTTGTCCGAGCTCGGCACGCACGCGCGCGGCGCGCTGTTTCTGGACGGCACGCACCTGGTCACGCCGGCGCTGGGCGCGGCGGTCGAGCGGGTGAGCCGGGCGTACGCCGGGTTTTACTTCGGGCGCTACGATGTGCGGGCGGCGGACGAGGCGGCGTTCCGGCGCGGGGAATTCACCGTGATCGAGTTGAACGGACTCACGTCGGAAGCGACGAACATCTACGATCCGCGCCACCGCGTATGGTTCGGGTGGCGCACGCTGTGCCGGCAGTGGCAAATCGCCTTCGCGATCGGGGCGGAGAACCGCGCACGCGGGCACACTCCGCTCACGCTGCGGGAAGTGGGCACGTTGCTCGCGGCCCAAGGGCGCGTCCCATGAGCCCGCGCACCTTGTCTCTCCCGGCCACGGGGCGCTACGAGCTCACGCTGGCGACCCACCTCGACGACGTGCGCGCGGCGCAGCGGCTGCGTTTCGAGGTCTTCAATCTCGAACTGCACGAAGGTTTGCCGGAGGCGTTTCTCACCGGCCTCGATGCCGACGAGTTCGATCCCGTGTGCGACCATCTGCTCGTGCGCGAGCGCGCGACGGGCGCCGTGGTCGGCACCTATCGCCTGCAAACGGGCCGCAGTGCGGCGGCACACCGCGGCTACTACAGCGCCCAGGAATTCGATTTTGGGCCTTACGAGTCCCGGCGCGACGAAATGGTGGAACTCGGCCGGGCCTGCGTGGCGGCGGCGCACCGCAACGCCAGCGTGCTGAATTTGCTGTGGCGCGGCATCGCGCGCTACGCGCAGGCGCACGGCGCCCGCTACCTCACCGGCTGCAGCTCGCTCACGACGCAGGACGAGGCGGCGGCGTTGGCGACCTATCGCGGATTGGCGGTGGCGCATCTGGTCGCGGCGCCGCTGCAGACCCGCCCGGTCCCGGGTTGGCGTTGCTCCGAACTCAACGGCCGGCCCGTGGCGCTCCCGGTGCCGAAATTGCTGCGCGCCTATCTCGCGCTGGGGGCGAAGATCTGCGGCGAGCCGGCCATCGATCGCCATTTCGGCACCGTGGACTTTCTGACGTGGATCGACCTGCAGGCCATGCCGGTGCGGGTCTGGCAAAAACTCGCCGGATGAAAACGGACGTTGTCAGGCGCGGCCGCGCTGCCGGCCGGCTGCTCGCGTTCGCGTGGGTGCTGCTCACCGCGGCGGTGCAGCTCGGGTTCTGCGACCGTGGCCCGGCGGCGCGCGCCCGGTGGCTGCAACGGCACTGCCGCCGCGCCCTCGCGGTGCTAGGGGTACGGATCCGGACGCGCGGCGCCGCTCCGGCCGGCGCGATCGTCGCGGCCAACCATGTCGGCTATCTCGATATTCTGGTGCTCGGCGCACTGCGGCCGGTTGTCTTCGTGGCGAAGCGCGAGGTGCGCGGGTGGCCGTTGCTCGGGTGGTTGGCCGCGGGCGCGGGCACGCGCTTCATCGACCGCGAGCGCCGCCGGGATGTGGTGCGGGTGGCGGCGGAGTTCGCGCCCGCGGTCGCCGACGGCGTCGGCGTCGTGGTGTTTCTCGAAGGCACGAGCTCCGACGGACGGACCGTGCTGCCCTTCAAGTCATCGTTGCTCGCCCCGGCGGTGGCGCAGGACTGGACCGTCGCGCCGGTCGCGATCGCGTATGCGGTGCCGGCCGGGCTCGACGCCGCGACGGAGGTGTGCTGGTGGGGCGAGATGACGTTTGTGCCGCACCTGCTCCGCCTGTTCACGCTTCCGCGGATCGAGGCGTCGGTCGCGTGGGGCGCCGCCGAGACCGCGGCCGGCGACCGCAAGACACTCGCCGCCGAGCTGCATGCCAGCGTGACGCGCCTGCACCTTGCGCTCGCGACGGGCGGAGGTTGATGTTTCGCCCATGCCTGCTCCCGCCACCGCCTCGCCGCTCGCCGGCAAAACCGTCGTGCTCGGCGTCACTGGTTCCATCGCGGCCTACAAGGCGGCGGATCTCGCGAGCAAGCTCTCGCAGCTCGGCGCGATCGTGCGTCCGGTCCTGACGGAGGGCGCCCGGAAGTTCATCGCCCCGCTGACTTTCCAGGCGGTGACGCACCAGCCGGTCGCGCACGAACTGTGGAGCGAGGACGATCCGGCGAGCATCGCGCATGTCGCCTTGGCCGACCGGGCGGATCTCCTGCTCGTGGCGCCGGCGACCGCCCATGTGCTGGCGCAATTTGCGCACGGGCTGGCGGCCGATTTTCTCACCGCGCTTTATCTGGTGAACCGCGCGCCGGTGCTCCTGGCGCCCGCGATGAACGGCAAGATGTGGCTCCACGCCGCGACGCAGGCCAACGTCGCCGTGCTGCAGGCCCGGGGCCATGCGTTCATCGGTCCCGAGGCGGGGATGCAGGCTTGCGGCTACGAAGGCGTCGGCCGGTTGTGGCCGGTCGAAGGGATCATCGCCGAGGCCGAGAAAATGGTGGCGTGATGCGGCGACTTGGCCCCGGGGGAGGGCGGGGGGAAACGGGAGTGCGCGCCCGGCCGGCGCGGTTCAGGCGCCGGCGATGGATCTGCGCGCGGGACCGCCGATCTCTCGGCTCCCGGTGGTACCGCAATAGTACCACCGGCTTAAGGTTGTTCGGATCGCGCCGGCGCGCCGCACTCGGAACGGTCAGTTCGGCAAAACCCCAACCCCGTCCCGCCATGTCCACCCCGCCGCTGTCGTTGCTTCGTTCCCTCCTCCTGCTCGCTGTGCTGGTTTTCGCACTTGGCTCCGGACTTCGCGCCCAGGGCGCCGCCGTCGGCGCCGTCGAGGGCCGCGTCTTCAATGCCGCCACCGGCACCGCCCTCGTCAACGCCCGCGTCGCGCTCGAGGGCACCGACCGCACCGCCGTCACCGACGAATCCGGTTCCTTCCGTCTCGCCGGCGTCCCGGCCGGTCCCGCCCGCCTCGTCGTCTCTTACCTCGGCATGCAGCCCGAATCCGCCGCCGTCAGCGTGCCCGCCGGCGGCGCCGCCCGCCGCGAATTCGAACTCACCCTCGACCGCGCGACCAAGCCCTCCGCCCCTGGCGCCGTCGTCCAGCTCGCTACGTTCTCCGTCGTCGAAGCCCGCGAGATGAGCGCGCAGGCGATCGCGATGAACGAGCAGCGCAACGCCCCCAACCTCAAGAACGTCGTCGCGATCGACGAGTTCGGCGACCGCGGCAACGAGAACATCGGCGAATTCCTGCTCTTCCTCCCCGGCGTTTCCATCGCCACCTCCGGCTCCGAACCCACCACCGTCGCGCTGCGCGGTTTCCCCGGCAACAACACCGGCCTCACCGTCGACGGCGGCGAAATGGCCTCTTCGTTCAACGGCAACAGCCGCTCCCTCGATCTGCGCGAGATGCCGATGAACAACGTCTCCCGCGTCGAGGTGACCAAGGTCCCGACGCCCGACATGCCTGCCACCGGCCTCGGCGGCTCCATCAACCTGATCACGCGCAGCGGCTTCGAGGCGCGCAAACCGAAGTTCTCCTTCAACGCCTACACGATGTTCCACAACCGCAACGGCCTCACCTTCGACGGCGGCCCGCGCAACCACAACGGCGCCAACTCGCCGGACTTCATCCAGCCGTCCTTCGATTTCAACTACCTGCACCCCGTGAATTCGCGTTTCGCGCTCACGGTCGGCGGCTCGCGCACGTGGCGCTTCAAGCCGATGGAAACCGGCACCGAGGACACCGACGAATCGCCTACCTGGGACCGCATTCGCCTTGTCCAGACCGCCAGCCAGTGGAACTCCCTCGCGCAGACGTTCAAGACGGTGCAGGGCTCCGTCGGTCTCGACTGGCGCATCAGTCCTGCCGATACGCTCTCCGCCCAGGTCCAGTACCGGGACTACAATCTCTACATCACGCGCAGCGTGCTCGGCTTCGCCTACGGCGCCGGCGCCACCGGCGGCCCGACGTTCACGCAGGGCGCCGCGAGCGGCGTCGGCACCGTCACCATGAACGGCTCCGGCGAGAACGTCGACGTGATCACCGAGACCAAACACTACACGCTGCGGTACCGCCACCGCGGCGACCTTTGGCAGATCGACGCCCGCGGCTCGTTCTCCGTTTCGGCCTCCGACCGCCTCGATATCGACGAGGGTTTCTTCAACCTCGCGCCGGCCACGCTCACCGGCGTCGTCCTCCGCGGCGACGACATCCCGGCCTCCGGCGGCACCATTCCGACGCGTTACAGCGCGACCCGCGGCGGCGTCGCCGTCGATCCGTACGACGGCGCCAACTACACGCTCGGCAACCCGACGACCGCCCAGCCCGATTGGAACACCCGCAAATCCAATCTGCGCCTCGACGTCGCCCGCGAGTTCGCCGGCCGCATCCCGTTCACGTTGAAAATCGGCGGCGCCGTCGACCGCTACACGAGCGACCAACGCCGCTACAGCAAGACGTGGAACTTCCGCCCCAACGGTTCCACCAACGCCGCCGATCGTCTCGCCGGCCGCTTCGATGTCTTCGACGAAGCTTTTCTCGCCGACGCCCCGACGGTCTTCGGCCGCAAGGTCCGCTGGATCAGCGGCCAGAAACTCTACGGGATCTACAAACAAAACCCGGGCTGGTTCGTCCTCGACGACGCCCTCGTGCACCAGAATTTCGTCACCAACTCCCGCGCGCTCCGGGAAACCGTTTCCGCCGGCTATTTCCGCGCCGACACCCGCCTGTTCCGCAACCGGCTCTGGATCGTCGCCGGCGTCCGCTACGAGCACACCGCCGACGAGGGCAAGGGTCCGCTGAACGACATCAACGCCCAGTACCGGCGCAACGCCGACGGCACCTTCGTCCGCAACGCCGCCGGCCAACGCGTGTTCGTCACGACCGACGCCCTCGCGCTCCGCAAACTGCGCTACCAGGAACGCGCCGCCGTTTCCGACCGCAACTACGACGGATTCTACCCGAGCGTGAACGCTTCCTTCAATCTTTCGGAAAAGCTCATCGTCCGCGCCGCCTACGCCCAGACCCTTGGCCGGCCGAACATCAGTTTCATCATCCCCGGCACGACGATCTCGGACCCCGACGCCGCCAACCCGACCATCACCGTCAACAACACCGGCCTCCTCCCTTGGAGCGCGCGCAGCTACGACCTCGCGCTCGAGTCCTACCACGTGAAGGACGGCTTCGGCTCGATCGGCATTTTCCGCAAGGACGTGAAGGACTTCTTCGGCAGTGTCACGACCGCCGCCACGCCGGAATTGCTCGAGCAGTACGGTTTGGAAAGCGACCCGGCCTTGCTCACCTACAACATCGCCACCCGCACCAACGCCGGCGACGCGCAGATCGACGGCCTCGAATTGTCCTACCGGCAATCGCTCACGTTTCTGCCGAATTGGGCCCGCGGGTTCCAGGTCTTCGTCAACTACACGAAACTCAATCTCGGCGGCGGCAACACGGCCGACTTCTCCGGCTACAATCCCAAATCCCTCGGCGGCGGCCTCAACTTCATCCGCGGCCGCCTCGCGCTGAAAACAACGCTCAGCTACCTCGGCGACACGCGCACCGGCGCCGTCGCGGCCAGCGCCACTGTCGCGCCCAACACCTTCAACTACCAGGCCAAGCGCACGCGCCTTGGCGTCAACGCCACCTATATTCTCAACCGCCGCTATTCGGTCTACGCCTCGGTCGTCGACTGGGGCGGGTTCGTGCAGGACCTGCAGCGCTACTCGCCGACGACGCCCGACTACGCCAAACCCACGCGTTGGCAGGAACTCGGTTTCTACACCAACATCGGCATCCGCGGCACCTTTTGATCTCGGCTCGATTTCTTCCGGCTTAACTCCCTCTGTTTCCCTCCATGATCACGTTCACTTCTTCCTTTCGTCTCTGGGCCGCTCTTGGTCTGGCGGTCGCCGCGGGCTTCGCCGCCCCGGCCGTCGAGAAATCCGATGTCTTCGTTTCCGGCGCCGACGGCTACCACACCTACCGCATTCCCGCCGTGATCAAGGCCGCGGACGGACGGCTGCTTGCGTTTGCCGAAGGCCGGAAATCCGGCGGCGGCGATTCCGGCAACATCGACTTGCTGCTCAAGCATTCGACCGACGGCGGCAAGACCTGGGGCCCGGCCCAGGTCGTCTGGGACGATGCCGACAACACCTGCGGCAATCCCTGTCCCGTGCTCGACGAAACGACCGGCACGCTCTGGCTTTTGCTCACGCACAACCTCGGCACCGACCGCGAGCGCGACATCGCCGCGCGCACCGCGAAGGGCACGCGGACGGTTTGGGTCGCGCATTCCAAAGACCATGGCGCGACGTGGACGAAGCCCGTCGAGATCACAGCCGCGACCAAGTTGCCCGAATGGACCTGGTATGCGACCGGCCCCGGCGTCGGCATCCAGATCAAGCACGGCCCGCACGCCGGCCGTCTCGTGATTCCCTGCGACCACAACTACGACGATCCCGTCGACAAGAAACATCTCTCCGGCTCCCACGCGATCTACTCCGACGACCACGGAGCGACCTGGAAACTCGGCGCGCCGATCCGCCCGAAGGTCAACGAATGCCAGGTCGCCGAACTCTTCGACGGCAAGGGCACGCTCCTGATGAACATGCGCTCCAATCACGGCCGCAATCTGCGCGCCCACGCCCTCAGCAACGACGGCGGCGTCACCTGGAGCGCCTTGGCCGACGCACCTGCGCTCGTCGAACCCGTGTGCCAGGCGAGTCTGCTGCGCCACGAATTCGGCGGCGGCCGCGGCGTCTTGCTGTTTTCCAATCCCGCCGCGAAAACACGCATTCAAATGACAGTGCGGAGCAGCGCGGACCACGGTGCCACGTGGACCGATGTCGCGCCTTTGCACGCCGGCCCTTCGGCCTATTCGTCGCTCGTCTCGCTCGCGCCCGACCTCGTCGGTTGTCTCTACGAGAACGGCGAGAAACGCCCGTACGAACGGATCACGTTTGCCCGCGTGCCGTTGGCCGTTCCTGCTCCCTGATTTTTCAACTTCCGCCATGTCCACGCGCTTCCGCGGCCTCGTTGCCGCCCCGTTCACGCCCTTCCATTCCGACCGCTCGCTCAATCTGGCGGTCATTCCGGCCTACGTCCGGATGCTGCGGGAGAACGGCGTCGCCGCCGCCTTCGTCTGCGGCACCACCGGTGAGAGCTCCTCGTTGACGTTGGCGGAACGCCAATCGGTCGCGGCCGCGTGGACCAAGGCGTCGGATTCCCGTCTGCCCGTCATCGTGCACGTGGGCCACACTTGCCTCGACGACGCGCGGATCCTCGCGCGCCACGCCGCGGAAATCGGCGCCACGGCCATCGCCGCGCTCGCGCCGTTCTTCTTCAAACCGCGCAACTCCGCCGAGCTTGTCGATTGGGTCGCCGCCGTCGCGTCCGCCGCGCCGCAATTGCCGTTTTACTATTACCACATCCCGTCGATGACCGGCGTGAATTTGCCGGTGGCCGACTTCCTCGCCGCGGCCCGCGACCGGATTCCCAATTTGGCCGGCGTGAAATTCACGTTCGAGGATTTCCCGGATTACCAAGCCTGCGTCGCCGCCGACGGCGGCCGTTACGACATCCTCTTCGGCCGCGACGAATTGCTGCTCGAAGGCACGCAGGCCGGCGCACGCGGCGCCGTGGGCAGCACCTACAACTACGCGGCGCCGGTTTACCTGCGCATGCTTGCCGCGCTTTCGGCCGGAGACCAAGCCAAGGCCCGCGCGCTGCAGGATGCCGCCGTGCAGATGATCACGATTTGCGCCGGCGTCGGCGTCACGCATCTCGCCGCTTCGAAAGCGCTCATGCCCGGTACGGGCATCGACTGCGGTCCCGTCCGCCAGCCGCTCGCGCAGCCTACGCCGGCCCAGATCGCCACGATGCAGGAACGGCTCGCGACCATCGCGTACGCGGGCTTCGCCTGCGTCCCGCCCACCGGAACCTGACCGCGGCGGCGCGCGTCAGAGCGCGGCCGTGGAACCGCCGGCGACGTAACGCGGCAGCAACTGCGTCGCCCGGTCCGCGCCGGTCCGGCCGTTCACCCAGCGCAGCAGTAAACCGAGAATCTGGGTCGCGAATACGCGCGGCGCCGCCACGTAGCGGGCCGGCGCCGGCGTCAGCGCCGTCAAAAACGGATCGTCGTCCCGCGAAATCAACGACAGGTCCCGCGGCACCCGCAGGCCGCGCTGGGCCAGCCAGCTGATCGCGGACAGGTAGGCGTACGAGTTGCACACGACGATGCCGGTCGGCGGCGCCGGCTGGTCGAGCAGGCGCTGCAGCGCGCGGCCGACCGAGACGGCGTCGTCGCGGTGGTACGCCACCTCGGCGCGCACCTCGGCGCGCGCGGTCGACTTGGCGCCCGCGAGAAAACCGAGCTCGCTGTCGACGTCGCCGGCCCGGCGCTCCTCGCGGTTGAGCAACGCAATCCGCCGGTGTCCCAGCCGCAGCAATACGCCGGCCGCGTGCCGGCAGCTCGCGCGGTAGTCGAGATCGCAGCAGGGCAGGGGCACGCCGGCATAGACGGAGCCGGCGACGACGCAGGGCAGTCCCTGCCGGGCGAACCAACGCTGCATCGGTTCGGAGGAAAGCGTCAGCACCCAAGCCGCGTGCCGGTGCTGGCCGCCCAGGCGGGCGAGCGCGCGGTCCGGCTTGCCTTGGTAGTACTGCCGGCCGTCGTGCAGCCGCAGGCGCAGGCCTTCCTCGATCAGCAGGTCCTTGAGTTCGTCGATCCAGAGCGCGATGTGCGGCCGCAGCCGGCCGATCGGTTCGGGAATCAGCACGCCGACACTGCGCGACTCGGGTGCCGCCGCCTTCGCCGCTCCCCGCGGCACGATGCGATTGCCGAGGCCGCGCACGGGCGCGAGGTGGCCCTCCGCCTTGAGTTGCGCCAAGGCCGCGCGGACGGTGTTGCGGCTCGCCTGCAAGGTGCGGCTCAGGTCGCGTTCGCTGGGCAGCCAGTCCCGCCACGCGCCGCGCTCCACCTCGCCCCGCAGTTGGGCGGCGATCTGGCCGGCGACCGTGCGATGCGGAATGAGCGTCATGCGGGAAAGGCGTCAGGCTTGGCGGAACGCGCCGCCGGTTTCACGCCGAAAGCTCGGCCCCGGTGGACGTCAACGCAGCGGCGCGGCCCAGACGGCGGTCGAGCGCACGCCCGGGCGCGCTTCGCCGCCGGGAATCACAATTTGGTCGCGCCACGTCGTCAGCGTGGTCGTCACGAGGGAAAACGGCATCTCGCCGCGCCGCCGCCATTGGTCCGCGGCCGGATCGTAGGCGAGCACGTCGCGGGGAAACCCACGGTGCGCCGTCGGCGCCGTGCTGACCTGCGCGCCGTCGTCGCCACCGAGCACGAGCAACTCGCCGCCGTGGTGCGGCGCCGGCGAAGGCGCGGCCACGGCCACCCGCGGCAGATTCGCGATCCGGCGCCAGCCGGTCGCCGCGTCGTAACGGTAGGCATCGCGCAACCACTCGCGCGCGACCTTGCCCGCGGCATCCGGCTTGAGGTGCGCGCCGCCGAAGAGAAACACCGCGTCGCCCGCCGTCCCGACGGCCGGAAAAATCCGCGCCGCGCCCGGCCAGGCCGGCAGGATTTTCCAGCCTTCGCCGAGCCGGTCGGCATCGAGCATCAGGAAAACGCGTTCGGCCTGCGTGGCCGTCGGCGCAGACTGTCCGCCGGCCACGAAGATGTTCCGGCCCGCCGCCGCGCCGGCCATCAGCGCGAGCGGACGCGGCAAAGCCGGCCAAGCGGTGAACGTCACGCGGCCCGCGGCGCTGCGCACGAGCCACACATCGTTGAAATTGCGCGTCGCGTCGCCGCCGCCGATGAAGACCGCGCCCTCGGCCAAGTTGACGGAGACGCCGTAGCCGCCGGCCTTCGGCAAGCGGTCGGAGCGGAGCCATTGGCCGTTCTCGGCCGCGAGCACGAAGACATGGTGGTACCAGATCTTCGTGCCGCCTTCCCAAGGGCGGCGGTCGGGGAAATTGGCGCCGCCGGCGACGATCAGGTCGCCGTTGCTCGCGCCCGCGTAGCTGCCGGCGAAGCCTTCGCGGTCGGGCAAGGGCGGCAGCGGTCGCCACGCGAGCGGGGCCGGCGGTTCGGCGCCGAGCGCGGACGCGGCCAAGGAAAGGATCGACACAACGGCAAGCAGACGGGGCAGGGGAGTCACGCGGGGAACCTCCAGCATGGGCCGGGTTTTGCTTTCACGCCAAGCCGCGATTGCCGGTTCCAAAGCTGAACCACCGCGCGGTGCCGCCGCTTGCGCTCGCGGCCCGGCCCGCTACCAACGGAAGCGTCTATGCCGATCTACGAGTATTACTGCGCCGATAATCACACGATTTATCAGTTCTACGCCAAGACACTGGCCCAGGGCAAAACCGTGCCCCACTGCCCGGACAATCCGAAATTCAAACTGCGGAAATTGGTTTCCGCGTTCGCGATCACAAGCGGCGGGTCCGGGGACGACGGCCCGCCGCCGCCCTCGGCCGCCGGCGCCGACGACGCCGATCCCAAAATGGAAGCCGCGCTCGGCGCGATGGAATCCGAATTCTCCAGCGTCGACGAAAACGATCCCAAGGCCATGGCCCGGATGATGCGCCGCATGTCCGAACTCACCGGCGAAAAAATCGACGGCGAAATGGAAGAAGTGGTGCGCAAACTGGAGGAAGGCGCGGATCCGGAAGCGCTGGAAAACGAACTCGGCGGCGATGAAGCGCCCGCGGGCGGCGGCATGGACGACGACGGCTTCGGCGGCCCCGGTGCCCCGGGCGAGAAGGCCGATCCCAAGGAACCGCGCCACCGCTTCAAGGTCCGTCGCGCCGCGCCCCGCCGCGATCCCCAGCTCTACGACTACGATTAAGTTTCCGCCGTTTTCCCGCTCCTCCGCCGTTTCCTTTCCGCCCATGCCCGCTCCCGAACTTCTCGCCCGAATCGCCGCCGCCGAACGCGCCGTGCTCGCCCAGACCGAATTGCTCCATCGCGAATTCGGCCGCGCGGAGAGCCGCTGGAAATCCGACGGCACCCGCGTCACCGCCGTCGACGTGGCGATTTCGGAAAACATCTTCCGCACCCTCGGGAACGAATTTCCCCAAGACCAATATTTCAGCGAGGAACTGGCCGAGACCGACGTGCCGATCCCGGTGACCGCGCAGTTCTCCTGGGTGCTCGATCCGATCGACGGCACCAACAACTTCGCCCTCGGCATCCCGCATTGCGCGATCGCGCTGGCGCTCTGCGAAAACGGCGAACCGATTTACGGCTGGGTCTATGACCTGAGCCGGCGCTCGTTGCTCAAGGGCGGCCCTGGCTTCGGCGTCTTCGACGGCGACCGCGCCATCCGCGCCAGCACCGCGCCCGACTCGAAGGAAACCCTCATCGGTTTCCACAGTCCCTTCGACAAGACGCTCCTGCCGATGGCGACCGGCATCCTCTCGCACTACAAGATCCGTGGCCTGGGCAGCGCGACCTTGCACCTGGCGTACGTCGGCGCGGGACTGCTCGACGGCTGCGTCGACTACAACGTGAAGATCTGGGATCTCGCGGCGGCGATTCCGCTGGTCCGTGGCGGCGGCGGCGAAGTGCGTTTTCTCAACGGTGCGCAGGTGCCGATGCGGACCTTCGACCTCAAGATGAAGCGCATCGTCTACGTCGCCGGCAGCCCCGCGCGCTGCGACCGCCTCGAGGCCCTGATGCGGGGCTGAGTCAGGGCAACGCCACTTCCTTCCCGTCAATCCTGTCGCCGCCCTCCTGTCCCAACCAAAACCGGGACAGGATCGACAGGAAAGATGCAGCGGATCAACAGGACAAACGGGGCCCGCGGAAATGCAGGATCGGTCCGGTTTCAGAACATAGGTGACACAATAGTTTCCAGACATGGGTAACAGGTCGGCCCGCGGGGGCGCTTCGCGGAGGCTGAAGCGATGCCGTGGGCAACTGTTACCATGAATGAATCAC